>NZ_NFJQ01000007.1 GCF_002159945.1 Cloacibacillus sp. An23 | reverse complement strand
AATGAACAGGCTCCTCGCTCTTCGCTGCACGTATTCTTCCTCTCCGCGGTTTGCACGCCCGCTTACGCTTCGCTTACAAACCGCTTCGCCTTCTCCTCATTATTCCCCTGTCATGGTGCTTCGCCGCTTTCCTCCGGGGCCCGCTCGGTTTCTTCAGAACCTCGCCCCCGGCGGCGCAACGTGAAGGAGTATATTACGCTTCAAGCGTTTCGTCAACTACTTTTTTCTGCTTTTTTAGTAGGACGCTAGAGGTCGTGTAGATGTAAACTATCGCTTTCGTCCAGTTCACGACAAAGCTCGCAGCGCTTAGATTCCTTTGAAATTACATGTTGGCAAAAGCAGAAAAGAGAAGGCATCAAGCCTTCTCTTTTCTTGCGTTTGTTCGATGACGTTTACGCCTGCGCCTGCGGCTGAGCAGCCGAGGGCTGAGGAGCCGGAGCCGCCGGTCTCGGAGGGCGCATGTCTGCGATGGCTTTGACGGGGCATTTCGCCACGCAAAGGCCGCAGTTGACGCATAGCGCCGGATCTATGACGGCCAGGCTCCCCTGCATGGAGATAGCCTGTTTCGGACATGTCTTGACGCAGAGGGTGCAGCCTATGCAACCCGTAGAGCAGACTTTTTTGACGAAGGGGCCTTTGAGGGGGTTGCTGCATCCGACTTGTACTTTTGATTTTTTCGGCACCATGGCGATGACGCCGCGCGGGCATTCCGCGGCGCATGTGCCGCAGCCGACGCATTTTTCACGGTCGACGACGGCGACGCCGTCTTTTACGCTGATAGCGCCGAACTGGCAGACTTTGACGCACGTCCCCAAGCCCATGCAGCCGTAGGTGCAGGCGGAGGGGCCTTTGCCGGGGACGACGGAGGCGCTGCGGCAGTCGTCGAAGCCCATGTAGACGCAGTCTTTTACGGTTTTGTCGTGCGTGCCGCTGCATTTGACGAAGGCGACCATCGGCTCGGAGGCTTCAGCCGTTACGCCGAGTATCTCCGCTATTTTGGCGGCGACGTCTGGGCCGCCCGCGGCGCATTTGTTGGGCTTGGCGGCTCCGCTGACACAGGCTTCGGCGTATCCGTCGCAGCCCGGGTAGCCGCAGCCGCCGCAGTTGGCGCCGGGGAGTATTTCACGTATTTTGCTCTGGCGTTCGTCGACAGCGACGAAGAATTTTTCCGACGCGAAGGCGAGCAGCGCGCCGAAGATGACGCCGAGGCCGCCCATTACAAGTGTCGGGTAGAGTATTCCTTCCATGTCCGTCCCTCCTATTTGATGAGGCCGCTGAAGCCCATGAAGGCTATCGACATGAGGCCCGCCGTGACGAGGGCTATCGGCAGCCCGCGCATGCAGCGCGGCATTTCCGCGTTCATTTCGATCTTCTCGCGTATGCCGGCCATGAGAACGATGGCGAGCAGGAAGCCCGCCGACGAGCCGAAGGCGTTGACTACGGAGTAGATGAAGTTGTAGTTTTCGTTCATGTTGATGACGGCGACGCCGAGGACGGCGCAGTTCGTCGTGATGAGCGGCAGGAAGATGCCGAGGGATTTATAGAGTCCTGGCATCATTTTTTTGAGCACGGTTTCGACGAACTGTACCAGGGCCGCGATTATCAGTATGAACGCGAGCGTGTAGAGGTATTCCAGCCCGAGCGGGACGAGGATGAAGTTGTAGGCCAGCCATGTCATTATCGCCGCAAAGGTGGTGACGAATACGACGGCTATGCCCATGCCTTTCGCGGTCTCAAGCTGGCTGGAGACGCCAAGGAACGGGCAGCAGCCTAGGAACCGGGCCAGCAGGATGTTGTTTACGAGCACGGAGCTCACGAACAGAGCGACGAGTCCCATTACTTACCGGCCTCCTTTTCCGTTTTGGCGCAGACGCTTCCGGCGGTGCCGCCGTGGCATATGCCTTTGAGGGCGCAGCCTCCGCAGGCGTCGAGTTCATGCCATCCGTCGTATGACGACTGGACGCCTGTCGCTTTTTCTTCTTTCCTCATTTTTAGGTGGCGTATGAAGGCCATGAGGATGCCGAGCGTTATGAAGCCGCCGGGGGCGAGGATGACGAGCAGCGCCGGCGCGTATATGTCGGGCGGGAGTATGGCCGCGCCGAATATCGTGCCGTTGCCGAGGAGCTCGCGGATGCAGCCGATGAGAGTCAGCGAGCATGTGAAGCCGAGCCCCATGCCGATGCCGTCGCACATGGAGGCGAAGACGCCGTTTTTATAGGCGAAGGCCTCCGCTCGCGCGAGTATTATGCAGTTGACGACTATGAGCGGGATGAATATTCCGAGGGACCTGTTGAGCGCAGGCGCGTAGGCCGATATGAGGAGCTGCACGACCGTGACGAAGCCCGCAATGACGACTATGAAGGCCGGTATGCGTATCTCGTCCGGGATGCATTTCCTTATCGCGGATATCGCCATGTTGGAGCCCATGAGGACCGCCGTCGCGGCGAGGCCCATGCCTATGCCGTTGATGGCGCTCGTGGTTACCGCTATCGTCGGGCACATGCCGAGAACGAGGACGAAGGTCGGGTTTTCGGTCAGTATGCCGTTTTTGATTATTTTAAGAGGATTTATCATTAGTCTTATTCCTCCCCTTTATTGACGGAAGCCGAAGCGCCGGACACGCCGTCCGCCTGTTCCGGCTCTCCCTGCGCGCCCTCTCCTGAGAAGTTCGCGCGCCAGTACGAAAGCGCCGTGTTGACGCCGCTCACGACCGCAGACGATGTGATCGTCGCGCCGGAGATGGCCTGTATCTGGTCGTCGGACTCGGGCGGGGTCTTGGTGACGGTGAGCCTCTTCGCCAGTTTTTCCTTGAACTGTCCCGCGAAGGCCGGCTCCACGGCTTTCGCGCCGAGGCCCGGCGTTTCGCTGTGGCTCAGTATCTTGATGTCCATGACGCGTCCTTCGTTGTTTATGCCGACGACTGTGGTGACGAGGCCTGCGTAGCCCTTGGGCGTGACGGTGAAGTTGTACCCCTTGACCTCTCCGTTGGCGCTGCCTTCGTAAATTTCGGTTATCATCGGATAGCCGTCTTTTATCTCAAGCTGTTTGAACTCCGTCGCGCCGGGCAGCGTCGATGCGAGCGCCTCGTTCTTTTCCTGCGCCTGCACCTGGCGGATTGGTTCGAGCGTCATTGTGTAGACGCCGCCGAGGATGAGCCCCGTGACCGCGGTTATGACGAATAGTATCAGTCCGTACTTCGCTATCTTAGGCATGTTTTTTCACCTCACCGAAGATATGCGGCTTCGTCGCCCTGTCGATGAGCGGGACGACGAGGTTCATTATCAGAATCGAGTACGACACGCCCTCGGGATAGCCGCCCCATGTGCGTATGAGCGTCGCTAGGACGCCGCAGCCTACCGCGAATATTATCTGTCCGCGGCGCGTTACCGGCGTCGTGACGTAGTCGGTCGCCATGAATATGGCTCCGAGCAGGAGGCCACCCGAGAGTATCTCGTAAAGCGGCGTGACCGGGCGCTGAAAGGCCACGCTCAGCACGGCGACGGTCGCTACGTAGACGACCGGGATGTGCCATTTGATTATGTCTTTATAGAGAAGTATTCCGAAGCCTATGAGCAGCGCGAGAGCCGAGGTCTCGCCTATGCAGCCGCCGACGTGTCCTATGAAAAGATCCTGAAGCGGCGGGAGCTGGTCGGTCGCGCCCATCTTGATGAGCGCGAGCGGCGTCGGTCCGGATACGCCGTCTATCGTCCACGTAGTCATAGGAACGGGCCAGCTTGTGAGCATCATCGCGCGCGCCGCGAGCGCGGGGTTCACGATGTTGCATCCGAGGCCGCCGAAGAGGTGCTTGACGACGACCATCGCAAAGAGGCTGCCTAAGACCGCCATCCAGAACGGAATGGTCGGCGGCAGGTTGTATGCGAGCAGCAGCCCGGTGACTGCGGCCGAGAGGTCGTTGACCGTGCTGGGCTTTTTAAGGCATTTTTCCCAGAGGTACTCGAAGATTACGCAGGAGGCGACGCATACCGCCATGACGGCGGCGGCGCGGACGCCGAAGAAATAGACGCCGGCGAGACCGGCGGGGGCGAGGGCCGCGAGCACCCATCCCATGACCTTCTGAGTGTCGAGCGGGGAGTGGATGTGCGGCGAGCTTGATACTACCAGCAGACGTTCCATTACTTAGCAGCCGCCTTTCTGCGCATCGCCATAACGGAGGCCTTTCCGTCGCGGCAGCCCTGCGTAAGCGGGCGGTGCGCCGGGCACACGTAGGTGCAGCTTCCGCATTCTATGCAGTTCATGCCGCCCTCTTCCTCGAAGCGCTTATACATACGCGCCGCAACGAGCGGTTCAAGAACGGTCGGGACGAGCCCCATCGGGCATGCCTCAACGCATTTTCCGCAGTGCAGGCAGGCCGTTATCGGCTTCAGCATCGCGGACTTCGCCGTGAGCGCGAGGATTCCGGACGTGCCTTTGACGACTGGGACGTCGATGGAACGCATCGAAACGCCCATCATCGGGCCGCCGGAGAGTATCTTGACCGGCTGCTCCTTGAAGCCGCCGCAGAGTTCTACCAGTTCGCGCACTGAGGTGCCGAGCGGAACGGAGATGTTCTTCGGATGGGCGACCGCGTCTCCCGTCACGGTCACGACGCGCGTCACTGCGGGTTCGCCGAGCGCTATCGCGCGGTAAATCTGCTGCGTAGTGCGGACGTTGAGGATTATGCAGCCGACGTCGGCCGGCAGAGCCGTGACGACGTACTCCTGCCCCGTCAGAGCCTCGATGAGCATTTTTTCAGCGCCCTGCGGGTACTTTACGGCGAGCGGCTGCACAGTTATGCCGGAGGCTCCGAGGCGCTTGACCGCCTCTTCCATCGTCTTGACGGCTTCGGGCTTGTTGTTCTCTATCGCGATTACGCCCTGAGCCTCGGGGAAGAGACGGAGGACGAGCTTCAGCCCGTTCACCACCTCGTCGGGCGATTCCAGCATCAGGCGGTTGTCGCAGTTGAGATAGGGCTCGCACTCTACGCCGTTGACGATGAGCCATTTTATCTTCTTATCCGGCGGCGGCGACAGCTTGACGGCGGTCGGGAACGTAGCGCCGCCGAATCCGACTATCCCGGCGTCGCGGATGCGCTTCAGATATTCCTTCGGGTCGATGTTCTCATAGTCGGGCAGCGGCTGCCACTCCGGCGCCTTTTCGTACTTGCCGTCGTTCTCGACGACGACGCAGTTCTCAAAAGTCCCCGGCGTCGTCATGCGCAGCGTCACATCCTTCACAGTACCGGAAACGCTCGAAAGTATAGGCGCGGATACGAAGGCGTCGTTGTTGCCGAGCCGCGTGCCGACGAGCACGCGGTCGCCCTTGGCGACGACCGGCGCGCACGGCGCGCCGATGTTCTGCGGCATCGGGAAGACGAGCTCGCCTTTCGGAAGATACTGCTCTATCTTCTCGTCCGCGGTCAAAACTTTGTTCTGCGGCGGGTGGATGCCGCCCCAGAATGTCGGAAGCTTCATAAAAACGCTCCTCCTTTAGCAAAAAAAAGTCATAGGAGTCATTACTCTCCATCAACAAAAACAACCCATAACCCAATTTGCTATTTTAACATTTATGTCCGAAAACAAAAGAGTTTTTCATAGGAAATAAGAGAGCTTCACAAAGAAAAGGTCATTGACTTTTCTGAAAAATTTGTGAACGCGTAATTTTTCACGGACTTACGGCGCGGGGTAGGTGCCTGAAAAAATTCCGCGCGCGGCGGCCTGCGGATACGAAGCGGCGGCGCGCGGCTCCTCTGCGGAAGCCGCCGCGCCGCGCGTAACGTCCGGCAAAAGCGTGAGCTTCTGTTACTTCTTCACGTACTTCGCCGCCGCAGCCAGAACTCCCTCTATGTCCTTCATGTGGACGTCGCCGATGTTGCCGACGCGGAAGGTGTCGGCTTCGGAGATTTTTCCGGGGTAGAGGACGTAGCCCTCGCCTTTCATGAATTCGTAGAAGTCTTTGAAGTCGAATGTTTTATCGGGGTAGAGGAACGACGTGATTATCGGGGACTGGACTTCTTTACTAAGCAGCGGGCGGAAGCCGAGCGCGGCCATGCCTTCGGCGAGGCGGCGCTGGTTTTCCGCGTAGCGTTTGTGGCGCGCCTCGACGCCGCCCTCTTCCTGCAGCTCCATGAGCGCTTCGATGAAGGCGCGGACGACGTGGGTCGGCGAGGTGAAGCGCCATTTCCCGTGTCCCTCTTCCATGACTTTCCACTGGTCGTAGAGGTCGAGCGATACGGAGCGCGCGCGGCCCGCGCATTTTTCGAGCCCGGCGCGGCGCGCTATGACGAAGGAGAATCCGGGCACGCCCTGTATGCACTTGTTGGCGCTGCTTATCATGAAGTCTATGCCTAGGCCGTCCATGTCTATCGGGATCCCGCCGAAGCTGCTCATCGCGTCTACGATGAATATTCTGCCGCGGCGCTTGACTTCATGCGCTACGCTTTCGATGTCGTTCAAGATGCCCGTCGTCGTCTCGCAGTGGATCATAAGGACGTGCGTCACGTCGGGGTTTTCGTCGAGAAATTCCGCCGTTTCCGCAGCGTCGGGGCGCTCCGTCTCACGGTATGAGAGTTCGGCGGTGTTTATGCGCAGAGTGCGCGCTATCTGCGCCGCGCGCCTGCCGTACGCGCCGTTGGCTATGACGAGTATGCGCCCGTCGGAGGGCACTACAGTGCCTATGACGGACTCGACGCCGTAAGTCCCGCTGCCCTGCATCGGGACTGCGGTGTATTCCGCGCGTTTGGCTTCGTCCGGGACGGCGAGGGCGACTAGGTCGCGCCTCATGCCTTCGACCAGATTATTGTAGTCCGCGTCCCACGTACACCAGTCGCGCAGCATCGCCTCGCGCACGGCGGGCGTGGTCGAGAGCGGCCCCGGGGTGAGAAGAAGGTAAGGATTTTCAGCCGTCATTTATTTCGTCTCCTGTCCGAGTTTTATTTCGTTTATCTGTTCGATGAGCTTCGGCAGTTCGGTCACGCGCTCTATGACAAAATCCGCGCCGGCGGCGAGGAAACGCCCGCGCACCGCGGCGTAACGCTCCGCGCGTTCGTTTTCGGAGAGCGCTTCGCATTCTTCGCGCGTCAGCCCGAGTTCGCTGCTTCCCTCGATTATGCCGGCGCTCCACACTCCGGCGTTCTTGCCCTCGCGCACGTCGGCGAGCGTGTCTCCGGCCTTGACTACGTTCGACGGCGGATATACGCCGAGCCGCTCCATGTTCCTGAAAATCATGTAGGGGGCGGGGCGTCCAGCGCCGGCCTCGTCGGGGGTGACGAGAGCGTCGGGCGCGTAGCCGCGCGCCGCCGCGCCGGGCGCGACTATGTCCATCATCTCTTTCGTGTAGCCGGTGGTTGAGCCTATCTTCAGCCCTGCGCCGCGAAGTTCCGCGACAGTCTCTATAACGCCGGGGAGCGGCTCGCAGTAGTCCTTGAGCGTGCCCATGAGGGCCGGGACGAAGCCTTCGTACAGCCTGTCAACGTCGGCCTCGTTCCACGCGCGCCCGTACTTTTCCGCGAAGAGCGCGGAGACTCGCGGGAGTTTCAGCAGCTCGCGCACGTGGTCGCGCTTCGGCAGACCCATCGGGCCGCGCGCCTCTTCTATCGAAAGCGGCAGCCCCGCCTCCTCGAATACGCGCGTGAAGGCGCCGAGCGGCGCGAAGCAGCCGTAGTCCACGGTCGTGCCGGCCCAGTCGAATATCACGCATGTTACGCGGTTTTCGTTGTTTTCCACTTTTATGACCTCCGTATTCAAACGTTTGTCGCCGCGCAGATTATAGCGCAGCTCGCTTTTTCCTGTATCTCGCAGAGAAAAATTCGTAGCCGAGCCTCGCCGCGACGTTGACGAGCACGACGAGGACTGAGAGGGCCGAGGCCGGCGCTATGTCGCCCGCGTCCTCCATGTTGACTATCGCGACTGATGCGAGCTTGAAGTCGGCGGGATAGAGGAATACGACCGCCGAGACCGTCACCATCGAGTTGACGAATATGTAGACCATCGTCTCGAAGAGGGCGTCTGAGCACATCGGCAAGGTGACTTTGTAAAACGTACGCCAGAGCGGAACGGACATGGACTCCGATACGGCTTCGATCTCGCGGTCGAGCTTTTTCAGCGCCGAGGTCGCCGTGACGAAGGGGACGGAATAGAAGTGGACCATGTTCGCGAGCACCATTATCCACATCGTGCCGTAGACGAAGGAGAACGGATTGCCGTCCGCCGTGAAGAAGAATATGAAGGCTATGCCTATCGAAAGCCCCGGAAGCGCGAGCGGGATTATCGAGAGCAGGTAGTCCGCGCGCCGCAGCAGCGTATGTCCGCGCGTCTTCTCGATGAGCCACGCGTTGACGAATACGAAGCCGCCGCCGAGCACCGCGGAGACGAGCGCGACTATCACGCTGTTGCCGAATGAGCTGAGGCCGCCGGTCGCGGGGCTGTCCACAAGGAAATGCTCGAGCGTGAACGAAAGATTGTAGGGCCACGCCTTGATGAAGGCGGCGAAGAAGCCCGCGCCGAGCAGCATGAAGACGAACAGATTTATCACGACGCAGAAGAGCGTCAGAAGCCTGTCGCGGAGTTTGTTTTCTATTATCCTGTAGGCCACGCTGCGCGAGCTGACGGTCGCCTCGTTCGCCGAGCTTATGAATCTGTCGGCGGCGAACATCGCGAGCGCAGGAAGCATCAGCAGCAGGCCGACGACCGCGCCCATGCCGAAGTTCTGCTGTCCTACGACCTGCTTGTAGATGTCCGTCGCGAGGACGCCGTAGTTGCCGCCGACGACCTTCGGCGCGCCGAAGTCCGTGAAGCAGAGCGTGAAGGCGACAAGGAAGGCGCTGACTACGCCGAACTTCGCGCCGGGCAGCGTCACGGTGCGGAAGATGCGCCACGCGCCCGTGCCCATGACGCGCGCCGCCTCGTACAGGCGGTTGTCGCAGTATGCGAGAGTTACCGAAAGTATCAGGAAAGCCTGCGGGAAGGTGTAAAAGACCTCGCAGATGAAGATGCCGAGCGGACCGTAGAGCGGCAGTTTAAGCCCGAGCATCGTTATTATCCCCTTGTTGCCTATCAGGTAGACGAGCGCGATGCCGTACATCATCGTCGGCGCGAAGAGCGGCAGCACCGCCGTGAAGCGCAGAAGCTTCTTGGCCGGGACGAGCGCGCGCGTCAGGGCGTAGGCGTAGACGAAGGCCAGCACCGTCGAGACCGAGGCGACCGCCGTCGAGATGACGAGCGAATTTTTCAGCGAGCGCACGAGGTGCGGCGAGGAAAAATATTCGACGAAGTTCGCAAGCCCGATGAAGGTCCCGTCGTTCGCATGGAAGGCCTTTGAGAAAAGCGCGAGCATCGGGCATACGACGACGATGAAGAGAAACGCGAGTGAGAAAACGAGCAGGCCCTGCTGGAGCCTGCCCGCGCTTTTTATCCTAACCATATCAGCTTGCCTTTAGGCAAATCACCTTTTCAGCCGGAATATCGAGGTAGACGAGCGCTCCGAAGCGCAGCGGCAGATTCTCGCGCTGCTGCGCGGGGACGTCCGCGGTGTACTCGCCGCCGGCTGTCTCGACTCCCACACGGTAGAAGGAGCCGCGGAACTCTATGTCGCAGATGCGCCCCGGTATCGCGCCGTCGTGTCCCGCGCGGCAGAGGCGCAGGCTTTCGGGGCGTATCGCGCCGCTGCGCCCGCCGACGAAATTCACCGTGCCGACGAAATCGGCGACGAACGGGCTGCTCGGCGACTCGTAGACCTTCTGCGGGGTATCTATCTGCTCGATGACAGAATTGTTCATGACGATGACGCGGTCGGCGAGCGAGAGCGCCTCCTCCTGGTCGTGAGTGACCATTATCGTTGTGATGCCGAGCTTCTGCTGTATGTGGCGCAGCTCGCGGCGCAGCTTGACGCGCACCTTCGCGTCGAGCGCCGAAAGCGGCTCGTCGAGAAGCAGGAACTCGGGCTTCAGCACTATCGCGCGCGCGATGGCGACGCGCTGCTGCTGTCCGCCCGAGAGCTGCTGCGGATACTTTTTGCGCTGCTCTTCGAGCCCGACCATCTCTATCGCGCCGTTCACGCGCAAAGCTGTCTCCTCGCGCGAAAGGCGCTTGTTCCAGAGGCCGTATGCGATGTTTTCCTCGGCGGTCATATTCGGGAAAAGCGCGTACGACTGGAAGACTATCCCGAAATTGCGG
Organism: Cloacibacillus sp. An23; assembly: GCF_002159945.1. NCBI lineage: Bacteria > Thermotogati > Synergistota > Synergistia > Synergistales > Synergistaceae > Cloacibacillus > Cloacibacillus sp. An23. The sequence continues at coordinate 196,222 of NZ_NFJQ01000007.1, read as the reverse complement.
GCGGAGGGCGGCTCGCCCGTAACGTCGCGGCCGCCTATCTCCACCTTTCCGCTCTCTATATCTTCAAGTCCCGCGACGACGCGCAGGAGCGTGCTTTTCCCGCACCCCGAGGGGCCGAGGACGCAGACGAACTCGCCGTCTTCTATCTCGAAGCTCACGTCGTTGAGAGCCGTCTGCTTCCCGAATTTCTTGACGATGTGTTCAGCGCGGAGAGATGCCATGATTTCCCGACTGCTCCGGCGAAGCGGAACTAGTTCCCGGCCTCCGTCTTGCCGTCGTAGCGCGCCGCCCACTCCTTGAGGATGCGGTCGCGGTTCAGCGCGGACCATTTCAGGTCGTTGTTCTTGACGAGCTGCGAAAGCGGGTCTTTGGCGTAGCCCTCGGGGATTCCATCGCGCACCTTGACCGCGGTGATCGCGTAGTCGTCCTTCAGCGCGTTGATGGCTTCGTCCGAAATCGCCCAATCGAGGAAGAGCTTCGCCTCGGGCTTGATGTCCGCCTTCTTTATCAGAGCGTTCGCCTCGACGTCCCAGCCGCTGCCCTCTTCGGGGAAGATGACCTCGATGGGCGCGCCCTTCTTCTTCTGGTTCATGCCGGCGTAGCCGTAGGAAATGCCGACCGCGAACTCGCCCGCCGCGGCCTTCTTGGCGGGCGCCGAGCCGGAGTGCGTGTACATCGCGATATTCTCGTGGAGCTTGTCCATGTACTCGAAAGCCTTCTTCTCGCCCATCAGGTGGATGAGCCCGGTCACCGCGAGGAAGCCCGTGCCCGACGAATTCGGGTTGCTCATGATTATCTGCCCCTTGAACTCAGGACGGAGAAGGTCTTCGTAAGACTTGATAGGCGGAAGGCCCTTCGCCTTCGCTTCGGCGGTGTTGTAGATTATCGCCGTCTCCCAGGCGTCAATCCCGACCCACGCGGGCGGATTCGCGGAATCCCTGAGCATCGGCTCCACGCGCTCGAGCCCCTTCGGCGCGTAAGGCTCAATCATGCCGCGGTCCTCAAGAACGAGAAGGCTCGACGCGGCCGTCCCCCAGACGACGTCCGCCGGGGTCTTGCCGCCCTCTGCGAGCAGCTTCGCAGTGATGATGCCCGTCGAGTCGCGGACTATCTTTATCTCAATGTCGGGATACTTCTCGCGGAACGAGGCAAGATACTTGTTTATCTGCTCGTTCTCAAGAGCGGTGTAGACCGTGAGCTCTTTCTTCTCCGCGGCCTGCGCCTCGCGCGCGAAAACCGCCGGAAACGCCGTGACGGCGGCCGCCGCCGCGACCGCGAGCATCCCTTTACCTAAACGACGCCAAATACCTGACATGAAAATCCTCCTCAAAGTTAGTGCTTGCTTCAACGTCCTCGCGGACGTTACTATGAAACCATTTTTGAGTTACGGAAGTGTTGGAGTTAGGTTAAGGTTACGTAAACGCCGCGGCGAAGCCCATGCAAAAACATAAAGCGGCGGAGACGTCCTCGTCCCCGCCGCCGTTACTATCCGCGCGCAAATCACGCGCTTAAATCCGCGAGAATTTTCTTCAGCTCGCTCCTGTCGGGCACGCGCCCGCACACCGCGACTTTACCGTTTATGACGAGCGCCGGCGTAGACATGACGCCGTAAGCCGCGATGCTCGGGAAGTCCGTAACGTGTTCCACCACGGCCGCCGAGCCGAGCTCTTCGAGCACGGAACGCACCGCCGCGTCGAGCTCGCGGCACCGCGCGCATCCGGCGCCCAGCACCTTCACCGGCGCGCCGGAGCACGCGGCGTCCGCGCCGCGGCTTGCCTCACCGCCGCATCCGCATCCTTTGTCCTTCTTATTGCCGAAAAATCCCATCTTCATATACTCCCTTCGTCAGTCTATGATGAAAAACTGCATCGCGTTGAACGCATAGCCCACAATGATGATGCCCACGGTGCAGACCGTCACGAAAGTCCACAGAAGCCGCGGCTTTATCGCCTTGCGAAGCATGACGAGCGACGGCAGGGAAAGCGTCGTCACCGCCATCATGAAGCTCAGCACCGTGCCGAGCCGCGCGCCCTTGTAGAGCAGGGCTTCCGCCACCGGAATCGTCCCGAAAATATCGCCGTACATCGGAACGCCGACGAGAGTCGCCAGCACCACGCCGAACGGGTTGCCGCTGCCGAGAACGCCCTCGATCCAGCTCTGCGGCAGCCAGTTGTGGATGAAAGCCCCGATTCCGACTCCGAGAAGAATATAGGGAAAAACCTTGCGGAAGGTGAAAACCGTCTGCCCCCTGGCGTAAAGCAGGCGCTCGCGCGCGGACAGCTCCGCCGTTTCGGCGTCTACGCCCTTCACCTGACGGATGAAATCTTCGACGTAACCGTCCATCCGCATTTTTTCGATAAGCGTGCCGCCCGCCACCGCGATGACCAGGCCGAGCAGGACGTAGGCCGCCGCGACGCGCGCGCCGAAAATCCCGGTCAATATGACGAGGCTGCCTAAATCCACCATCGGAGACGAAATCAGAAAAGAAAAGGTGACGCCGAGCGGAAGCCCCGCGCTCGTGAATCCGATGAAAAGCGGTATCGACGAGCACGAGCAGAAGGGCGTGACCGTGCCGAGCAGAGCCGCCGCACAGTCGGCCCATATCCCGTGGAAGCGCCCCATTATCCGGCGGCTGCGCTCCGGCGGGAAATAGCTCTGAATGTACGAAATTACGAAAATCAGCGTGCAGAGCAGAATCGTTATCTTAATTACGTCGTAGATGAAGAAATTCAGGCTGCCGCCCCAGCGCGACGAAACGTCCACGCCAGCCGAGCCGAGCGCGCGTGCGACGAGCGCGTTCAGCCATTTCATGCCGAGCAGTTGGTTCTGGACGAAATCCCAGATCATAGGGCGCGGCCTTCTTTCGTCCCGCGCGGCATGAGAGTTCCGACGAACAGCGCGAAGTCGCGCAGCCGCTCCGCGTCGACCGAATAATGCTGCCACTTGCCTTCCCGCCGCGCCTTCACCAGCCCGCACCCGCAAAGAATCTTCATGTGGTGCGAGAGCGTCGGCTGTGTGATTTCAAAGCGTTCCAACAATTTGCACGCGCACTTCTCTCCGTCGGAAAGCATCTGGACAATAAGCAACCTGTTGCTGTCGCTCAGCGCCCTGCAAATGAGGGCGGCGTCGATAGCGTTCATAAGAACCCACCTCACATAGATGATTATCTATGCGTGATTATAGAAGTCATATAGATGAATGTCAATATATCAAAGGAGGAACGGACGGCGCATTTCGCCGGACGCGCACGAAAAGCGGCGCGCGGACAAACAGCCGGAAATATCACGGCTTGCCGCCGACGGCTCCGAGACCCTGCGGCGGCGTTGATTTTACAGGATCAGCACGAACGTCCCTATCGCTATCAGCGCGCCGCCGATGAGCGTCTTCGCGGTGACGGCCTCGTGAAGGAATACGAAGGCCATTAGGATGCCGAGGACGACGCTGAACTTATCGACCGGGATGACCTTCGAGGCTTCGCCTATCTGGAGCGCCTTGAAGTAGAAGAGCCACGACGCGCCAGTCGCGAGGCCGGAAAGCACGAGGAACAGCCAGCTTTTTCTGCCGATGTTCCAGACGCCGCCCTCCGCCCCCGTTACGAAGACGACGAGCCACGCCATGACGAGGACGACCGCGGTGCGCACCGCCGTCGCGAGGTTGGAGTTGACGCCCTCGATGCCCACCTTGGCGAGTATCGAGGTGAGCGCCGCGAAAAACGCGGAACACAAAGCATATACAGCCCACATATAAAAACGCCTCCGAGATGTAAAAAGTTTCCAGAACCGCGAAGAATCAGCGGGAGTTGCGCCGCACGTCTCCGCGTTACCGTAAAGATAGCACTCGAACATTAAAAAGCAATAAAAAAGAGCCGCGCACTGCGGCTCCTTTCATTTTTGATTTTCCGCGCTTTCGCGCCGTCAGTTACTGCTCTATGGTCTCCCCGTGCTTTTCGCGGCTGAGCGCGGAAAAGCCTTCCTTCGTCATCATCAGCGCGAGGACGAGCAGCAGCGCGCTTATCACGGCGAGGATGTAGTTCGGGTGTCCGCTGGTGAGCGTCGCCTTGATCTCTATCACTATTCCGGCCATGCTGGTGACGAGCATGAACCAGAACGGGACGAGCAGGAAGGTCGCCTTTTTCTTGAGGCCGCGGATTATCCACATCGAAACGCCGAGTATCGCGAGCGCCGCGACGAGCTGGTTGGACGCGCCGAAAACGGGCCAGATGACCTGCCACGCCGGTATCGGGTTTCCGTCGGGGCCTTTGGCCTTGACGTAGACGAGGACGAGCGCGACGGCGACGGCGAACACCGTGGCGACGTACTTGTTGGCCTTATAGTTCGTTATCTCCTGTATCTGGTAGCGCGCGAGGCGCGTCGCCGTGTCGAGCGAGGTGAGCAGGAAGGTGTTGACCGCTATCGCTCCGAGGCGCGTCCCTAGCACAGGGTCGATGCCGACTATCGTGCAGAACTGCCCGAAGCCCGCGGCGAACGTGCCGACGGGGCCGCCTTTCTGTATGCCGCCGGCGACCATCATGGTGCCGAGCGCTATTACGGCGACGAGGCCTTCGAGGAGCATCGCGGCGTAGCCGACAGGCAGAGCGTCGCGCTCATGCGAGAGCTGCTTGGACGTGGTGCCCGAGCCGACGAGCGAGTGGAAGCCGGAGATGGCGCCGCAGGCGACGATGACGAAGAGCATCGGCCACATATCGGCCTTCGTAAGTCCGAACCAGTGCATGTCTTTCGCTATCGCGGGAACCGCGCCGCTGTCCATCGAGCCGCCGAATATCATGCCTATCGCGCCTATCGCCGCCGCGAAGTAGAGGAAGTAGGAGGCGAGGTAGTCGCGCGGCTGGAGCAGCAGCCAGACGGGCAGGACGGAGGCGAAGAGGATATATATCGCGATGAAGAAGTTCCACCAGTCGGAGCTGTGCGTGAATATCTTCGCGACTATCGGCCAGTCGCCGCCCTTGATGGAGCAGAAGGCTATTATCGCGAGCATGACGACGGTGACGAGCTTGAGGTTCATGTTGAAGCGGTAGATGAGAAGGCCGGAGACGACGGCGAGCACGATGTACATGCAGCTCACGAAGGCAACGACGGGATCAAGCACGAAGGTCGCCGTCGTAAGCACCGTGAAGACGGCGACGACGAGGAAGAGCGAAAGTATCGTGAATATGAGGAAAAGCTTCTTCGCCTTGTGTCCGATCCAGTGGTCGATGACTTCGCCTATCGACTTGCCGTCGTGGCGCATCGAGGCCATTACCGCGCCGAAGTCATGCGGGCCGCCGAGGAATATCGAGCCGAAGATGCACCATATAATGGTAGGCAGCCAGCCGAACATCGAGGCCGCCGTTATAGGCCCGACTATCGGCCCCGCACCCGCGATGGACGAGAAGTGATGGCCCAGCACGACGGCGGGATGCGTTGGACAGTAGTCCATGCCGTCGTTGAGGCGCTCCGCTGGAGTGACGTTATGATTGTCGAGGTTGTAGACCCTCGCCATAAAGCGTCCGTAAAAAATGTAACCGAGTATCAGACATAATATCGATACTGCAAACATCATGAAGAACATAAAAGTTCCACCTCCGTAAAAAATTTTTATAAAAAAGCCGGCGTCGCCCGGACAATCTTTATTTATTTTCCTACTCTTCCGGCTTTCTGTAAATCAGCCGCGAGCGGCGCGCCGGAAGCAAAAGCGCCCGGGCCGTCCGCGCCGAGCCTGCGCATCGCCGCGCGCACGAGAAAGCCGACGTCCTCGACGGCTTTGGGGATATCGCCGAAGACCGGCAGGAAGTGCAGCTCCACGAAGCCGCGCAGGCCGAAGAGCAGAGAGCTCTTCTTCATGGAATATCCCCCGCCGCCGCGCAGGAACACGAAGCGCTGGACGAGCAGGTCGCTTTCGGACTTCGCCTCTCTGCGCAGCCGCTCGGGGTCGGTTTCGCCGTCGTAGCGCCACACGAGGTAGTCGTCGGCGTAATAGCGCGCGACCTCTCCCATAAGGCCGGACTTCACCATAGAGACGCGCCTGTACAGTCCCGAAGCGGAGCCGCTGCTCCACGGCTCGAAGCGCCACTCGTCCCAGATGTCCGAGGCTTCGGCAAGGAATGAAAAATCCGCCATAAAATCATCTCCCCGGCGGAAAAATCACCCGCCGAAATTCCACGCTGCATATTATATGAAAGCCTTTTAATTGACAAGATTGACGGAACGGCGCCGTTTGAGCCGCGCGCTTAATCAAATTCCGCCGCGCCGCGCAAAAACGTAAAAACATAAGGCGCTGTGGCGCGCCGCCTTTCTTTACGACGGACGGACGGCGCGAAAAAATAATAATCCGCAAAAAACGCTGCGGGCCGCATCGGACAAGCCGTCGCTGTTTGTTCTCTCGAATAGAAATTTATAAGGCCGCCGCCTTGTTTTTATGACCGCGAGCATTTATTATAACCAAGAGGACACTATGTGCCCGTCCTCACAAATTTACGGCGTTTCGGAAGGAGGAGACTTTCTAATGTGACGTAGCTCCATAGAGCCTGTGGCATGGGCTGCACCGTCAGAGTCTCTTTTCCGCGGCGCTTCTTCAGACGCTTCCCAGAGACTCCAATAACGAAAGACTTTTGTCAATAAAGCGACGCCATGCCGCCCGTCTTCGACGGCGCGCGGCCGGCGCTTCGCGCCTGCCGGGACGTTCCGCGCGGGCGCTCGCGCAGTACGGCGGCGTATAAAGATAAAACGCGGCAGACGCGCGTCATATACGGCGCACGTGCAAAAATGAATATAAAGGAGAATGCGGTCAAATAATGAGCGATTCCAACGAAAGGAAAATCATTCCCGGCCGGCACATGACGAAGGACGAGCTGCGCGAGCTTGAGAGCGCGCCGAAAACTCCGTTCCAGATGTTCGTGGACAGGCTCGTCTGTTTTTCGCCGGTGATCGCGGGAGCGCTGGCTCTCGCGGAATATTACTGGATTCCGAACCTTCCGGGCAACGAAAGCACGAACGTCTACGCCATGTTCATCTGCGCGCTGATGGCGGCCGTTTTCGCCGTCTTCATCGCGTCGTTCGCGAACAAGAAGGTCTTTTACACTCTGCGCTATAAAGCGCCTTTTTATTCGTTCATCTTCATAATGTTCCTCGCTTACGACTGGCTGACGCTGAAAACCGGCATCCTCGTGCTGCCTTACTTCCCATGGGTGGACCAGGTGCTGCACGCCTTCATATCCGACCGCGCCTATATGACCGAGTGTACGATAAACTCGCTGATACTGCTCTTCACGGGCTACTTCACGGGCGCCGGGCTCGGGCTGGTCACGGGCGTCGCCTGCGGCTACAACAGGCGCGTCAACTACTGGATAGCCCCGTTCATGAAGCTGCTCGGCGCGATACCCTCTACCACGTGGCTGCCGGTCGTCATGGTCCTCGCCTCGACGCTGTTTAAGGGCAGCGTGTTCATCATCGCGCTCGGAGTATGGTTCTCCGTCACGATAGCTACGCAGACGGGAATCAACAACATCGACAAGTCTTACTTCGAGGCGGCCCGCACGCTCGGCGCGAAAGGCTCGCAGCTCGTCTTCCGCATCGCGATACCGTTCGTCATGCCGAACATCTTCCAGGGGCTCACGCAGGGCATGAGCTCCGCCTGCACCGCGCTGCTCGTCGCCGAGATGATAGGCGTCGAGTCCGGCCTCGGCTGGTACATAACGTGGCAGAAGAGCTGGGCGCAGTACGGCAAGATGTACGCCGCCATCGTCCTGATATGCGTCATATTCGTCGTAGTAAACGCGGCGCTCTCTTTCATCAGGAGAAGAGTTCTCCGCTGGCAGGAAGGAGTCGTCCACGAATGAGTGAAAATCTGTTAAAGCTCGAACACGTCTCAAAAAGCTTCGCGCGCACGGACGCCGCGGACGTCACGAACGCATTGCAGGACATCAGCCTCGAGGTGCGCACCGGCGAGTTCATCAGCATCGTCGGGGCGTCGGGCTGCGGCAAATCGACGATACTGCGCCTCATTGCGGGGCTGATAATGCCGACGACGGGCACGCTGTCTCTCGACGGCAGGCCGATAACCGGCCCGGCGCCGGAGCGCGGCATGGTCTTTCAGAAGCCGACGCTCTTTCCGTGGCTCACGGTCGAACAGAACGTATCCTTCAGCCTCCGAATGATGCACCAGACGGAGGGCATGGACGAAAAGGTCGAAAAACTGATTAAAATGGCGGGGCTCGAAGAATTCCGCACATCCTACCCGCACCAGCTCTCGGGCGGCATGGCGCAGCGCGTGGCGCTAATACGCACGATGATAAACAACCCCCCCGTCTTCCTGCTCGACGAGCCCCTCGGCGCGCTCGACGCCTTCACGCGGATGAACATGCAGGACGAGCTGCTCGGCATGTGGGGCGAGAGCCGCCACATGATGCTCATGGTCACGCACGACGTGGACGAGGCCCTCTACATGGGCACGCGCGTCGTGATAATGGCCCCGCGCCCCGGCCGTGTGCGCGAGGATTTGAAAATCGACCTCGAATACCCCCGCAACAGGACGAGCAGCAAATTCATGGAATACCGCAAACACGTCCTCGAAATGCTCGACTTCGGACGCGCCGAGGAAGAGACGGAGTAAGGGCGGACGGCGGCGTAAAACACAGAAACATAAGGCTGCGGCGCAGGATCTGCGGCCTTTTGTAAAATCCAAAACAAGGAGTAGATGGCAGTGAAGAGAAAGCTACTGAGCGCGGTACTGTGCTGCCTGCTAGCCTCGGCGACGCAGGCGGCCTGGGCGGCGGGAGACCCCGCCGAGGAAGAGGCGTGGAAGAAGGAACCGGCATACGGCAAGGAGATAATCGTCGGATATAACGGCGGGCTCTGCCTCGGCACCTTCGGAATCGCTCAGATGAAAGGCTTCTACGAAGAAGAGGGCCTCAAGACGAAGATCGTCCGCATGGCGGGCGGCAGCAGCGCGCAGACCGACGCGATAGGCACGGGCAAAGTGGACGTCGCGGGCGACCACATCGCGACGATGCTCGTCCCCACGATCAACGGCGTCCGCATGAAGTTCACCACCGGCATCCACACCGGATGCAAATCGCTTTACGTCCTCAATGACTCCGACATCAAGAGCACGAAGGACCTCGAAGGCAAGTACATCGCCATCCCCGACGGAATAGGCAACTCCGACCACAACATAGCGATGCGCTTCCTCAACAAGGACAACGTGGACCCGAGGAAGGTCAAGTGGAAGGTAGTCGAAGCCGGAGCTTCCGTCCTCGCGATGCAGAACGGCGAAATCTCCGCGGCGCTCCTCGGCGACCAGTTCGCGAAGCAGTTCCTCGACAACGGCACGCTGCGCATCATCCGCTCGCTCACCTTCGACGACGACTTCAAGAAGGAAGCCTGCTGCATCCACGCCGTTTCGCTCGACTTCTACAACCAGAACCCCATCACCGTCAAGAAGCTGACGCGCGCCCACGAAAAGGCCAGCGAATGGATAATGAACAACCGCGAAGAAGCCGTCAAGCTGCTCCAGGCCAACAACTGGGCCTCCGGCGACTACGACCTCGTGCTTGAGATATTCAAGACCTACGACTTCAGCATCAGCGACGAGCTCACGGAGCAGACCCTCCGCGACACCATCAACGACTACAAGAAGTTCGGCCTTATCGACAGCAGCAAGGACACCGAGGCCCTCATCAAACAGGTCTGGGATCCCGTGCTCGCCGACTAAGCGCAGCCCAAACTCCCTCAGAGAAGCGGCCCCCGAAAAGGGCCGCTTTTTCGTGCGCGCCGTAAGGCTGTATTCGCTTGCGGCGGGTTTATGGCGGCGCGTCGTAGGTTTGAAGACGCGGGATTCCGCGTCAAGCGCGGAATGACGACAAAGCCAGCTATTTCTCTTTATTAGTTAAGTAAATATAAACGCGCTACTCCGCGCCGCGCGCTTCCGTGCGCGCCGAAGTCTTGCTCCTGTAGATGAAATACGACGCCGCGGCCGTGCAGAGCTCAGCGAACCAGAAAGCGTGCCACACGCCGGCAGCGCCGAAGAAGCGGCTAAGGACGAAGGCCGCCGGTATCGTAATCACAGCGTAGCGCAGAAGCGAGATGACGAACGACGGCGCGCCCATGCCGAGCCCTTCGAGAGCGCCGGAGGCGATGACGGAAACGGTCGAGACGACGAAGCCCAGGCTTATAATATGCAGGGCCTCCGCGCCCGCGCGCACCGTCTCCGCGTTCGAGGTGAACGGGCCGATAAGCGCCTCGGGCACAGTCTGGCAGAGCAGAGTCCCCGCCGCCATGATGCCCGCCGCGAGCGCGAGCGCAGTCATACATATCCGCCGCACGCGCCCGTACTCGCGCGCGCCGAAATTGTAGCCGACGAGCGGCCTCATGCCCTGCACGATGCCGTTCGCGGGAAGATAGAGGAAGGTCTGAAGCTTGTAATAAACGCCGAGCACGACGACGTAAACCTGCGAATAACCGGCGAGAATGATATTGAGCGAAGAAATCAGCAGCGACGGAAGCGCGAGGTTGAGCGCCGCGGGCACTCCTACAGAGTAAAGGCGGCGGGCCGTCCCGCGCGTGAGGCGCGCGTACCGCGCCTCGACGTGAACCGCCATCGGGCGCAGCCTGTTCAGCAGAAGATAGAGCGCGAGCGTCAGAGTCTGCCCGATGCCCGTGGCCCACGCCGCGCCCTCGATGCCCATCGCCGGCACCGGGCCGAGGCCGAAAATCATTATCGGGTCGAGGACGATGTTCGCGACGCAGCCCGCCATCATGCACGCCATAGTCGCCGCCATGCGCCCGACCGACTGAAAAAGCTTCTCGTAGGCCAGCGACAGCGCGATCACGACGGAGAAGCCGAAAGCGATGTTCGAGTAACGCAGCCCGAGGCTCACGACCTCCGCGTCGCTCGTGAACATCCCGAGAAACGACGGCATAGCCGCGATACAGACGACCGTCAGCACGACGCCGTGAAGCGCGCTCAGCACCACGCCCTGCGTCGCCGCCGCGTCCGCGCGGTCGAACTCGCCCGCGCCGAGGTGAAAGGCGACCGCGGCGTTTATCCCGACGCCGAAGCCTATCGTAATCGCGCCGATGAGATTCTGAATCGGAAAGACGAGCGAAAGCGCCGTCATGGCCTCCTCGCTTATCTTCGCGACGAAATAACTGTCCACGATGTTGTAGAGCGACAGCACAACCATCGACAGCATCATGGGCAGAGACATCGAAAGCACGAGCGGCAGGACCGCCCTCTCCTTCATAAAAGTCTGATCCATCTCAAACGCTCCCCTTCTTCATGCGCCGGACATAAAAAAACGCCGCACGTCCGGCGTTCCCGGCAAACGTGTGGCGAAAAGTATTTTCATACAAAAAATCCACTCCGCACTCGCATGAGGCGGTTTTATATGCGTAAGATACACGCCCGGCGCGCGAGTGTCAAGCGGTTGCACATATTTTTCTGTACGGCACAGGCAGGGAAAAATCCTGAACAGAGAAGCGGCGCGCCGCTGCTACCCGCGATACCCCCACATCGGCGTCCAGCCGCGTTCCTCTTCGGTGAGCGCGGCGGCCTGGCGGCGGAATTTTTCGAGTATTCTTTGCTTGTCGCGCATGAGTTTTCCGCGGATGGGCATGACGCTGCACGGGTTCATGCCGTAGAGGTAGGTCCCTTCGGTTTCGAGATTTTCGATAAATTCCAGCTCTTCGTCCACGAGCTGGCCCAGCGTACACATTTTGAAGGCGCCGGATTTTATGTCGAGGTCGAGGCGGCTTCCGGCTTCGCGCAGCAGGTTGGTGGTGAAGACGGCGGCGGGGCGGATTTCGTTCACGAGCGCGGCGTTGGCGCGGGCGCTTTCGCTCTGCCTGCCGTACCCCGCCGCGCCGTTGATTATGTTGACGGGAAAATCTATACCTGCGCCGCGGAGCTTCGCGAGCTGTTCGCGGACATCGGCGACGGTGAAGCCTTTGTTCATAAACGCGAGCACGTCGTCTAGCGCGGACTCGACTCCGACGTTGAGCCTGTTGACGCCGAGCGCGCGCAGTTCCGCGAGCTCGCCCGGGCTTTTCGCCTTTATGTTGTGAATCGAGGCGAAGCATGAGACGCACGCGCCGGGGTAAAATCTATGCACGAGCCGCGCGATTTCGGCGAGGCGTTCCGCGGGCAGAGCGAAGGCGTCGCCCTCTTCGAGGAATACGCGCCCGACGTGCGGATATTTTTCGCGCGCCGCTGCGAGTTCGGCGCGCGCCCCGTCGAGCGGCAGGGCGCGGAAAGGTTCTCCGTGGTACATCGTGCAGAAGGCGCAGCGGTTGTAGCTGCACCCGGAGGTGACGTTTACGGCGAGCGCGCCCTCTTCCAACGGCGGTTTGAAAATTTCTTCCTCCGGCATCGTCACGCCCTCCGCTTCGTTTCGTAATCTACGACGTTACGCGATGCAATAGTATCACGTTTCCGCGCGCCCCGCTCGTTTTCCGGCTGCGCGGCGGCAAACGGCATAGAACCGAAAAATAACGGAAAAATACTTTTTTGTTCCATTTAATAAACTTTTACTCAATTAAAGATTGTTTTTTTAGACGCTATGTTATATATTACAGCCGATGCGCCGCGGATTGGACCGGCGCACAGAATATTGAAAGAAGGGATGCCTTTATGTGACGTGAAGTTGCGAAGCCTATGGTATGGGCTATAAGGGTTTTCCCTGCTTTCTGCATTCGTCGGGATTTTACCCGTATATTCCAGAGATAAGCATATTTTGAACGCAGTATGCCGGCAGGCGGGCCGCAAGACGAGGCGGTTCGCATATCGCCGTCGTGCGGCGTTTCTGAAGCGCGGCGAGTGCTGACGCCGCTGTGCGCGTTTGTGCTTATCGGTCGGAGCGCGGCGCGTAAAGCCATCCCCGTCACAGAATTTCAGACTGCATAAAAACAAACCCTTTCCGCATATTCCGGCTCCATACGCAGGATTCGCAAATTTCCCGCGCGCACAGGCATGTTCCCGACCGACGGAAAGGAGGAAAAAACGCATAATGTTGGACGTAAAGATCGACCACGTCGAATTCACATACAGCGGGACCAAGAACGTGATTCTCGGCGATATAAGCATGGACGTCCGCGCCGGCGGCTTCGCCTGTCTGCTCGGACAGTCCGGCTGCGGCAAGAGCACTCTGCTGCGGCTGCTCGCCGGCCTCGAGATGCCGGACAAAGGGACGCTGACGGTGGACGGCGAGCCGATACGCGGAGCCGGGTTGCAGCGCGGCATGGTCTTCCAGGACTACGGGCTTTTCCCGTGGATGACGGCGGGGGAGAACATAATGATCGCCCTCGAACGCCGTTTCCCTGAGATGACGAAGGAGCAACGCCGCGAACGCGCGCGCCTCTGGATGAACAACGTCGGCATGGACGATTCGCTTTTCAACAAGCTGCCCGGCGACCTCTCAGGCGGACAGAAGCAGCGCTGCGGCATCGCGCGCGCCTTCGCGATAGACCCGCCGATACTGCTGATGGACGAGCCGTTCGGCGCGCTCGACGCCGTGACGAAGGCGAAACTTCAGGACCTCGTCCTCTCGCTGTGGCGGCAGAGCGAAGGGCAGCGCAAGACGGTGTTCTTCGTCACGCACGACGTAGACGAGGCGCTGCTGCTGGCGACGGACATCTACGTCCTCAGCCAGTCTCCGGCTACGATAATGTACCACCATTCGTTTACCGAGGACGACCGTCCGACCAGAAAGAACATGTACTGCGACGAGGGCATAGCCGCCCTGCGCAACCATCTGATAAGCCTGATCTACACGGACGCGAACGACCGCGCCGCAGTAAGCCAGTAAGTTTCGGAAGTTTTTAAAGTTTTGAGAAAAAGATACGTAAGGAACAGAGAAAGGAGTTTTTTCAAAAATGAATAGGAAAGTAACCGCCGCCTGTATCGCCGTATTCGCGGCGTTCGGCATATTCTTCGCCGGAGTCCGCGCGGACGCCGCCCCGAAAGACGTGCTGAAGGTCCGCGTCGCGGCGCAACCGACCTCCGGACAGGTATTCCAGTTCATCGCCGAGGAGCACGGGTTCAACAAGGAAGAGGGCGTCGAAGTCGAAATGGTGTGGCTCAGCAATCTTTCGGACGCGGCCTCGGCGCTTATGGCGAAGCAGGTGGACGTGCTTTCGACCTACGGGACGGGCGGCCCCCTCATATACATCGCGAACGGACAGGATTTCAATATGTTCGGCGGTTATATGATCATCGGCGAGACGCCGGTCTACGGCAAGCCGGAAACAAAATACACAGGGCTTGAGAGCTTCAAGGGCAAGAAGATAGGCATTACGCGCGGCGGCACTCCCGACATAGTGCTCAAGGGCATCCTCTACGACGCGGGCTATCCGTTCAGATACGGCACGGACAAGATCATCGGAGACCCGAAGGACCCGGACATGATTCAGTTCCTCGAGTACAAGAAAAACACCGACGTACTCCAGGCCGTCGCGAAGGGCGAAGTGGACTTCGGCGCGACCGCGACCGGCTACCAGATCCAGGCCCGCATGCTCGGCCTCGAAGTCAAGATGTGGCCCGACGAACTCTGGCCCAACCATTCCTGCTGCCGTATGCTCTGCATGAACTCATATCTTAACGAAAATAAAGAGACGCTGCGCCGCCTGCTCCGCTCGTACCTCCGCGCCGAGGAATACATGCAGACGCACATGGACGAAGTCTCCGACTTAGTCGTCGAAAACCTCGACCTCACGAAGGAGACGGTAGACAGCTTCGTACACAGCCCGCACATGAAGTACGACACGGACCCGTACACGAAGAGCGTCGAAAAGATGTGGAACAAAATGGCCAACTTCGGCTACCTCACCGCGGGAAACATCGACATCAAGGACCACATGAATTCGGAAATTTACAGAGAAGCTCTCGAATCGCTGATGAAGGACTATCCCGACAGCAAGTTCTTCAAGGCGAAGATGGAGCAGTTCAAGACGAACAATTTATAAATTCCGCATCTTCGCGGACGCGGCGGCGTATCAGCGCCGCCGTCCGTTCGGGGACAAGTTATATCTCTCGGAGGACGATCTCTTACAAATGAAACTGTTTGCCGCAATCAAGGACAACATAGGCGTTATCCTGATATTCGTAGGTTTTCTCGCGGGCTACGTGCTTCTGACCGACGTCTTTCACGTGCTGAACCCGTTTCTCTTTTACAGCATCACGGTTATCCCGCCCCTTTTCTCGGAATATTTCGGGATGCTGTTCGAAGGGCTGAAAAGCTCCCTCTCGCTCCTGATATGGGCCTATATGCTGGCGCTGATATTCGGCGTCGGCCTCGGCGCGCTCGTCGGCTCGAAGAAGCTGATACGCAAGAACGTCGCGCCCTACATCAACGCTTTCAGCGCGATACCGGTCACGCTGCTCACGCCTTACGCGATAAACCTTTTCCCATCTTTCCGCATAGCCTCGATATTCATAATTTTTCTCGGGTGTTTCTGGATAATACTCGGCTCGACGACAAACGCCGTCATGACGATAGACAGGCGCTATCTCGAAAACGCGGCGACGCTTGAGATCCCGCCTGTGCAGCGCCTTTTCCGCATCGTGCTGCCGGCGGCCTCGCCCGCGATACTTACGGGCTGCAATATCGCGCTGAAGCTGGCTTTCACGCTTCTCGCCGTCGCGGAGATGTTCGGCGTGACTTCCGGAATGGGATATTTCATCCAGTATTATTCCGATTTCGGGCGTTTCGACCTCGTCGCGGTCGGGTTCATATTCATGGCGATAGTTCTGCTCGCCATACTCTACGTCTTCGACCGCATAAGGGGACGCATCATCCACTGGACGCTCAACAACTAGGAACTTACCCGCCCCTCCGAGGGCCGATAAGCAGGCGGCGCGAAGCCGCGAAAAATATATACAAAAGGTTAAAGGAGGATTTTCCATGACAGACACTATGACACCGGCGGAGCGCGGAGCCGCGATAGCGCAGGGGAAGCCTGCGGACCGCCTTCCGTGCAACCCGAACGTGGCTAACGGCGTGGCGCGCGTCTATGGCTGCAAAATTTCCGAATTCAACCACAACGCTAAGACTCTCGCCGCGGCGCAGGTGGCCTCTTACCGGAGGTTCGGCTACGACAGCATCAGGATTTTCACAGACCTTTTCCCGTGGGCCGAGGCGATGGGGGCGAAGGTGAAGTTCCCCGAGGACGACACCGCCGACCTCGAGGCGCCCGCGATCAACGACGTGAGCGAAATAGACAAGCTGCGCCCGGCCGACCCTTTCAAAGACGGACGCCTGCCCGTGCACCTCGAGGCCATGAAGTACCTGCGCGACGCAGTTGAAGGCGAAATCGGCTGTTCCTGCGGAATTCCCGGCGCTTTCACGAACGCCTTCTTCCTTATGGGGGTGGACAAGACGCTCAACATGCTGCGCAAAAATCCCGAGCCGGTGCACCGCCTCTGCAAAATATCAATGGAGACGATAAAGGCCTACGCCGCCGCCGCGATGGACATAGGGCTGACGCCGACAATATCGGAGCCTATGTCCTCGTGCACGGTCGTGAGCCCGAAGCACTTCCGCGAGTTCTCGCTGCCGTACCTCAAAGAGCTCGTCGAGTTCATCAAAGGGCGCGGCAAGGGCGTCATCATCCACATCTGCGGACAGACGAGCAAGATATGGGAAGACGTCGCGGCGCTCGGCGTTTCCGGTCTCAGCATCGACAACGTGGCGAGCATAGCCGACTGCAAACGCATCGTCGGGGACAAGGTGAAAATCCTCGGCAACGTCGACCCGGGGCGCGTCATGTACTCCGGCACGCCGCTCGACGTGCGCGAGAAGACGCTGCAGTGCATCCTCGACGGCTACGACAACCCGAAGGGCTACGTCGTCATGTCCGGGTGCAGCCTGCCGGTCGATACGCCGTTCGAGAACATCCAGATGATGATGGACACGGTGCGCGAAGTCGGATATCCGGTGAATCCCGACCGCGTGCGCGGAATGCTTGAAGAATGCAGGGAGCGGCTCGCCGCTTCGGAAGAGAGGTAAGTAAACATGTGTTCAAAGGAAGATTATCTCGCGGAGCTGTCGCGCTGCGTGCTTGAGATGGAGGAAGACGAAGTAATAGACGTGGCTAAGGCTTACGCCGACAGCGGATACGACGCGCTGGACGGCATACTAGACGGCCTCGTGGACGGCATGAAGAAAGCCTCCGACCTCTACGAGCGCGAGGAATATTTCATTCCGGAGCTGCTCGGCTGCTCGGCCGCCATGTACAACGGCCTCGACGTGCTGCGCCCGCTGCTGCCGAAAAACGAAAACGGCGCGAAGTGCAAAATAGTCATCGGCGTCGTGCAGGGCGACACCCACGACATCGGCAAAAACCTCGTCAAGATCATGCTCGAATCCGCCGGATACGAAGTTACGGACTTGGGGCGCGACGTACCCGTAGAAAAATTCGTCGAAGAAGTCAAAAAAGAGGACGCGCGCGTGCTCGCGCTCTCCACGCTCATGTCCACCTCGATGAAGAACATGGGCAAAATAATAGAGCTGCTGAAGAGCGAGGGCGTGCGTGACCGCGTCTCCGTGATAATCGGCGGCGCGCCTATATCCGAATCCTTCGCGAGAAAGATAGAGGCGGACGGCTACTCGGCCAACGCGACCGAGGCGGTGAAGCTTGTAGACAGGCTCGTCTCCGAAAAATCGGGACAGTCGAGAGAAAGGTAGCGCATGACGCCGCTTGAAAGGCTGTACGGAGCGGCCCACGGCAAAACGGTGGACCGCGCGCCGTGCGTCTGTCCCGGCGGAATGATGAACGGCGTCGTCGAAGACGTCATGCTCAAAACAGGCATCTACTGGCCGAAGGCCCACTGCGACGCACAGATGATGGCGGATCTCGCGCGCGCCCTCTGCGAAAGCGGCGGCTTTGAAAACTACGGCGTGCCCTTCTGCATGACCGTCGAGGCGGAGGCGCTCGGCGCCGAGGTGGACATGGGAGACAGCGAAGTCGAGCCGCATGTAGTGCGCCCCGCGCTTGCATCGTGCGCCGAAGCGGACGGGCTGAAGCCCTTCGACGTTACGAAAGGCCGCGCCGCCGCCGTGATAGAGGCGATACGCATACTCAAGCTGCGCAGCGCCGGCGTCCCAGTCGCCGGCAGCATAACGGGGCCCGTCAGCGTCGCCGGGACGCTCGTAGACATGAGCGTCTTTCTCAACGAGATGCGCCGGCGTCCCGACCAGTGCGCGCATCTGCTCGACGTCATCACGGACGCGCTCATAACCTACGGGCGCGCCATGGCCGGCGCAGGAGCCGACGTGATATGCGTCGCGGAGCCCAGCGGCACCGGCGAGATACTCGGCGCTGCCAGGTTCCGCGAATTCACCGTGCCTTACATCAACCGCCTGCTCGACGCGATAGACGCGCCGACGAAGATAGTGCATATCTGCGGCAAACTGCGCAGCGTCTACGGCGAACTTGCCGCTCTGCACTGCGACGCATTCAGCTTCGACGCGATAGTCAACGCGCGCGAGATACGCCCCTACCTTCCCGGCAAGGCCGTCATGGGCAACGTCAACACCCACGCCATAGGCACGATGCCCGAGGACAAAGTGCGAGGCCTCACGCGCAACGCGCTCGAAATGGGCGTGGACATAGTCGCCCCCGCGTGCGGCCTGCCGCTCGACACACCGCTCGGAAACATCCGCGCGATGGTGGAAGAGGCCAAAAACGCGGAACCGCACGCGAACGCATAAGCCGGGCGGGGCCGCAAAAGCAAAAGACGAAAAACGCGCCGCACCGCAAAAACCTCAGACGCGCTCCACGCAGGCGGAGGATACGCGGAGCGGCGCGCCCCACGGCACGAAAGAAGGAAAATACATGAACGACCTGCTCTCAATGACATGTTCGCCGGAAAACCAGGAAATGATCTCGCCGGAGCTGATACGCTCGCTCGGAATGCCGCCCGGCGAGATTTACGCGAGCCAGGAAAACATCATAAAGCTCGCGAAAGCGGCGGAAGAGGCCGACGGACGTGGATTCGCGCTGCTGCCGTTCTGCCACACCGTAGAGGCGAAAGCCCTCGGCGCGGACATAAAGCCGGCCGACGACGCCGCCGGGCCGCGCCCCGGCGCGTACACGCTCAAAAGCCCCGAAGAGCTGACGCCGGCCATTATAGCGAAAACCCCGGAGGCCGCGCGGCTGATAGAAGCATGCTCCGCCCTGGCGTCGGAAGGGCGCGCCGTCGTCTACCAGCTCAGCGGCCCGATCTCCATTTTGAGCTGCATGATGCCGCTGAACGGCTTCTTCAAAAGCTGGCGCAAAGAGCCCGAAACGGCGAGGCGCTGCCTCCGCTCCATCGGGGATATGCTGCTCGACTTCGCGCGCGAAATCAGCGCGGCCGGCGTAAAATACATATCATACTCCGACCCGGCGGGAAGCCGCGACATCCTCGGCCCCAAATACGCGAAGATGATGGCGGAAGAATTTACCCTGCCATTCCTGAAACGGCTGACCGAAGCATGCGGCGAAAAAACGACCGTGATAATATGCCCTCTGACGGCTCAGTCGCTCGCGGCGGAAAATTTCATCGCGCCGCCCGAAACAGGCAAAAATGGAACCCTCGCCGCCGGCTGCGTAAAACGCGGCGGCCTGCCTGAACGGAGGAGCGTCAGCCTCGCCTGAGCGCGCCGGACCGGCGCAAAAAAAACTGCCGGAGCCCGCAGCCCCGGCAGTTTTTTATAGGGAGAGTAAAGCCGGCGTATCCGGCCTTTTTGCGCTAGCAGACGCGGCGTGCGTTTCCGCGGGCCGCCGCGGGCATACGGCGCTCCGAGCGCGCTTCGCCCTCGTTCCAGTATTTTTCGTAGACCATCCTGCAGGCGAACGCCCCCGCGAGGACCGTTACCGCCGCCGTGATCGTTGATAATACATACCAGCTCATGATTTCCATCACAATACTGCCTCCTTCTTTGTTACAAAAAGAGCATACTCCTTTCATAGACATAAGTAAAACAATGAAATATTATATCGGGCATAAAATTTTATTATGTATGGGGGGCGGAGACATGGACGCGAAAAGCTGCGCGGCTTTTCTGAGGACGGCGGACAGGGGCAGCATAACGAAGGCGGCGTTCGCGCTCGGCTATACACAGGCGGGCGTCAGCCTCATCGTGAAAAAGATAGAGGAGGAGTGCGGCTTCCCGCTTCTCATCCGCGAGAAGGACGGCGTGCGCCTCACGCCCGAAGGCGAGCGCATGGTGCCGGTAATGCGCGAGATCGTGCGCTGGAACGAGCGGTTTTACGAGACGGCCGAAGAAATAAAGGGGGTGAGCGTCGGGCGCGTCCGCATAGGCTGCTATTCGAGCGTATCGTACCACCTGATGCCGCCCGTCATACGGGAATTCCATAAGGATTATCCTAAGATAGAGATAGACGTGCTCGAGGGCGACGTACACGAAATAGAGCGCTGGCTCGAAGAAAACCGCGTAGACGTGGGCTTTCTGAGCGCGCGGCGCGGGCAGAAGTTCCGGTACGTGAAGATAATGAGGGACCCAATCCTCGCAGTCCTGCCGCCGGGACATCCGATGTGCGGCGCTGAGACGTTTCCGCTCAAAGCCTTCGGCGACGGAACCTTCATAGTCAACGACATAGAAGACTCGCACCCGGTCATAAAGGCTTACGAAGAGCAGTACGGGCCGATGCCGGACATGAAGATAAGCTCCACCGACCAGTCGGTGATCTCGATGGCGGCCTGCGGCCTCGGCGTAAGCACATACCCCGCGCTCCAGCTTCTGGGACACGGCGAAGGCGTCGTGACGAAACGAATAGACCCGCCGTTCTTCAGAACAGTCATCATGGGACTGCGCCCCGAAGAAGAGCTGTCCCCAGCTGCGCGGCGCTTCCTCGACTACATAAAAAAATATCTCCCTGAGCTGACGAAATCCGGCGAACCGCTTTAGTATTTCGTCATACGCCGCATAAAACGAAGCAAAGAAACATCAGACAACGAGAAAAATCAGCATACGATTCCGCAAAAGAACATCCGCCGCCTATTTTCTACGATCAGATTTTCCAAGACGTATCTTCATTTAGGCGGCGTTACAAATCCATATTGCCTGTAAGACAAAAATAATGCATAATACGGTAGCTTTTAGAAGATTTTGATGCGCAGCCGAAGACAGTCTGCGCTGCAAAAACAAGGACAGCGACGCAAGGCAAGTGAGAGCATGGAAAACATAAAAAATAGGGAGCGTAGAATAGCGCAGGAATTGGAGCTTTTAAAAAAGCGGCAGTACGTCTCCGTGAAAGAGCTTGCCGAGATGCTGAATGTTTCCGTGATGACGATCAGAAGAGATCTCGAGCTGTTGAGGAAAAATCACGTGCTTGAGAGGAGCCACGGATACGCCACGCTTGTAAAAAGCGGCTACGGCTATGCGAACGACGGCGAAGTGTATGACCTTCGCATGGCCAGAATTCAAAATATAAACGAAAAAGACCGCGTCGCCAAATATGCCGCGACGCTCGTCAGCCCGGGAGATTGGATTTTTCTCGATAACGGCACTACCGTGGCGCGAATAGTGCACTACTTGCCGACAGACTTTGAATTCACGGCGGTATGTTACAATTTTGCGATTTTACTGGAGTTGCTGAAACATCCAAATATAAAGATTATTTTCCCTGGGGGATACTACCATCCGGAAGATTATAACTTCACTTCATCCGAAGCCGTCGATTTTATTCGCAGGCATAGAGCGAACAAATCCTTTCTGTCAGTATCCGGTATACATGAAAGCCTGGGCATTACATGCATCAATTCCTTGCTGGTAGAACATAAAAGAGCGATGATCGCATCGTCGGCCGTGAATATCATTATGGCAGACAGCAGTAAATTCGGCGTTGTTAAAGCAAACCATTTTGCTGACATCAGCGACATCGACATGATCATCACAGATAACAAGCTGTCGCCTGAATGGCAGGAATGTCTTTCAAAAGCAAATATTAAATTCAAACTAGTTTAATAAAATCAACAATTCTATCGACAGGTTAAAACGGCGTGGATTTACGCCGTTTTTATATATGACTTCGTCATGGCGCTTTCATCACAGCAATAATGTTCGTTCAAACATTTAATGCTAACATAATGTAAAAAGCATTGACTAAAACACCATGTCATGCTATTTTTTAGCCATTAAGGAACACAATAAATGTTTTTATATGTTCGAAAGAACAGCTTTTTCAAGTGGTGATAGAGATATGTTTTTCACGGAGATAACAGACGATTTAACCGGCGCGGTAGACTCAGGCAGTTATTTCACCGGCAGGGGGCAGAGGCTTCGAATTTATACATCCGGAAGCGATGTCCCCAATCCGTGTCACGGTGAAATACATTCGTTCAACCTCTCGTCAAGAAACGTCGCCAAACAGCTTGCAGGGAAATTGCATTATGACCTTTTGTCTAAAATGCGTGAGACAAAAGGAGAAATCTTTATGAAAAAAATAGGCACCGGCTTTCGCGGCAACGACCCATATGAGCTCGAAGGGCTTCTAAAGGCGCGACAGGATTACGTCGTGTTTATTATCGACAACGCACCGGAGCTTGGAACGTTTACATTGTACGGGAATCAGTACTGCGAGGGCGAGATACTGCATAAATCATTATATGCGAACGATCCGATCTATCCGCCTACAGACCCTTATATTCCAAGGATATTGGCGAAAGATACGCAAATCCCGGTCGGCCTTGTAGATATAGACGTTGTTAAAGGCGGAGATATTAGAAGAGCGACCGCGGAAGAGTTGGACGAAGGGAAAAAAATAATAGTATTCGACGCCGTCACAGATAAAGACACGCTCAAGATTATCTCAGAACTAATGCCTGTATATGATAAAGTCTTCTGGACGGGTTCTCTCGGCATCGCAAACGGGCTGGCAGAGTTTTTATACGGCCCCCGCTCAATATGCTACAAGCCGCAGCGAAGAGATATACGATGCCTTTGTTTCAGCGCCTCCGATTACGACATAGCAAAAAGGCAGATAGAATACTCCCACAGTCTGGGGCTGAAAATCGTCTGCGCAGATATCGACGCATATATTGACGGCGACGGCTCAATTCCGTTTTCTGCAGCAGAATCCGCCGTCGAAATTCTGCGGGAGCATAACGTAATCATAACGCCTTCGGTAAGAAAATATTCCAAGAAGCCAGGAACCAATGTAAAAATACTTGAATGCATCGGCACGATCACAAAAATTCTGTCAGGGGAAGACATAATGTTTGACCGTCTTTTAATCGTAGGCGGGGAAACAGCTCAGACAATTTATAAAAACCTCGGCGTAGGGCAGCTTGAACTGGGGCTTTCGCTGGAGCCCGGCGTAGCCGAAGGGCACATTCTGGATGGGATATGGGGCGGGAAAGAATTCGTAATGAAAGGCGGCAGTATGGGCGACGTAAGCGTGTTGGAAAAAATGATGTGCCGCAGGGGAGACGCAAATGAATAACATGATAAAAGAAAAATATGCCGTCCAGGCTAATGAAATCGTTGAATATTCAAAGCTTGCGTACAGCATGAAGCTGGTCAGCGCAGCGGGCGGAAATATAAGCGCAAGATGCGGCGACAGGGTTTTGATTACGGGTACTAACGTCCCGTTACGAAATACTTCACATGACAACTTAGTCCTATGCGGCATGGACAGAAATGTCATTGAAAGCCCCGCAAACATCAAGCCGTCCAAAGAGCTCGGGCTTCATATCGGGGTATATAAGGCACGTCCTGAGGTTTGTTATGTCGTGCACCTGCATCCGACATTCTCAATAATCGCTTCTCTTAATCAAAAGAAACTACATCTTTATACGGAATCCGCGAGGCTGAAGTTAAAAGATGTGCCAATAATCCCAGTCAGCGCCCCAGGGTCTGACGATCTTGTAAATAAGGTGGTGAGCGTTGTTTCCAATACGCCGAATGATATAAATGCGTTTTTAATGGAAGCTCATGGCGTTTTAATCGTTGGCAAGACAATGGAAGACTGTTTCAATCAAGCCGAATTGCTTGAAGACAGCGCTAAGATTGCTGTTTTTCAAGCGCTGATGAATCCCAGTATCAAATAAGTTGAGAAAGGAGTAACGTTTATGAAGAAAAGTTTTATCGGAATAATATGTTCGCTGTTCGCAATAGGCGTCGTCGCGTTTGGCGCGGAGGCCGCGACGAGGTTCACCGTTACCGCCGACGTAACAGGAGACAGAGCTCCGTATGTGGAGCAGTTTGCTAAACTGATTGAAGAAAAAACAAACGGACGCTATGCCGCAAACGTTATCGCGGCAGGTTCTCTCGGAACCGGAGCTGATATGGCGCAGATGCTTCAGATGGGAACGCTTGACGTGCTCATGAGCGACGACATGACGCTGGACGGCGTGCTTAACGGCGCGCTCGGCTTCGCGTGGCTTCCCGGGCTCGTTTCCAACTATGAGGAGGCGGACGCTTATTACAACAACGGCTGGATCGCGCAGGAAGTCGCGAAGATCATGGCGAAAAACGGATTTATCAGGATTTCTTCGTTCTGCAACGGCTTCAGGCAGGTTGGGAACATCAAGCGTCCCGTCAAAGAAATGAAGGATCTCGCCGGTTTGAAAATCCGCACGCCTTCAGTCGAAGCCGTCGTTGAATTTTACGAGAGATGCGGCGCGCTTCCGGTAATGATCTCCGGCTCAGAGGTTCTGAACGCACTCCAGACAGGCACGGTAGACGGGCTTGACAACGCTGTGTTCAACTACACCAATCAGGGCATCACCGACGTCATCAAGCATATAACGGAGATCAACTACTGCTACTCCGGCGGCTGTTTTATCGCAGGCGCGCCGTTCTGGGAGAAGTTAAGCGATGAGGATAAAGCTATATTCGCAGAATGCGCCCAGGCCGTGTCCAACGATTTCACAAAGTTCTTCCGTGACAAGACGCAGAAGCTTACTCAGGACGGAGTTAAAAGCGGTCAGTGGACGGTGGATCAGCCTTCCGAAAATATGAAAGCGGAAATGGCGAAAATTTCAAAGGCGATATGGGATGAAAGCCGCGCCAAGTACGGCGATGAAATAATGGACGTAATCATCAGCGGCGAATACAAAACTTTATCCAAGAAGTAGCATTCCCATAAAGTCTGCGGCCTGGAGCTCAACCGAGTTTCAGGCCGTTTTATAAACAAAAAGCAGGAGGTTGCAGGCAAAATGGACGGCAGCGGCATCAAAAGGATAAGATGGCTGAACGATAAAGTATTGGGGGTCGAAACTTTTATTCTTTCACTTATTACGATAGGGTTGGTCGTCGCAATATCCGTGGAAGTGTTTTGCAGATACTTTCTTTTTATCTCAGCCGCGTGGGCTGAGGAACTTACACGTTATCTCTTTATATGGCTCACATATATAGGTTCGGCGTACGCAATATGGGAGGGCAGCCATACTGAAATAGACGTGCTGAAACAAGTGGTAGGCAACACAAAAGAGCCTTTCCGCAGCAAAGGGCTGAGAACGCTTGAGCTTTTTGCGATCATTTCAACATTCATTTTTCTCGTCGTGTTCGGCAAAATGTTTTTCGACTATATGATGCGGATCTGGAACACGACCCAGACTTCTCCCACGATGCACATACCTATGGGCCTTGTGTACCTGCCTGTGTTTATTGGCATAGTATTATGTGCTTTCCATGAAATATACCTGCTTGCCGAATGGATGGAAAGACACCGCAAGCATAATACCGACGCAGCCGTAGAACAATAAAGAGGTGAAATGATATGGCGTTAATTGCGTTGCTTGTGTTTTTAGTATCTTTTGCTGCCGTAACGGTGCTTTTCCGTATGCCCGTATCTTTCGGGCTGGGTACGGCTTCTCTGCTGGTTCTAGGTTACGCCGGATTCAACACGGTGACTGTGCCGCAGTTCGCTTTCTCAGGCCTAGACAGTTTCGCTCTGCTTGCGATACCGTTCTATATCTTCGCCGGAGTAATTATGGAATACAGCGGGATTTCCAAAATGCTGATCGACTGGGTAAAAGCTTTCGTCGGCAGAGTGCGCGGCGCGACGGGCATCATTACGATATGCGCATGTATGGCTTTCGGCGTTCTTACCGGGTCGGCGATGGCGACTATCAGCGCAATCGGTAAGATGATGGTGCCCGAATTAAAGAAGGATGGATACCCCAACGGATATTCCTCCGCGCTGCTCGCCGCCACCTGCTTTCTGGGGATACTGATACCGCCAAGCGTACCTGGAATAATGTACGCCTTAGCCTCGGGGGCTAAAATCACCCCTGTTTGGATGTCTACGATAGGTCCTGCCTTCGTGTTCGCGATTGGATATTTTATAATCAACTATTGGCGTATAGGACGGCATATGCCGAAACCCGCCAAGGTAGTACGCCACCCTGTCGAGAGGATAAAGGACATCAGCAAATCTACAGTATATGCCACACCGGCGCTTTTGATGCCGATAATCATTTACGGCAGTATCTACGGCGGGCTGTGCACCGTAACGGAAGCCGGCGCCATCAGCTGCGTGTATGGGATACTTTATTTCGCCGCGCTGAAAATAATAGATAAAAACAGAATAAAGATGACGTTCTGGAAATGCTGCGCCATCGCGGGAGCGTCTACAGCAGTCATCGGTCTTCTCAACGCATTCTCGGCTGTGGCGGGAAAGGTCATGACTCTGGCCGGGATCTCCAATTTCCTGTCTGGCGTCATTACCGAGAATATTACTACGACGGCGGGTTTCCTGATTATGATCAACATCATATTCCTTTTCATGGGGACGTTCATGGATATCAACGCCACGATTTTGATAATGACGCCGCTGCTCCTTCCCGTGGCGCTTACGTACGGTATAGATCCGATACATTTCGGCGCGATTATGCTCGTAAATATGTGTGTCGGCTTCCTCACGCCGCCGTTCGCCGTCGGGATTTTCGTCAGCACTAAAATAGCCGATTCTACGTTCGGGGATACGGTGCGAGAAGCCGTGCCATTCATCGGAGTTGGTCTTATAGCTATCGTCATCACTACAGTATGTCCGAAATACATATTCTTCTTCGTTAATCTCTTCGGCGGATAACATCTTAGAAATAGAGGGATAGAAATGCTTGGAAAAGAAATTCGTTTAAAAAGGCTCATTCCGGGAGAGGACGGGAAATATTTCGGCCTGACCGTGGATCATGCCATCGCGCGCGGAGTAATGCCGGGGCTGGACAACATCGATGATACGCTGGAGAAAATGATAGCCGGAGGCCCTAACGCCATAACTATGCACAAAGGAATAGCCGAAAAGTGTTTCGCGCCGTACGCGGGCAAAGTCGCTCTCGTGCTGAAGCTGACGACGTTCGGCGTATATCATTTCGACGAGGACGTTCAGGTCGCCGATGTTGAGGAAGCCATACTCCTCGGAGCGGACGCCGTATCGGTCGGATGTATAGTCGGCGGAGACAATCAGAAGGAGCAGATATCCATGCTCGGGCGAATCAGCAAAGATGCGCAGCGGTACGGCATGCCGCTGGTCTCCCATATTTATCCACGCGGCAACCATATCGCCGGCACAGACCAGTACAAAGTCGAAAACGTCATCTACGCCGCGAGGGCGGCGGCGGAGCTCGGCGTAGACCTGATCAAGACGAATTACACAGGAAGCGCGGAAAGTTTTGCAAAGGTGGTCGCCGCCGTTCCGGCCCGCGTCGCCATAGCCGGCGGCTTCCACTGTAAATCCGCAGAGGAATATATCTCTATGACCAGAGACGTTATGGACGCGGGGGCGGCCGGCGTAACATACGGGCGTTTCGTTTTCAGCTACCGTGATATAACCGCTCTTGTAAAGACGTTGTCCCGCGTCATCCACGAGGGCATTTCAGTCAAAGAGGCATTGGAATATCTCGAGTATTTGGAGCACTCGCGCGGAGACGGCAGATGATACTATCATTAGATGGCGCCAAGCCGAACGACGTCGTAGCGATGGGCAGATCCACCGTAGATCTTTATGCCAACGAGATAGGCCCGCTGGAAGAGGCGTCTACATTCAGCAAATATGTCGGCGGCTCCCCAGCCAACACGGCGGTCGCTATGGCGAAGCTCGGAATGAAGGTCGGTTATATCGGCAAGGTCGCTGACGATCCTTTCGGCAGATATATCGTCAATTATCTTAACGGAGCCAAAGTTGACACCTCCCATATAAAGACGGCGCAGCCTGGGATACGCTGCGGCGTTACGATAGGAGAAATCCTGCCCGATAAATGCAACTATTTCGTATATCGGAAGGACTGCGCCGATCTTCATATCGAATGCTCGGAGCTTGACGAGGAATATATCGCTTCGCACAAAATAATCTTGATTTCCGGCACCTCCCTGTCACATTCACCGGCGAGAGAAGCCGTTTTCAAGGCTATCGCCCTGGCTAAACGTAATAACGTAAAGGTCGCGTTTGATTTGGATTATCGCGACTATACGTGGGACGACGCCGAAAAAGCAGGAACCTATTTAACGCTGGCAGCGGAGCAGGCAGATGTCGTCTTAGGCACACGGGACGAATTTGATATTATGGAGAGTTTGTATTACGGCGAAGTGCATGACGACAGCCTTACGGCCCAAAGGCTTATCGACCGAGGTGTAACCGTAGTAAGCATAAAAAAAGGAAAACAAGGGTCGCACGTTTATACAAAAAACAGTATGACGACCGGAGGCATATATCAGGCAAAGGTGTTGAAAACCTTCGGTGCCGGCGATTCATATTCGGGGGCCTTTATGTACGGTTTGGTGCACGATATGCAGCCGGAGGAAAGCCTTCGTTACGCGGCCGCCGCCTCGGCGATCACGATTTCCGGGCATAGCTGCTCGGGTTCCATGCCCACGCTTGGGCAGGTAGAGGAATATATGGCGCGGCACGAATATATTATGCCGTAACAAATAAAATCTTCTAAAACAGCAAGTTATATGACGATACGACCGTCCTGCCGGAACATACAAAGATACAGATCTATCCGGCGGGAGGGCCGTATTATTTTATTTTATGACCGAAAAGCGAAAGAACCGTTCCTGCCGCTTTTCTAGTATTTCCCGGTCTTCTGCAGATATTTTTCCAGCCTTTCGCGGCGCGCGGCGTTTTCGTGTTCCAGGCGGCGGTTTACGAGGAGTATCAGCTTTTCCATGTTTACGAGGAAGCCGACGTGCGAGTCAAGGTAGCCCGCGCCGCCGCTGCGGCTTAGGATGACCTTCGCGGCTCCGCGCGCGGCCGGGGCGGCGAAGCTGTCGGTCATGGCTATGACGGGGCATCCGGCGTCGCGCGCTATCTGAGCCGCGACGGCGGCGTCGCTTGAGTAGCGTGCGAAGGAGATTATGATGAGCGCGTCTTCGGACGATATGTCCACCAGTTCGTCTACGAACGGGCGGCCTTCGCCGGTCGTTATGACGCGCGGCCGCGCGCAGGCAAGCTGCACCGCCGCGGCTGCGGCGAAGCCAGCGCAGGCACGGAAGCCTGCGACGTATAGATTGCGCGCATTCGCGGCGAGTCCGGCGGCCTCGGCTATTTTCCTGTCGTTTTCGGGCGTGTTCTGCGCCGCTATGTTGGCGGCGACATTGCGCGAGTAGAGCGCAAGAGCCGCTCCGTCGTCCGGCTCGCCGCGGATCGGGAGGCCCGCGCGCGCGCCGCCGTCCTCCGCGCCGGTCAGCTCTCTCTGCAGCGCGCGGCGGAAGGCCGCAAAGCTCCCGTAGCCGAGTTTTTTCGAGAGGCGGACGACGGTGGAGGGGCTCGTGCCGATGCGGGCCGCTATTTCGTTGGAGGACATGAAGCAGGCGCTTTTTTTGTCCCCGATTATGAAGTCCAGAACTTTTCTGTCCTTTTCCGTCAACCCGGCAGCCGCCGCGCGTTCCTCGAGAATCATGTCCATCGTCCGACTCACTCCTTTTCGCTGTAATTATATATGATTGGCGCGAATCATACAAAATCACAAATGCTTGACAAGCGTCATCGCGCGGGATAATATGACGCTTGAAAAGCACAGAAGATTTTTTATGACGCGGAAAAATCACCGAAGGAGGGCTGACGTATGCGGGATATGAGCAGGGGAAGCGTCGCCGGCAATATTCTGGCGTTCGCTTTTCCTCTGATGCTCGCGAATATATTTCAGCAGCTTTACGGCGTCGCGAACTCCGTCGTCGTGGGACGGCAGATGGGCGCGGCGGCTCTGGCGGCTACCGGGACGGCCATCCCCATCGTCAACGTCATGGTTTTTCTGCTGCTCGGCGTGACGATGGGAAGTTCCGTGCTTATGGCGGAGTTTTTCGGCGCGGGGGACGAGCGTTCGCTGAAGGACGAGCTTTCTACCTCGGCTGCTGCGGGGGCCGTCTTCACTCTCGCGCTGTCGGCCGCCGGCGTCCTGTTCACGGAGCCGCTGCTGGCGGTGATACGCACGCCCTCGGAGCTCGCGCCTATGGCCTCGGCCTATCTGCGGATTATTTTTCTCGGCCTTATTTTCACTTTTTTCTATAATCTGCTTTCGTTCGCGATGCGCGCCGTCGGCGAGTCGGCGGCCCCTCTCGTCTTTCTGATAATATCCTCGCTGCTGAACGTCGCGCTGTCGGTGCTTTTCGTGCGCGATTTCGGTCTCGGCGTCGAGGGCGCGGCGGCGGCCTCGGTGCTTTCGCAGGCGGTCTCGGCGCTGCTTTCGTTTTTCTATATAAAGCTGCGTCTTCCTGTGCTTGTGCCCGAGTCGTGGACGAAGATCAGCGCGCCGCTGCTGCGGCGGACGCTGTGGTTCAGCTCCGTCTCGGGCGTGCAGCAGACGGTGCTGTATTTCGGCATACTCGTGCTGCAGGGGGCGGTGAACCCGCTCGGCATCACCAGCATCGCGGCCTTCAACGCCGTCTCGCGCATCGACGGCTTCGTCATGTCGCTGAGCGACAGCTTCGCCAGCTCCCTTATGATGTTCGCCTCGCAGAACAGGGGCGCGGGCGAGAGGGCCCGCGTTTTTCTCGGCCTTCGGCGCACGCTCGGCCTCTGCGCGGCCGTGACTTCGCTCTGCGCGGTTCTGCTGCTGCTTTTCCCGCGCGCGCTCGCCTCGGCATTCCTCGGCCCGGGCGAAGATGAGGCGCTCGCGCGCGCCGTCTCGTTCCTGCGGACGATGGCGCTCTTTTACCTGCTTTCCGTGCCGTGCAACACTTTTCAGGGATTTTTCCGCGGCGTCGGGCGCATGAAGGTCGTTCTATACGCGACCTACATCCAGATACCGGTGCGCGTCGCAGTCTCCTACGCGCTCGCGCGGAGCGCCGGCATAAACGCGGTGGCGGCCGGGATAAGCGCGGGATGGGTCTGCATGGCTTCGTACCAGTTGTTCGAATACCGAAGATTTGTAAAATATGAACGGGGCGGAAAGCCAACGGAAGGAATGAGACTAGAAAATGAAAACGGAAGAACTTGTGCCGGATAAAAAAGCGTGCTGCGGATGCGGCGCGTGCGAGGCGGCCTGCCCGACGGACGCGATTTCGATGCGCGCCGACGAAGAGGGATTTTTATATCCGTCCATAGACGCGGTCGCCTGCGTCGGATGCGGGCGCTGCGCCGCGGTCTGCCCGATGAGAGACGGCGCGCGCTGGAAGGCGGATAAAGAGCCGCGCTTCTTCGCCGCAAAGCACCGCTCTGAGGATGTGCTGAGACATTCCACCTCCGGCGGAGCTTTCACCGCGATTTCGGACGCCGTGCTCGCGCGCGGCGGCGCGGATTTCGACGAAAAGCTGCGCGTCGTCCACAAAATGACCGATACGGCGGAGGGGCGCGACCGCATGAGATTTTCAAAATACGTGCAGAGCGACATGCGCGCCATGTTCCGCGCGGTGGAGGACGAATGCGCGCGCCGGCCCGTGTTATTCACCGGGACGCCATGCCAGTGCGCGGCTCTGCTCTCATACCTCGGCGGAAGGCCGGAAAACCTCTTCGTCTGCGACCTGATATGCCACAGCATACCGAGCCCGCTCGTCTGGGAGAAATACAAGAGTCTGCTTGAAGAAGAACACGGCGCGAAGATAGCCGAAGCGCGCTTCCGCTCGAAAGAGCACCCGTGGGGGCGCGCGAACAGCAACAGAGGCTTCGCCTGCCGCTTCGAGGGCGGGGACGAATTCATCGAGGACGACAGATTTTACAGGCTCTTCATATACGAGCGGACCATCGCGCGCCCCTCGTGCTCGGCCTGCCCCTTCACGGACGTGCGCCGCGTCTCCGACATAACCATAGCCGACTGCTTCGGCATAGAAAAATACGCGCCGAATCTATACGACCCGCTCGGCGTGTCGCTGATGATGGTAAACACGGAAAAAGGCGGAGAAATGCTCGCTGCGATATCCGGCGCGATGGAGCTGCACGAGCGCCCGAAAGAGGAAAGCACCGCCGAACAGCGGCGTCTCTCGCGCCCCG
This sequence comes from Cloacibacillus sp. An23, assembly GCF_002159945.1. Classification (NCBI taxonomy): domain Bacteria; kingdom Thermotogati; phylum Synergistota; class Synergistia; order Synergistales; family Synergistaceae; genus Cloacibacillus; species Cloacibacillus sp. An23. Next base: position 163,856 of record NZ_NFJQ01000007.1, on the reverse strand, counting down.
GCAGAATGCCGGAAAGCCGCGCGGCCTTCTGGGAGGCCTTCCGCAAAGGCGGCCTCAAAGCCGCGATCGACTCACTTAAAAAATAAAAGCAAGCAAAGCGACACCCAAAAACTCCGCGGCGGGGGACGCACAGCCCGCCGGGGACGCGGAGGCGGCACGCACCGCCGCTTCCGCCGCGCCCGCATACCGCCGTCACCGCACACGCGAAAACGCCCGAGGCCGCCGTCAAAGAAATTTTTATAAAGGTCAGAAATTCGTCAGAAAAAGTATTGACAAATTTTGACCAAAGACTATAATACAACATGAAAAGAGAGAGGGGCGTTAGAGACGGAAGAAATGCAAAAAGCCTCGGACGCCTAAGATTTTAAGGAGACGATAAACCATGCTACCGAAAATTTTTAGAGAAAACGCAATCGACAACTTCTTTGACGACTTCGCCTTCGGCGCGCCGTTCGGACTCAGCCACAGGACGAACGGCAAGAACGAATGGAGCGGCCTGATGAAGATGGACATCAAGGACAAAGACGGGCAGTACACCGCCGACATCGAGCTGCCGGGCTGCAAGAAAGAGGACATCTCGATAGAGCTCAACAACGGCTACCTCACCGTGACCGCGAACAGGAACTACAACAACGACGAGAAGGGCGAAGACGGCAAGTTCATCCGCCGCGAACGCTTCTCCGGCCAGTGCTCGCGCAGCCTCTACATCGGCGAGCACGTGAAGCAGGAAGACGTGAAAGCCAAATTTGAAAACGGCGTGCTCTCGCTGAGCTTCCCAAAAGAGGGCGAAGAGACGAAAAAGAGCAGCACAATCGCCATCGAAGGATAACGCAAAACCAAATTCCGAAGAAACACAAAAGGGGGACGGCCTTAGGGCCGCCCCTTTTTTATATGCTATGCGCGGCTGAACGCCCGCGTTCCGGCTATCAGCGGAAGCCCGTCTCAAGCGTCATCCCGCCGTTCCTTCTCCGCCGCCGCGCCGGACGGCGCTGTTTTTCATCATAAACTCCATGAAAGCCTCCGCGGCCTGTGGCAGTTTGCGCGACTTTTTGCGGGCCACGTAGATTCCGCGCACGGTGCGCGCGTCGTCTATGCGGTAGAAGCAGAGGCCGCCGCCGTCGTACCTTATCAGCTCGGCGCGCACGAAGGCCGCGCCTATGCCCGCCGCCGCCATATGGTACGATGTCATGAGCTGGTCGAGCGTCATTATCACCTTCGGCGTCACGCGCGCCTGCTGAAAAATTTTCAGCGCGCGGTCGTGCATGTCGTTGCCTTTTTTCAGCAGCAGGAACGGAACGTCCGCGAACTCCGCCGCCGAGACGCGCGGCGCGCCGTCCCTCACGCGCAGGCCATCGAGGTCGCCGGCGGTCACGCTGAGCTCCGCGAGATGTCTGTTTACGGGAAAATCGCGCGGCACGGCCAACACTATCTCCTCTTCACCTATCTCCGCGCTTTTGTAGGCGTTCGGCGGCAGTTCCTCGACCGCGATGCATACGTCTATCGTCTCGGCCTGCAGGCAGTTGACGAGGTCGTCCACTCCGGCCTCAATTATGTTCACGCGGGCGCCGAGGTGTTCCGCGCTGAATTTTTTGACGAGCGCGGGAAGCACGTAGGTGCAGAAGAAGGCCGGGGCTCCGATGTTGAGCGTCATGCGCCGCTCCGCGAGGAAGCCGTCGAAGTATTCCTCGAGGGCCTTTTGCTCGCGCAGCATGTTCTCCACAGCCGCGACGTATCGCCGTCCCGCCTCCGTGAGCTCCACCGGCGCGCGGCCCCTGTCGAAGAAGGCACATCCCCACCGCGATTCCTCGCGCTGTATCGCCGCGCTGAGAGCGGGCTGAGACACATAGAGCTTCTGCGCCGCCTTGGAAAAGCTCTTCTCCTTATAGACTTCGTAGATGTATAACGCGCCGTTCTTGAGCATCGCGCCGCCTCCGCAAATTTACGCTCCGTCGTGAAATTTGCGCGCTAGCCGCGAAACGCAGCCGCGCGCATGGATCCGTGAAAAGTATATACGCGGCGGCGAACGGGCGGCAAGTACGGAAAACTGTGGTGCGCGGAGACTTTTTTCACATATCGTGCAAAGCGCCGCGAATTTACGCCGGCTCGGCGAACGTGCGGAAACGACTAAAATTTATGGATTTTGCCGTGTTCTGCGAGACGGGCGGACACGTGTGAAAATGCCGCCCGTTTTCGCTTCGGGCGGCATTTTCGCTTTGTTTCGCAAATTTGGGATTTTTACCCGGCCATGCAGACGAGCTGTATTTCGACGGGCGCTTCTCCGGGGAGGCCGGCTATCCCTATCGCGGCGCGCGCGGCGGTGCCCGGTTCGCCGAGCTCTTCGCAGAGGTATTCGCTCGCGAAGTCGGCGATTTTCGAGTGGGCCGAGAAGCCGTCAGCGGCGTTGACGTAGACGGTCATCGAGAGGACGCGCGCTATTTTTTCGCCCTCTTCGAGCCTGTTGCGCGCCGCGGTAAGAGCGTTGGCCGCGGCAAGACGCGCCGCTTCGCGGTATTTTTCAAGCGGCTCGCCGGGCTGCACCTTGCCGGAGAACTGGAGCACGCCGTCTTTGCGCGGCGTCATGCCGGCCGTGAATATCATGTTCCCGCAGCGCGTAGCAGGGACATATTTTCCCTGCGGGACGGGGTCTTTTTTCTTTCCGCTCATTTTCTGTAAAGCTCCATGAGCTTGAAGAGACGCTCCATCGCGGCGACGGCTTTGTCGTGGTCCTGCGAGAAGTTGATGCGGAAGCTGTGCAGGAACTGCGGGCCGAACTCGGTGCCGGGCGTTACGGTGACGCCGGCGTGCTCGCGCGCGATGCGGATGAACTGGTGGAGCGACACGTCGAGCTCCGGTATGCTGATGAAGAGGTAGCTTCCGCCGTCGGTCGGGCGCGCCGTCACGCCGGGGACTTTCTTTATCACCGCCATGATGTCGTCGCGTATGCGCCGGTGCTCCGCGACGCGCGCGGCGAGCCAGCCTTCCGGCTCGCTGAACCAGCAGCGGAATACGGCCTGGTTGTAGCCGCCGCAGCGCAGCGACATGATGGCCTGTAGCTTTTCCATGCGCTCGATTATCTCAGCCGTGCCGAAGGCCGCGCCGAGACGGTAGCCGCTGAGCGACTCGGTCTTTGACGGGCCGATTATCGTTACGAGGTTTTCCGGGATCTCCTTCTGCGCGCAAAGGTGCGTGTACTCGACGCCCGGATATACCTGGCGCGAGTAGAGCTCGTCGACGATGAGCGTCGCGCCGTATTTTTTCGCGAGTTCTGCGATTTTGAGTATTTCTTCGCGAGAGTAGACGCAGCCGGCGGGATTGTTGGGGTTCGAGAAGAGGAAGAGCTTCACACCGCCCTTGAAGGCCTCTTCGAGCGCGGCAAGGTCTATGCCCGAGCCTTTTTCTTTGTCCTCGTAGTGCATGAGTACCGGCACGAGTTCGCCGCCGAAGAACTCGGTCATCTTGCGGTTGCCGAAGTAGTCCGGCTCGACGATGGCGACTTTGTCTCCGGGCATGATGTTCGCGCCCATCGCGAGGAAGAGCGCGCCCTGCGTGCCGGGCGTGAGGATGAGGTTTTTCGCGGGGTCTATCGCGGCGCCCGAGAAGGCGGAGAGTTTCGCCGCCACGTCCTCGAGTATCTCTTTTCTGCCGCGGTAGGGCGTGTAGGCCTGCGACGCGCCCTCTTCGACGCCTTTGGCGAAGAATTCGAAGCTGCCGGGCGTCGGCTTGTGCGCGTCTACGTCGCCGTGGCTGAAGTCCACGGGCGCGCCTTCGAGCTTAGGCCCGCGAAGGTCGAGCGCTTCGTTTTTCTGCAAGCTTTCCTGTCCCGGCGCGTTGTCTACGCCGAGCGTGCTGAATTTTTCGACTATGTTCAATGAAAACGCCTCCTAAAGAGATGTCTGTAATTTGCTTTGCGTTTTTTATATCAAACGCGCGCGGGCGCGTCCAATATTAAAAAATTATAATGTTATAACACGGGCCCGGCGCGGCCCCGGAGCATTCGGCTGGCTGAATTTTTCGTTTTTATCCGGGTTTCCCTTAAATCGTAAGGCACGTGCCGCGGAGCGGATTCTCACATAAATCGCACACGACGGGCTTAAAATCTCCACATTTTCGTTGTATGCTTATGCCGGTGGAAAACTTGAAAAATACTCTTTTGCGGAGGTATAGCTATGGAGCACAGAAGATTGCTTTCGGGCGGAGTTCTCGCGGCGTGCGCCGTTTTCGCGGCGCTCGCGCTTTTCGCCGCGCCGGTGCTCGGCGGGAAGGGCGGCTTTTACGTCCGTTCCTTCTCGCCGCAGGGCGAGACCGGCGGCGCGGTCGAGATAACGGCGCGCTTCAGCGAGGCCGCAGTCGCGGACGACGCCGTCGGAAAGAAACTCGCGCCGTCCGAGTCGCCTTTCGTCTTTTCGCCGGAGATAGCGGGCGCGGGCGAGTGGCGCGACGGCTCGACCTTCGTCTTTACGCCGTCGGGCGGACGGCTCGCGCCCGCGACGCGCTACACGGCTACCGCTCGCGATTCGCTGGCGTCGGCGGGCGGCGAAGCGCTCTCCGGCGCGCGGAGCTTCACCTTCTCCACTCCGGCGCTCGCCTTCACCGGCGCGAAGCAGACGGATTTCGACCAGCAAAGCGGGCGCACGGAGTTCGAGCTCGAGTTCTCGCTGCCGGTCTCGCCTTCACGGCTGCGCGGCTACGCCGAGGTGAAGGACGAGAAGGGCGGGACGTACGACTACGCGCTGACGCAGACGGTCTCGAAAAAGATACGCCTCTCCGTCGGCGCGGCGCGCGCGGAAAGGCTTTTCCTTTCGATAGCGGCGGGGCTTCCCTCCGAGGCCGGGCCGCTCGGACTTGAGAAGGCCGTGAGCGTCGAGCTGAAGCGCTCGCTCGTGATGGAGCTGCGCGGCGCGCGCGCGGAGTCCGGCATGGACGGCGGGCGGATAATAATAGAGACGACCGCGCCCGTCGATCTCGCGAAGGCGGCCTCTTTCATAGAGATTTCGCCGAAGAAGGATTTCACGGTCGAGCCCTACGGCGGCGGCTTCGCGCTTGCGTCTAAGGGCTTCGGGCCGCAGGACAGGGTGAAGGTGACGATAAAGAAGGGATTCCCCGCGCTTTCGGGGCGCGCCCTCGCGGCTGAGTGGAGCCGCGCCTTCATATTCCCCGACGTCGAGCCGTCGGTGCGCTTCCCCGAGCCGGGCAGCGTCATATCTCCCGAGGATTCGATGCGCGTGCCGGTCGAGAGCGTAAATTTCGACAGGCTGCGCGTGATAATCTGGAAGCTCTACGACAACAACATCCCGCTCGCGGCGCGCGGCGGCTACGGCGAGTACAACTACCCGACGGACCTTTCGCGCTACGTCGTCGCGAAGGAATTTTCGGTTAAAGGCCGCCCGAACGAGACGGCGCGGCGCGCGCTCGACCTGCGCCCGCTGCTCGGCGGCGAGCGCGGCGTCTTCCTCGTCATAGCGCAGGGGCAGGGCCGAGCGTGGAGCGAGGCGCGGCGCATGATAAACGTCACGGACCTCGGGCTGACCGTATCGGTAGGCGAGAGCGGCGCGGTCGCGCGCGTGCTCTCCGTATCGACCGCGAAGCCCGTAGCGGGCGCGAAGGTCACGCTCTGGTCGCATTCCAACCAGCCGGTCGGAACGGGCGTCACTGGGGCCGACGGCACGGCGCGCATAGCGCTCACGCCGGACGACGAGCGCGGCAGGCCATACACGGCGGTCGCGGAGAAGGACGGCGACGCGTCGTACATCAACCTCTTCAGCGGGCTTTTCGGCGGCAACGACGAATTCGACACGGGCGGCCTGCCGTGGGTCGAGCGCGGATATTCCGCCTACTGCTGGACGCCGAGGGACATTTTCCGCCCAGGCGAGAAAATCCCGGTTTTCGCGATAGTCCGCGGCGCGGACGGCAAAGCGCCCGAGCCCTTCCCGATGAAGATGAAAGTCTGGTCGCCCGGCAAGCTCTGGACGACGCTCGACGCGAAGCTGACGGCGGAGGGAGTTTTCGCCTCGGAGCTCGAACTTCCCGCCGAAGCCCAGACCGGCTCGTGGGGCTTCGAACTGTCCGTCCCAGGCTCGGAGCGCGCGCTCTGCTACAAGAGCGTCTACGTCGAAGATTTCGCCTCGCCGCGCATGTTCGTAGAAGCGTCGGCGAAACCGGCCTCCGTCACCGGAAACGGCAAAACGGAGATAAACATATCCGCGCGTCACGCATTCGGAAGCCCGGCGTCCGGCATGGCGTGGGAGGCGGAGCTGCGGCTTATAGACAAAAATTTTGAACACGAGAAATGGAAGGGCTTCTCCTTCCGCGACGAAGAAAAGAAGTTCTCGCCCGAAAGCCGCCTCTTCGCCTCCGGCGAGCTCGACGCGGATGGCAAGGCTGTCGCCGCGCTCGAGTGCGGCGGATGGAGCGTCCCGTCGATGCTCGGCCTCTCCGTGCGCGCTGGCGTAATGGACGACGGCGGACGCTGGACCTACGAGACGGTCATCGTGCCGTGGTATCCGTCGGAGGTGATGGCGGGCATAGATATGCCGGACAACGCCGCCCCCGGACGCGCCGTGAATTTCCGCGCCGCGGCGGTAAAGACGGACGGCTCGCCCGCGCCTGTGAAGGAGATGAAATATTCCTTCTTCCTCGCGGTGCGCCGCGCGGTCGTCTTTGAGAGCGAAGGGCGCATGAGCCGCAGGGTCGAAGAAGAGCTGATTCCGCGCGGCGAAGGCGTGATAAAGCTGACGGACGGCGTGGGCAAAGGCGCGGTGACGCCGAAGGAACCGGGGCAGTACCTCCTTCGCGTGGAAACGGCGGACGGCTCGTCGCGCGCATCGTCGCGCCTCTACGTCTACGGCGCTGGCGGCGAGGGCGGCACGGAGCTGCCGGACGCCGTGACCGTGACGACCGACAAAAAGAGCTACAAGGTCGGGGAAACCGCGAAAATCAAGATAAAATCCCCGTTCGTGGGCTCGGTGCTGCTCTCCGTCGCGACCTCGTCGCCGCGCTGGGAGGAGTGCCGCGCGATAAGCGGAAAGACGGCGGAGTTCTCCGTTAAAGTAACGGAAGAGATGAAGCCGAACGCGTGGATCACGGCGCACGTCGTGCGCCCCGCCTCGAAGGACGGCAGGCCGCCGCGCGCTTTCGGAGCCGCGCCGCTGCTCGTGGACAACTCCGACAGCCGCCTGACCGTCGAGATTGCGCCCGTGCCCGAGATGAAGCCCGGCGAAAATAAAATATCGCTCTCCGTGAAGGACGCGGCGGGCAGGGGCGCGGCGGCGGACGTGACGCTGATGGTGACCGACGAGACGGTACTCGGCCTCACGGGCTACGAGACGCCCGCGCCGTGGGAGTTCTTCACGGGACGCAGGCAGCTCGGCGTCGAGACCTACGACCTCTACGGCTCGATGCTCACGCCCGAGAAGCCCGGCACGCCGCTGCTCACGGCGGGCGGCGGCATGGGGGCCGAGATGGACGCCGCTATGGCGTCGCGCATGATGAAGATGCAGAACAACCTCAGCCCGGTGCAGGCGCAGAGGTTCCGCACGCTCTGCCTGACGGCGCGCGCGAGGACGGACGAAAACGGAAAATGCTCCGTTACGCTCGACGTGCCGGAATTTTCGGGGACGGCGCGCGTCATGGCGATAGCCGCGACGCCCTCCGCCGAGGGCGCGGGCGAGACGGAGACGCGCATCGCGCGCGACGTCGTGACGGAGCCGTCGCTTCCGCGCTTCGCGGCGCCGGGCGACGTTTTTGAAGCGCCGTGCAGGCTCTTCAACATGACCGGTAAACCCATAGAAGTTATCTTAAAGGCGGAGAGCCTCGACGAATCAAAGCTCGCAAGCATGGATTTCTCATGCCGCGATTATAAGAAGCTTACGATAGAGCCGAACGGCTCCGTCACAGTTCCGCTGCGCTTCCAGGCGAAGGGCGCGGGCGTCGCGAAGGTGCGCTTCACGACCGAATGGCCCGGCGGCTCCGCGGTCTCCGAGACGGAGCTGCCGGTGCGCCCCGCCGCGCCGCGCGTGACGGAGAGCGGATTCAAGACGCTCGAGCCTGGCGGGAAATGGAGCTTTGCGCTCCCCGGCGCCGGCAGGGACGGCGCGGAAAACTTCGCGCAGGTGACGGCGGCGCTATCCGCTATGCCGCAGCTTTCGATTTCGTCCGTCGCGCGCATGCTCGCCTCGTACCCCTACGGATGTTTCGAGCAGACCGTCTCGGCGGCGTGGACGCGGATATTCGCGCCGGAGCTCGTAAAGGGGCTTGACCCCGCGCTCGCGGACGGCGGCGCCGCGGCCTCGGCGATACGCGCGATTGAGGCGCGCCAGAACTACGACGGCGGCTTCCCGCGACGCTCCGGCGAATCGTGGTCGCGTCCGTGGGAGAGCCTCTACGGGGCGCACTTCCTGCTCGAGGCGCGCCGCATGGGATACGAGGTCTCCGGCGACGTTCTGCGCTCCGCCGTCGAATACGCGCGCGCGCTGCTGCCCGCCGCGCCTAGCGACGAAAGCGACGAAGCGTGGCGCGACACTCTGACGAGGCGCGCATACGCCTCGTTCGTGCTCGCGCTCGCGGGCGAAGCGCCGCTCGGGTGGATGGAAAGCCTCAACGAGAACGCCGGGCAGATGGCCCCGTCGGGCCGTCTGCTGCTCGCCTCGGCCTACGCGGCGGCGGGCGACAAAAAGTCAGCCATGTCGCTGATAGGCAAGCCGTCAGCTGCACCGAAGAGCGCCGGAGGCGGCGACAACTTCGACTCAGCTCTGCGCGACGAGGCGCTCCGCCTGCTCGCTCGCACATACGCTGAGCCGGCGGGAGCGGAAACCGCGGCGGCGGCATCGGCGCTGATCGAGAAGATAAACTCCGGCGCGCGTCTCACGACGCAGGAAGGCGGCTTCGCGGTCGCCTCGCTCGGACGCTGGTTCGCCGCGAACCCGAGCCGCGGAACGCCGTCAGGCGCGCTCTCCTGCGCAGGCTTCGACGGAAAAGTGAACGCCAAAACCCCGTCCGTGACCTCCGACAAAGCCGGAGAATACACGGCGAGGAACACCGGTAAAGCGCGCCTTTACGCGGCGTGGTCGGTCTCCTACATCCCGACCGGCGGGATAAAACAGCGCGACGACGGCATAGAGCTGCGCCAGCGCATAGCGGAGCGCTCCGGCAAGGCCGTAGAAGGCTCGGTCGAACGCGGCGCGGCTCTCACCGCGACGGTCACGGTGACGCCGAAATCCGGCGCGCTGAAAGACGTGGCTGTGGTCCTTCCGCTCCCGGCCGGATTTGAGATAGAAGAGGCGCGCCTCGCCGCGGACGGCGAACAGACGCCTGCGGGCGTGACCGCCGACGAGCGCGACGACAGGCTCGTCCTCTACATAGACCGCCTCGAAAAGCCGCTCACGTGGCGCTACGCGATGCGCGCCGTGACCGAAGGCTACTTCGCAGTCCCGCAGATCTACGCCGAGTGCATGTACGACGCGGGAATATCGAGCGTCAGCGGCGGCGGCACGATAAAGGTAAATGCCGCGAAATAAAGAAACATCGGGGAGAGTTCCGGGCGTGCCCGGCGCTCTCCTTTCGCGTTTCAAAATGTCGGGGGCGGAGAAAAAAGCCGCCCTCGTCATACTTATATTCTTGTGCATATACGGCGCGGCGGCTCGCGCCCTTCCGATGGAGCGCGTACTGCGCCGCCCATCGTCGCTCGTCGTCACTGACATGCGCGGCGCGCCGCTGCGCGGCAGGCTTTCGTCCGAGGGTGAATGGCTGCTCCCCGTCCCGCTCTCCGAGATGGGGCGCTGGATGCCAGCCGCGGCGGTCGCGATAGAGGACAGGCGTTTTTACGCGCACCGCGGCGTGGACTGGCTCGCGCTCGCGCGCGCGGCGTACCAGAACGCGACCGTGGGGCGCGTCGTCTCCGGCGCTTCGACGATAACGAGCCAGGTCGTCCGCCTCGCGGTGCCGCGCGAGCGCACTCTGCCGAACAAGCTGCTCGAATTCACGCAGGCGGCGGCTCTCGAATTCATCCTCACAAAAGACGAAATACTCGAAATCTACCTGAACAGCGTCCCATTCGGCGGCAACACGCGCGGCGTGGAAGCCGCGGCGCGCGCGTGGTTCGGCAAATCCGCGAAGGAGCTGACCCTCGCCGAGGCCGCGCTGCTCACGGGAATACTGCGCGGCCCGGCCTACTACCGCCCAGACCGCCACCCGGAGCGGGCGCTCGAACTGCGCGACAGGCTCATAGACACGCTCGCCGAGCGCGGCGCCGCTGCCGCCGAGGAGGCGCGCCGCGCGAAGCGCGAGCCTCTGCCGAAGGCGCGGCGCGACATAGCCTCCGCTCGCATACAGGCGGCGGACATGGCCGCGAAAATGGGCGGCGCGCGCGAACATCTCGACAAATACGGGCGCTTCCGCTCGACGCTCGACTCCGGCAAACAGAACCTGCTGCTCGCAGAGCTGCGCGCCGCGCTCATAAACATGGACGAAGGCGTCACGGCCGCCGCCGTGCTAGTGGAGAACGAAACCGCGAAAGTGCGCGGCTACATCGGCAACGCGCGCGAAGGCACCGGCGCGCCCGCCGCGTGGGTGGACTGCGCAGCCTCGCCGCGTTCGCCCGGCTCCGCGCTGAAACCTTTCATATACGCGCTCGCCTTCGAACGCGGAGCCGCCGCCCCCGCGACTATGATAGCGGACGTTCCCGACGGCGACGGAGCGGCGGGCGTGCGCAACTTCGACCGGCTCTACCGCGGCCCCGTCTCCGCGCGCGCCGCGCTCGTAGACTCGCTCAACGTCCCGGCCGTGAAAATGTTCCGCGCCGCGGGCCCCGAGAACGTCCTCGGCCTGCTGCGCCGTCTCGGATTCACCTCGCTCAGCCACGACGCGGCGTGGTATGGAGAGAGCCTCGCGCTAGGCGGATGCGAGACCTCGCCACTCGAACTCGCGCGGGCCTACCGCGCGCTCGCAGCCGGAGGCCGGTATGCGCCGCTCGTCTGGTACGAAAACGCGCCCGCCCCAGAAGAGACGCCCGTGCTCTCCGAAGCCTCCGCCGCGCTCGTCCTCGACGCGCTCAAAGGCGCGCGCCGCAATCTCCCCGCCTACGCGGGGGCGGAAACCGACGGGAAAATCATAGCCTTCAAGACAGGCACGTCGTACGGCATGCGCGACGCGTGGGCCGCCGCAGTCACTCCCGAGTGGACGCTCGTAGTCTGGCTCGGCGATCCGGGCGGCAGGCCGCGCCCCAACCTCGCGGGCCTCACCGCCGCCGCCCCCGCCGCCGTGCGCGTCATGCTGCGCCTGACGCAGAAAAACGACCCGTGGTTCGCGCTCCCCACAGGCGTCGAAAAAACAGAACTCTGCGCGCTCTCGGGCGCGCCGCGCAATCCGTACTGCCCTCAGAAAACGACCGACTTGGTCATAAAAAACGTAACAAGCACGGAGCCCTGCCGCATCCACGTAATGCGCGGCGGCGAGCTGAAAACAGTCTGGCCCGACGAACTCGCGCGCTTCTTCGCCTCGCGCGGAAACGCCGGGACGGCGGCGCGCCTCAAAATAACCTCGCCGCGCGACGGCGCGGCCTACACGCTCGCCGAAAACGGAGGGCGGCTGATACTCACGGCGGCGGGCGGCGATGGCGCGCTCTACTGGTTCGCCGACGGAGAATACATAGGCTCGACGGAGGGCGGGCGTACAGTCGCGTGGCCCATGACGCCCGGCGGACATCTCATAACGGCGGCCGACTCAGGCGGCGCGGCGGCGAAAGCAAAAATCACCGTAAAAGACCCGAGCGCAGAGCTGCCGTACCTGCCTGAGCTTGAAGCGATAGAATGACCGCGGCGCCCCCGGACGACGGACGAACCGCCCCACAAACGCCTTCCAATCCATTAGCCGGAAACGGAGGCGGCGCACGGTTCTCGTATGGCTTACGCCGCGCAAACGACGCGCGTTGCTGCGCTTCCGCGCTTTCAGCAAAGGGGTGTCCGCGCAGGCGCACGTCACGAATTTCATCACCGCTTCGCCGCAGCCGAACTCGCGAAGCCGCTGAAACCCGCCGCGTAAAATTGCCCGGCGAGGCGCGGCGATAGTATAATTCAGACGTGGGGAAAATCAAAAAACTCTATCAGGAGGGAGAAACATGGGCATAAAATTCGTACTCATAATACAGTGCGACGTCGCGCGGCAGAGATGCAGCGGCTTCGCCTGCACCGACAGCTTCTACGAGCGCGCCGGATTCTTCAAAGACTGCGGCTACGCTCACGGCGTCCGCTACATCGCGCTCACCTGCGGCGGCTGCTGCGGAGCGAGCCTCGCCTCGAAACTCGAACACTTCTCGAAAAAACTCGCCCAAGCGACGGGAATCAAGAAAGACGAGGTCGCCGTCCACCTCTCGTCCTGCATGGTCACGGACAACTACCACCACGACCGCTGCCCGCACCTCGGCTACATCAAAGCGCTCGTCCTCAAAAAAGGCTTCAAGAACATCGTAGACGGCACGTTCAAAAGCGAAAACGCCACGAAAAAACGCGAAGCGGGAATATACAAAAGCTACGAAATGCAGAAACTCGACTGCGCGGAATAACAGCTCCGCGCCCGCCTTCCGTTTCCGGCGGCACGCCGGGACGGAGCGCATACGCGCAGCGAAGCGCGGCGTCGGAATCCCTTCCTGCGCCGCGCTTCACCGCCGCTTGTACGGCTGCTTATATGAGTCTTCTCACCCTGTCGAGAAACTCTTTTCTCTCCTTTTCGCCGCTTTTGCCGATCTCGTCGAAATTTTCCCAGCGCGCTCCGTTCAAGCCGACGGCCTTGAAAACCGCGCTTATCATAACGCCGCGCACGGGGTCGCCGAATTTGCTTACAAGGTCGCCCGTAGAGGCGGAAGAGGTCGTCACTATCAGCGTTTCTGCTATATCGCGCGCCGGCTTCAGCCCTTCGGCGGACGGCTGCGCGCGGCAGGGAAGGCAGGCGGAGAAATCACCGGCACGCTGCGCGTATCGATGCCGGAAACGATTCTGACATACAAAAGCCAGCCGTTTATACGGGCTTTCCGCGAGGCGGCCCCGCGCGTGAAACTTCTCGTGCAGACGCAGAACTGCTACGCGGCGCGCTGCAGGCTGCTGAACGGGGAAATCGACGTTGCAGTGCATTACAACGTGGGCGGCGCGTCCGGCTCCGTCGTGACCCACGAGCTCGCGGATTTCCGTCAGGCGCTCGTCGCGTCGCCTTCGCTCGCCGCCGAAGAAGGGGATTTCGTCTCATGCGGGCAGCACAAGAGCGTCACTCTGATCAGCAACGACAAGCACTGTATCTCCCAGGAAATATTCGACGGCTACCTGCGCGAACGCGACATATTTATCGAAAACGTGATAGAGCTGTGGAGCGTCGAGGCTATCAAACGCAGCGTAATGAGCGACCTCGGCGTCGCCTTCCTTCCGTATTTCGCCGTCAGCGGCGAACTTGAAAGCGGGCAGCTCGTAGAACTGGAAACCGAGCTCAAGGAAAACCGCATCACGGCTTTCTGCTCGTACCATAAAAATAAATGGAAAAGCCCCGCGATAGAGCTTTTCATAAATCTCGCGAAGGAATATTTTTCAGGCGGCAGCGTCTGAGAGAGGCGGCGCGTCCGGAAAACCATGACAGAGCCCCGCGTTTTCCACAAAAGTTTATCCGCAGTACAAGAAGAGGCCCCCGCACGGGGGCCTCGAATCATTTCTCTAAAGTTCGCAGACACTGGGACTGCGCCGGCAAGTCTCTACTCCCACGCATACTTTCCGTTCGCCGCGTCGTAGCGCCAGAAGTCGGCGTAGCTTAGCTCCGACAGGCGTTTGCCGGGGACGGCGGGGTTTATGCCGCGCTTTATTATTTCCTGCCAGAAGCCGGTGTTGCCGATGTCGCCCTGGATGGTGATGTGGACGAGTTTTCCGTCGCGAATGACGGCTTTCGCGTATCCGCCGCGGCTTTCGGCGGTCAGCACTTCGTCGCCTTCGTTCGCGTTGTTGGGGCCGAGCGAGAGGGTCGTGAGGCCGAAGAAGTTCATGGTGTTTTTCATCGCGTAGCGGTCGGTGTATTCGGCTTCGACTCCGCACATGTTTTTCGCGGCTATTTCGCCCTGGAGCGCGGCGTTGGGCCATATCCCGGAGAGGCCCGCCGCGTCGCCGGCGGCGTAAACGTCGGGGACGTTGGTGCGCATGCGCCCGTCGGTGACGATCCGGCGGTCGAGCTCTATTCCGCTGCCTTCGAGGAACTCTATGTTCGGGCGCACGCCGGCGCTGACTACGAGGAAGTCCGCGGGAAGGCGCGTGCCGTCGTCGAGCATGACGGCGGCGACGTTGCCGTCCGCGTCGAGCTCCGCGGCGCTGGCTTTTTTCGAAAGGTAGAATTCGCATCCCGCTTTCTCGAACAGCGCCTTGTAGGGCGCGGCTGCCGTTTCGTCGAGCTGCAAGGGGCAGAGCCTGTCTTCCATCTCGACTATGCGGCATTTCACGCCGCGTTCGGCGAGGGCGTAGGCGGCGTCGAGGCCGACGAGGCCGGAGCCGACTATGACGCATTCTTTCGCGTTTTTCGCCGCTTCGCTGATTTTGCGCGCGTCGTCCAAGTCGCGGAGGCCGTAGACGTTTTTACCGTCGCGGAAGCCCGGCACGGGCGGGATGAAGTATCTCGCGCCGGTGGTGATCAGCAGGCGGTCGTAGTGTATCTGGCCGCTTTTAGCGCCGAGGACGGCCTTTTCTTCGGGCAGCACTTTCGTGATTTCTTCGCCGGCGATGAATTCCACGCGGTTTTTGTCGAAGAAGTCCGCTCCGGCGAAGTTTATCTCTTCGGCGCTTTTGCGTCCGCCGATGAAGTGGTGGAGCATGCAGCGCGAGTGCGGCGCGGCGTCCTTCGCAACGACGGTTATTTCGTCGTCGGGGCGCAGGGCGCGTATTTTGCGCGCGGCGGCTATTCCTGCGGCGGAGCATCCGATTATGAGATGTTTCATGTCAGCGCACCTCCTCTACGTATATGGCCTCTTTCGGGCACGCTTTGACGCAGGCGGGGCCTTCTTCGCGCCCTTCGCAGAAGTCGCATTTTATGACTTTCTGGCGCGTGAGCGTGTCAGGCTTGGGCAGGCCGAAGGGGCAGTTCATAACGCACATGAAGCACGCTCCGCATTTGTTTTCGTCGTATGTGACGAGGCCGGTCTCCGGGTCTTTGCTCATAGCGCCGCTCATGCAGCTCGTGACGCACATCGGTTCGTCGCAGTGGCGGCAGAATATGGGCTTGTAGCTTTTTCCCGCGCCGAGGCGGATGAAGCAGCGGCTTTCGCTTTCAGCGCCGCCGAGGTCGAGCGTGTAGATGTCCTCTTCGCCGTCGTTACGGTGCGCGTTCATACAGGCGAGGGTGCAGTTCATGCAGCCGTCGCATTTGTCGGCGTCTATAAAAATACGCTTCATCGCAGCCGCCCTCCTTTCTTAGATGTTCAGGGCCGCGCGGCGGTCGAGGATTATCCGCTCCAGCGTATCGGCGGCGGTCGCCGCGTTCGGATCTATTATCACCTGTCCGCCCGTGAGGCTCTTCATCTGCTCCGTGAGCACGTCCACGACGACTTTGCTTCCCGTGATGAAGGGCGGCTCGCCGAGATGGAGCGGCAGTCCGAGCGCAAGGCCGAATGCTCCGTCGGCGAGCGCCTGCTCTTCGAGCCACTGAGGGGCGGAGAGTACGAGCGGCATCTGCGGCAGGTCTACGCCCAGCGCCGCGGCGAGCTCCGTAGCGACTATCTCAAGACGGCCTATCGCGAGGCACGGGCCGAAGTTGAGCACGGGCGGGATGCCGAGCTTTTCGCAGACGGCGCGGAGTTTCGGCCCTGCGAGCTCCGCCGCTTTCGGCTCCATGAGACCGCAGTTCTCAAGCCCGCCGGACGAGCATCCCGCGGAGAGGACTATAATGTCGCGTTTGATCAGCTCTTTCGTCAGTTCGACCGTGAGCACGTCGTGCCCGCCGAAGGTGAGGTTCGAGCAGCCGACCACGCCCGCGACGCCCTTTATTTCGCCCGCGGCGATGAGGTCGATTAGCGGCTTCCAGTTGCCTCCGAGGAACTTTTTAAGCGAAACTTCGGAAACTCCGGTGATGGTGTCCTTGTTGCCGTGTTCCGGCATGAGGCGAAGCTCGACCTTGCCGCGGCGGTTCTTGTATGATTCGAGCACCTTGTCGATGATTCTGTCGGCGTCGGCTTCGCGCGTCTCGAAGACGAAGGGCATGTACTCGGCGTTGGATTTCTTCGCCACGTCGTCGAGGCATATCTGCTTTATGCCGAGCGCGTCGCAGATCGGCTCGATGCCGGGCAGGGTGCAGTTGAACTCGGAGAGCACCGCGTCTATCGCGCCGGTCGAAAGCACCGCTTCAGAGGTGAAATTGTTGCCGGCGTGTCCGACGAACACCTCGGTGTAGTGCGCGCCGCGGAGCTGCAAGTCCTGCCCGACGCAGGTGCAGCCGACGAGGCGGAAGCCCTTCGCGCCCGCCGCCTTGGCCTTCGCCTCGACGTCGGGCTGCACGAGCCTGTCCTGAAGGTACGAGAAGCATGAGTGCTGATGGCCCGTTATCATTATATTTATGTAGTCAGGGTCGATTACGCCGAGGCCGACGGGGGCGGGGCGTATCTCCGGCTCGCCGAGCATCACGTCGTTCAGCAGGTTCGTCAGCGTGAGGCCGTAGAGCCCCGTCGATATGCCGAGCTTGAGGCATGTCAGCAGCATGTCCACCGGGTCGGAGTTGAGGTTCGTCGAGCACTTTACGACGCCGTTGACTATCTCCGCGTTTGCACCGCCCGGAAGGATGCCGAGCTTTTCCCAGTTCGCGTAGCGCGGCGGGTAAGCCATCTTTTTGACCAGCTCCATCTTTTCGTAGGCGGGCTTGTAGATGTCGGCGAGCACCATATCGGCGACGGCGAGCGCCTTCTCGTACTTGTCGCCCCCGGTCACGCCGAAGAGCTCGCAGAGGTGCTCGAGAGCCTTCTCGCCCTTGATCTCGCCCTTCGCGAGCGCCGTGTTCTTCAGATTAAGCGCCGTGTTCTCGACGATGTGGATGTAGCAGCCGGAGCCCGCCGCGACCGCGCGCAGGAAATTGCGCGCCACGATGACGTCCGCGGTCGCGCCGCATATTCCCTTCGGCGCCTTCGGCGTCACGCGGCACGGACCGTTGGAACAGAGACGGCAGCAGACCCCCTGAAGCCCGAAGCCGCACTTCACCGACTGGCCCGCGACCCTATGATGCGAAGTCTCGTTGGGCAGCGTGCGTATGAAATCCTCGAGCGGTTTGTCCGCGCTCTTACATGTGTTGCACCCGAAACACTGATTCATAACTTTTCCTCCCACACATTAAATTTTTTTTGATATATCTACTCCACTTTTGGTGTAAAAAAATTCCTTATTTGAACATGGACGCTATGCTGCGGGACTTCAGCTCTTCCTCAAATTTCTGCTGAAGCTCCGACAAGTTGCTGTGAAAACGGCACTCTCCGCATAGCGCGTCGCGGCGCGGGCACTTGTAATCCGGCGCCATGCACGCGTTGACGAAAATGTTCTCGTTGATGCACACAAGAAGGTCGTACAGGGAAACCTTGTCGAGATCGACGGCGAGACGGCAGCCGCCGCCGACGCCCCTGAACACTTCGACATAGCCGCCCCTATGCAGCTTTTTAAGAATTTTATAGGCGAACTGGATAGGCACGAGCTCAACGTCGCAAATCTGGCCGACGTTAAGCTTTTCGCCGCCGGAGAGGGCCCTTAATATTCTTACCGCATAGTCGCTTTCTCTCGTCATTATCATATCGTATATTCCCTTCGTTATTATAATAACATAGTCGAGACTCTTCATCAACTATGGCGCGCGCTTTTATTCTACATTATTGGCCGGCATTGACAGGCAAGCCACTTATAGCCGATTCGCGGCTCTGGTAGTATAGTAACGAACTAGGCGGAAGCGCCTGAAAGGAGCTGCGTGGCGGAAGATGAAAGAACTTCTTGATCTATATCTGTCCTTCTTCAAAATGGGGAGCGTCACCTTCGGCGGCGGCTACACGATGCTGCCGATACTGAAAAGGGAATGCGTGGAAAAAAAGAGATGGGTCAGCGACGAGCAGGTGATGGACTTCTACGCCGTCAGCCAGGGGCTGCCCGGCATCATCGCGGTAAACGTCGCCGTATTCATCGGCTATCACGTCAGGCGCACGGCCGGCGGCATAGCCGCGGCGCTCGGCTGCGTCTCGCCGTGCATAATAATCATCAGCATAATAGCAGCCTTCCTCTCTAACTTTCAGGACAACATATACGTCAAAGAGGCCATGACCGGCGTTTCGATATGCGTCGTCGCGCTGATACTCGACGCTGTGCTCGGGCTCTGGAAAAAAGGCGTCAAGGATAAGCTCGGCGTCGCGGTATGCGCGGGCGTCTTCGTTCTGATGGAATTCACCTCAGTCTCGCCGATACCGATCATCGTCGGCGCGGCGCTGCTCGGCGTAAGTTATAAAACGCTCGCGGCGAAGAAAGAGGCGGCGAAGTAAATGATACTGCTTCAGCTTTTCATAGAATTTTTCAAAATAGGGCTCTTCGCCGTCGGCGGCGGAATGGCGACGATCCCGTTCCTTCAGGAGCTGAGCCAGCGCACGGGATGGTTCAGCGAGCGCTTCATCACAGACATGATAGCCATCTCGGAATCGACGCCCGGCCCGATAGGCATCAACATGGCGACCTACGTCGGCTTCAACCTAGCGGGCGTGACGGGCGGCATAATAGCGACGCTCGGCGTGATAGTCCCGGCGATAGTCATCGTTACGCTCGTCTCGAAATCGCTTGAAAAATTCAGCGGCAACAAGTACGTAGACTATATGTTCTACGGCCTGCGCCCCGCCGTAACGGGACTAATAGCCGCCGCGGGCTTCGACGTCTTCCGCATAGCGGTAGTCCACATAGGCGGCGCCGCGCCGCAGCTCTCCGCCCTTCCGTGGGGAAGGATAGCCTACTTCGCGATAATCCTTTTCCTCATCAGAAAATACAAAAAACACCCGATAGTCTACATAGCTTGCTCCGCGGCGGTAGGAATAATCGCCGCGCCGGTGTTTATGTAGCCGCCGCGATTTTGCATGATAATTTGAAAAATACAATAAGGTACGAAAAAAACCGCCCGGCGTTATACCGAGCGGCTTTCTTTTCATTATGGCGGGCCCGACCGGAATTGAACCGATGGCCTACTGCTTAGGAGGCAGTCGCTCTATCCATCTGAGCTACGGGTCCGTATCCGCGTCTGTTAGTCTACCATGAGAGCGGCTTTCGGCGCAAGGCTTTTTCGCAATTTCGCCTAGAGCTGGAGTCTCACGCTTCTCTCCTTTCCGTTCTCGGAGACGGTTATTTTCACTGCGGCTCCGACGGAGGCGCGGCGGTCTATGAAGGCGCAGAGCTGTTCCACGCTGACCTGCGCGGTGCTGTTGCCGTCGATCGCCGTGAGCGCAGCGCCCTTCTTCACTCCGGCGTATGCCGCGGCTGTCGCCGGGACGACGCTCTGGATCACCAGATAGCCCTGCGGCGTGCGCGCGTCTTCTGACAGCGTGAAGCCGAGGCGCTTGAAGGCGCTTCCGAGCTCAGCGCCGCCGGAGGCCGGAGACTTAACCGGGAGCGCATGCGGCGGAGCCGTCGCGGGCAGCGCGGCGGGTTCGTTCCAGCGGTAGCGCTCGCTGACGCTTTCAGAGACGTTGTAGGCTGGGGCCGTGACCGTCACGGTCGCCTTTTCCAGCGTGCGGTCTATCCAGTAGACTATCGTCAGGTTTTCCTGGAAGCCCGATACCTTGAGCGAACGCATCGGGTCGCTCGTATCGAGGGCCGTCGTCTGTCCCTGCGCCTGCCAGTATTCGTTGAGCTCGTAGAGCGCCGGCTGCGGGCCTATCCTCTCTATTATCTCGATCAGGTGCCTGCCCTGCTGCTCCGCGGTCTCGCGCGCGGCCTTTCGCACTTCCTCGGCGCGGCGCGCGTAGTCGCGTTCGCCGGAGCTGTAGCCGCCGCCGGAGTTCGAGAGCGCGCCTATTATGAGCCCTATGCCGAGTCCGCTTATGAACCAGTCGTCGTGCCAGTGGTGATACCTATGGTAGTAGCGCGGCGGCGGGGGCGGAGGCGGCGGCATGTGGCCCGGACGCACCGGAGGTCTCGGCGGAAGCGGACGCGGCCCGGGGTGTCCGGGGCGCGGCGGCATCGGACGGGACGGCGGCCCGCCCGGTCTTATGCCCGGTCTCGGAGGCATAGGGCGCGGAGGCCGGTTTATGCCGGGGTGCGGAGGCCCCGGCGGCCTGTGTATGCCTGGCGGCGGGCCGGGCTTCACGCCCGGCCTTGGAGGCATCGGACGCGGCGGCCTGTGCGCGCCTGGCGGCCCGCCGGGGCGCATGTGCGGCGGCGTGTGTCCCGGGCGCGGGCCGGGCCTCGGGGGCATCGGACGCGGCGCGGGGCCTCTCGCAGGGCCGCCGCGCGGCGGTCTCGGCGGCGGGCCCGGGTTTGCGAAGGCCGCGCCGGAAAACATCAGCAGTACCAGTATGGCCGATATTATTTTTTTCATTTTTCCGCTCCTTTCTCGTTTTTCGTCTTGCGGCAGTTTTATCGCCTGTTTTTATATTTCATCTGTTTCACTTATCAGCACGGCGCAGTCTATGGCGGCGGAACCGCGAAGGCGGCTCCGGACGGCGATGCCGCGTTTTAGGTCGCCGTTCCGCCGCGCGCCGTGAGGTGAAGGCGGCGCAGCGCGTCGTTTTTCGCGGTCGGGCTTTCGTTGTATGTCGCGGCGAGGCGCTGGAATAGCGCTAGGTTCGCATCCGCGTCTCCGCGCGCTATGCCGACGAGCATCGTGACGCGCTGGCTGTGGAAGAGCGCGGTCTGGTATATGAGCGCGCGCGCCTCGTCCTTCGTCCGCGCCGTTATCACGACGGCGGGGACGCCGCCTATCGTTTCTTCCGTCTGCGATATTATTTCAAGCTCGGCTCCGCGTTCTACGTTTTTTATCTCGCGCAGGGCGAATTCAGCGCGTTTCTCCGGCGCTATAAATTCGCGCGCCGCCGAGGATACGACGAATAGGGCATGGTCGGAGGCCTGCGTCGGTATTTTGCCGTCCTTCGTGTATATCAGCGCGTCCTGGCGGAAGCCGGCCAGACGAAAGGGCGTGCCTTCCGGATCGACGCCGCCGTAGAGCGGCCAGCCGGAGCTTTCCTCCGCGCCGTTCTCCCACCACGCGCTGCGTATCATGTCGAGCACGAACTGCGCCGAGGTCATGTCCTTCGCGTTGTAGGAGCCGCTTACCATCCAGCATTTGTCCGCGCCTCTGTCCACGATGAGCACCCATTTGCCGATGGTCGCGCCGTGGCCCTCCGCGAATATTTTCATCAGCTCGGCGCGGCTCCCGTTCCATATGAAGGAGTAGCGCGACTTGACCTCCATGTTGCCTTTTTTGAGCGCGTCGTTGGAGATTTCGTCGAGCAGGCGCGAGTAGGACATGTGCAGCAGCGAGCCCTCGAGCGAGACTTTTTTCTTTTTGTCTACTACGCCGTTTTCGATTTTCTCAAAGTTATAGCCCATTTTGGGCACGATGGCGACGGGGATGTCGAAGAAATTTTTATGCAGCACCGTCTTTTTGTTGTCGATGACCTCGGGCTCTCCGGCGAAGCAGGCGGGCGCGGCGGCAAGCGCCGCGGCGAGCATCAGCGCGGCGAGCGCGGAACGCAGAAGCCGCTTCACCGCGCGTCCCCCGATTCCGCCGGTTTGTCGCCGAAGCCGAGCTCCGGCAGGACTTTGTCCACAATGCCGTCGAATATGCTCTTGACGGAGCCGAGCTGGACTTCCTTCTTCAGCTCGCGGGCGTATCCCGCGGCCTCGCCGGTGCCGAGCTTTTCGAGCGCGGCGACCTCGCTGCGCGCGGCTTCGAAATTCTTCTCCTTTATATATATCATGGCGAGCTTATATCTGGCCTTCGCGTGGGCGCCGTCGGCCTTGACCGCGAGGGAATAGCATTCTTTCGCCGCCGCTCCGTCGCCCAGCCCCTCGCGCGCCTCGCCGAGCGCCGTCAGCACGGCCGCGTCCGCGCGCAGCGAAAATTTCTCCGCGCGCTCAAGATACGCCGCGGCCTGCGCGTAGTCGCCGGCCGCAAGCGCCTCCGTCCCCTTTTCGAGGCCGCGCCGTTTCACGGCCCCGGCCCCGAGCCACGCCGCCGAGGCGAGCAGGGCTATGGATATCACGGCGACGAGCGCCACCGCCGCGCCGCCGGTTCTTTTCTTCATATTTTTACCTCTTTTCGTTTCGCCGCTACAGCCGTTCGGCCTCCGGCGTCCAGTTGTATCTCACGAGGCGCATTCTTCCGCAGGATGGCTCTACGACGCTGATGCCGCAGTAGTCGAGCGCGAAGAAGAACATGTCGTTGAGGTCGAGGCCGAAGAGGCGCGCCGTTATGCTCCATATCGCGCCGCCGTGGGCGACTATCAGGATGTTGCCGCTTTCGTGAGCCGCGAGTATCTTCTCAAAGGCGGGCACAGCCCGGCGCTGGAGCTCCTCGAAGGTCTCGCCGCCCGGCGGGGCGGTGCTGGCGAATTTCATTCCGCGTTTTTCGTATATTTCGCGGAACTGGTCGCGCACCTCGTCGTAGGAGCGTCCGTCCCATTCTCCTAGGTCGATCTCGCGCAGCTCCGGAACGGCCGTCCCTTCCATTTCCGGGACGACGAGCGAGGCCG
Organism: Cloacibacillus sp. An23; assembly: GCF_002159945.1. Lineage (NCBI taxonomy): Bacteria > Thermotogati > Synergistota > Synergistia > Synergistales > Synergistaceae > Cloacibacillus > Cloacibacillus sp. An23. The sequence goes on along the minus strand of NZ_NFJQ01000007.1, from coordinate 141,160 downwards.
TCTCGACGGCGCGCTTCATGCCGCTCGTGTATAGCGCGTCGAACTTTATCCTGCCGCGCAGGAACGCCCCGACCCTAGAGGCGGCTTCGCGCCCCTCTTCCGAGAGCGGATAGTCCGTCCTTCCGTAGTAGACGCGCCCGCCGAAGGGCAGCTCGGGCTTCGCGTGGCGCATCAGATATATACGTTTGTTTTCAGCCATTTTTACCGGCTCCTTTTATCCCGCCGTTTCTTTTTTATGACGGCGTTATTGTATCATCTCGTTATGTGATTTTTGTGAGAGAGGCGCGGCTTCGCGCGAATCGGGGAAAGCCTCGGCGGCGGCGCGCAGCAGGCCGCGCAGCGAGGCCGTGAGGCGTCCGCTCCGCTTCCATACGAGCAGCGTCGAGACCGGCGGAAGGCCGCGCACTGGCAGGCAGCGTATTTTCTCCGACGGCGGCAGCACGCCCTCGTATAGGAACGCCGCGGCTGTGCCTTCCTCTATCATGCGCCGTATCGCCTCGAGCTGGTTCGTGCGCATGATCACGCGCGGCTCCGTCCCCGAGGCGGCGCAGCGCTCCTCGACGAAGCGCGAGAGGAATGTGTCCGATGCGAGCATGATGAGCGGCAGCTCCGCGCCTTCGGCGAGGCTCGCGGACTCGCGCCGCGCGAGCGGATGGCGCGACGGGAGATAGAGGGCCAGTCTCGTACGGCAAAGCTCAAGCACGCCGCAGCCTTCTGGCGGGGCCCCGTCCGCCGACGATGCGACGGCGGCCTCGAGCAGTCCGCGCCGCACCATCTCGAGGTTCGTGACGGTGCCGTTCTCCACCGCCTCTATCGAGCACGACGGGTACAGCCGGCGGTAGGACGCGAGCAGCGACGGAAAGACGAGCGTCTCAAGCATCGGAGGAACGCCGAGCCTGGGCGTCCGCGCCGTCCCCGCGAGGGCGAGCATCCTGCGCTCGAACGCCTCGGCCTCTTCGACGAGCCTCTCCGCCTCGCGCCGGAAGGCCTCGCCGTCCGCCGTCGGGACGACGCCGCGGCTGTTACGCTCAAGCAGCTCCATGCCGAACTCGTCCTCGAGGCTCCTGACCGCCTCGGAGACGCTGGGCTGCGATACGCGCAGCTCACGCGCGGCCTGCGTGAAACCGCCGCAGGCGCAGACGCGGATGAAATACCTAAGCTGAAGCAGTGTCACGGCGGTCACTCCATTCATAGGCTCGTCCGATGGCGCATAGGAAAAACTGTATTGGAATCTTGCGCGGCGGACGGCTACAATCATAAGGAAAAAGCGGCAAACGCCGCCGCTCCGATTATAGATGAGCGCGCGGCGCGCGGCAACACGAATCAACGGAAGGGGAGCCGTCCCTATGGAAGAAGAAAAAAACGAAAGCCCCGGGCGCGGAGAGGAAGCCCGAGGCGCGCACAAGCTGTGGACGCTTTTTAAGACCTGCTTCATAATCAGCGCCTGCACCTTCGGCGGCGGCATGGTCATAATCTCGATGCTCCAGCAGAAATTCGTCGAGGAGCTCCGCTGGATAGAGCAGGACGAGGTGATGGACATGGTCGCGATAGCGCAGTCCTGCCCCGGCGTGATGGCGGTCAACGCCTCAATAATAATAGGCTACCGCGTCGCGGGGACGGCGGGCGCGCTGCTGACGGTGATCGGCACGATACTGCCTCCGATGCTGATACTCACCGTCATCTCGATGTTCTACGCGCAGTTCCGAAGCAGCACGGTGGTCGCGCTCCTGCTGAAGGGGATGCAGGCCGGCGTCGCGGCGGTGATGATAAACGTCGGCGCGACGATGGCGGGCGGCGTGCTGAAGGACAGAAAGCCGCTGTCCGTCGCGATGCTCGCGGGAGCCTCCGCGGCGGCGGTGATTTTCCATATCGACATAATAGCGATACTGCTCGTCTGCGGCGTCATAGGCGGCGCTGCGGCCTTCCTCGGCGCGAGAAAGGGGAGCGCGGCGTGATATACTGGCAGCTCTTCAAAACCTTCCTGCTTCTTGGCGCGTTCAGCTTCGGCGGCGGCTACGCCTCGATGGAGCTGATACGCAGCCGCGTCGTCACGCTGCGCGGCTGGCTGACCAACGCGGAGTTCACCGACATAATCTCGATAGCCGAGATGACGCCGGGGCCGCTCGGCATAAACATAGCCTCCTTCGTCGGCACGAGGACGGCGGGCATACCGGGCACGATCCTCGCCACGACGGCCTACGTCCTCCCAGCCCTCGCCGTCGTGCTGATAATGGCGCGCCTCTACTACAAATGCCGCGGAACGGGCGGCGTCCAGGGCGTGCTCAAGGGGCTGCGCCCCGCGGTCGCCGCGATGGTGATAGCCGCGGCCGTGTCGCTCACCGGCATAGCGTGGTGGGGCGGCGTATCGCGCATATCCTTGCGCAGCACGAACGGCATCGCCGTGGCTCTCTCGCTGGCGGCGCTCTTCCTGCTGAGAAAGAAAAAAATAGGCCCCGTCACGGCGATCCTCGGCTGCGGCGCCGCCGGCGCGCTCGTCTACGCGCTGCTGGGCGTGCCGGTAAACTGAGGGCGCGGCGCGTGCTCTCACGCGCGAAGAGATTTTTCCCGGCCTAAATTTTTCTAATGATTTTCTAATATTTCTCGGCTATACTTATAGCATAAAGATTTCGGATAAGAAATCGCAAATATACGAGGAGGAACTGGAATGAAGAAATTCGTAGGATTGGTAGCGGCTATAGCGGTTGTTTTCGGAATCACGGCGATGTCGGCCTACGCGGCGCAGATTACCGAAGCGCAGGCTAAGGATATAGCGCTCAAGCACGCGGGCGTCGCGGCCGATCAGGCGCAGTTCACAAAAATGAAGATAGACAGAGACTTCGGGCGCGTGGAGTACGAGCTTGAGTTCTACGTAGGCAGCACGGAGTACGACTACGACATAGACGCGGCGACGGGACAGATACGTCAGTTCTCGCGCGAGGAGCACATGGTAGCCCCGCTCCAGAACAACGGCGGCGCGGCGGCCCCGCAGGGAGGACAGGGCATAAGCGAGCAGAAGGCCAAAGAGATAGCGCTCGCGAGAGTCCCCGGCGCGACGATGAACCACATCCGCAAGTTCAAGATCGACTACGACGACGGCATGAGGCTCTACGAGGGCGAGATATTCTACAACTTCAGGGAATACGAGTTCGAGATCAACGCGGACACGGGCGAGATAGTCTCGTGGGAGATAGACTAGAACGGAATAAAGAGACCATAGGGCCGGCGCTTCGCCGGCCTCTTTATTTCGCGGCGCGGTCCTTAATGTTTTTCTAATCCCCAATCCCTATACTTAAAAGCAGAACGGCTGCAGAGATTCAGTCCGTCCGTATCAATCAAGGGGGGCAAGCGGCGATGAAAAAACATTTGGGGATTCTGACCGCGGCTGCGTTAATCACGGCGGCCGCCGGCGCGGAGGCGGCGCAGATCACGGAGCAGCAGGCAATCGACATAGCGCTCAAACACGCGGGGCTCGAAGCGGGGCAGACGCAGTTCAAGAAGCTGAAATTCGATAAAGAAAGAAACGGGCGCTCGGAATACAAGCTTCATTTCTACGCGGGAGACAATGAATTCAAGTACGAGATAGACGCCGTGAACGGCATAGTGACAGGATTCTCGCAGGAGATAGGGCGCGAACCCGTCTACGGAGACGAGAAGGGGTTCATCGGCGAAGACAAGGCTGTGGCCGCGGCTCTAGCGAAGGTACCGGGCGCGCAGCCGAGCGACGTTAAAAAGCTCAGGCTCGACCGCGGCGAAAAAAGCCGGACCGCGAAGTATAAAGGCGTCATATTCCACGGCCTGAAAGAGTACAAGTTCGACATAGACGCCCGCAGCGGCGAATTTTTATCTTGGGAGATAGACTACTAACCGCGGCCCCGGCGGCGTTACATAGTGAAAGCGGGGGCGGCTGCGCGGCATCCCCCGCTTTCGTTTACAGAAGGTGCATAACAAATGCGGATACTTGTCGCTGAAGACGAAAAGGATTTGAACAGGCTCATCGCAGAGGCGCTCGAAGACGCGGGATACGCCGTAGACCGCTGCTTCAACGGCTCGGACGCGATGGACTACATAGACAGCACAGAGTACGACGCGGCTGTGCTGGACATACTCATGCCGGGCAAAAGCGGGCGCGAGGTGGTGCGCGAGATGCGCGCGCGCGGCATATCGACGCCAGTGCTCTTCCTGACGGCGCTCGACGGCGTGGACGACAGAGTCGCGGGGCTCGACGACGGCGCGGACGACTACCTCGTGAAGCCGTTCGCCTTCCGCGAGCTGCTCGCGCGCGTGCGGGCGATAACGCGCAAATACTCGACTACTAAAAACCCCGTGCTCACGGTGGGCGACCTGACGCTCGACACGGCCGCCCACAAGGTGACGCGCGGCGGAAAGGAGATAAATCTCTCCGCGCGCGAGTTCGCCGTGCTCGAGCTGCTGATGCGCAACAAAGGGACGGTGCTGTCGCGCGAAAAGATAGAGAACCACGTCTGGAGCTACGGCTACGAGGGCGGCTCCAACGTCGTGGACGTCTACATCAGCTACCTGCGGCGCAAGATAGACGACGGCTTCGACACGAAGCTACTCCACACGGCGCGCGGCGCCGGCTGGTCGGTAAAGGAACCGCAATAACGCCATGCGGCGCCTCTCCGTCAAAGCGAGTATAACGCTCTGGTTCTCGGCGCTGACGCTGCTCGTCACGGCGGCGGCGCTCGGCTTCATAATAGAGATGGGCGGCTCCATGCTTTCCAGCACGGCGCAGGAACGTCTCGCGCGCGCGGTGAACAGGAACTCCGAATACGTCGAATATAAGGAGAGCGAGAGATACGTCGCCTTCGAGCTCGACGAGGAGTTCGAGCCTTTCTCTATGGGGAGCTACACGCTGGTCTACACGCGCGCGGGGAAGCTGCTGTCAGGCGCGGAGCCTGACGGCTTTATCCCGACGCCGCTCACGGAGGGACCGCCGCGGTTGGTCGAAGGCGTGTCGAGCGATTTCTACGTCTACGACCGGTACGCCGACGGCGGACGCATCTGGGTGCGCGGCATCATGCCGGCCTCCGAACAGGACGATTTCCATGAAATGATGGTCCAGCTCGCATTTTTCCTGCTTCCGGCGCTCGTCGCCGCCGCGTCCCTGGGCTGCTATCTGATAGTGCGGCGCGCCTTCCGCCCGATGGACAGGATGATAGCTGCGGCTGACGCCATAGGCGAGGGCAGAGACCTCTCTCTGCGCATCGGCCTTCCGAAGCGCGACGACGAAATACATAAGATCGCGGCCGCGTTCGACGGTATGCTGGCGCGCCTCGAAGGCTCGTTCGAGGCCGAAAAGCAGTTCGCCTCCGACGCATCGCACGAGCTGCGCACGCCGACCGCCGTCATACTCGCACAGTGCGCCGCGCTCGACAAGGCCGGGCTTTCGGAAAGGGATTACAAAAACGGCGTCGCCGCGATAGAGCGCCAGGCGCAGAAGATGTCGCGGCTGATAAACCTGCTCCTGAACATCACGCGCTTCGAGCAGGGGACGGCGAAGCCCTCGTTCGAGCGGGCCGACCTAAGCGAACTCGCGGAAGTCGTCTGCCGCGAAATGTCCTCCGTGCGGGACGACGTAGAGCTCTCGCGCGAAATCGAGCCGGACATATACGCCGAAATAGACGTGCCGCTCATGTCGCGCCTCATAGAGAACTTAATAGAAAACGCCTTCAAATACGGCGGGGGCAAGGTCCACGTCAAACTCGCGCGCGACGGCGAAGACATAACGCTTTCCGTCGGAGACAACGGCCCCGGCATCCCGCCGGAGGAGCTGCCTAAGATATGGCAGCGCTTCTACCGCGCCGACAAATCGCGCTCGAGCGGCGGCCTCGGCCTAGGACTGTCGCTCGTCAAGCAGATAGCCTCGCTGCACGGCGCCCGGATAGAGGCCGAAAGCTTCATCGGCAGAGGCAGCGTGTTCACACTGACGATGCCGGCGAAGTAACCGGCGCAAAAAATATAAAGACGCGGACGCGGGCCGGAAGCTCCGTCCGCGTTTTTATAGTGAATTAACTAAAACAGCAAACATTTACGCCATTCAGGCAATCTTCTGGCCGGAATCTCCATCACTAGCCATCCCCAGCACCGAGGCTGAATGAAGCACGGAGGCTATATCGGGCATGGGACAGAAGTCCCGCATGGCCCGCCCCGTTTCACCTGGCGCAGGAGACTTGCTGGGCGACATACATTTTTTAGAAAAAGATTTCCGCCGCTCCGTGATTTTGCAGGAGCGGCGGAAATCTTTTTTATGCGTAACCGCGCGCGATGGGACGGCGCGCTACGGGAGCATGTTGCGCCCTATGCAGTAGTATTCAAAGCCGAGGGCTTTCATTTTTTCCGGGTCGCAGAGGTTGCGTCCGTCGAATACGATTTTGCGGCGCATCGCGGCTCCCGCGGCTTCCCAGTCGATTTCGCCGAACTCCGGCCATTCGGTGACGACGACGGCGCAGTCCGCGCCCTCCAGCAGCTCGCGCAGATTCCCCGCGAAGCGGACCGAGGCGGGGAGCAGACGGCGCGCCGCGCCCTCCGCGACCGGGTCGTAGGCGCGCACCTTCGCGCCGTCGTTTACCAGGCCGCGTATAAGCGTCAGCGACGGCGCTTCGCGCATGTCGTCGGTGCCCGGCTTGAAGGCGAGCCCCATGACGGCGGCGCACACGCCCTCCATGTCGGAGCCGAATCGCGCGCGCATCATCATGTGAAGCCTTTCTTTCTGCTTGCGGTTGACCTTGGCGACCGCGGAGGCGAGCGTCATATCCAGCCCCTGGCTTTCGCCTATGCAGCAGAGCGCTTCAACGTCCTTCGGGAAGCACGAGCCGCCGTAGCCGCAGCCGGCGTTGAGGAAATATTTCCCGATGCGGCGGTCGGAGGCTATGCCCTCTTTGACCGAGAGCACGTCGGCCCCGACTTTGTCGCAGAGCTGCGCTATCTCGTTCATAAAGCTGATACGCGCAGCGAGCATCGCGTTCGCCGCGTATTTCGTTATCTCCGCCGAGGCCGGGTCCATCATCAGTATCTTTTCCTCCGGCACGAAAGAGGAATAGAGCTCGCGCATCAGCGAACGCGCGGCGTCGGACGAGGCGCCTACGACGACGCGCTCCGGGTGCAGGCAGTCGCGCACCGCCATGCCTTCCTTAAGGAACTCAGGGTTGGAGATTATCTCAAGGTCAATGTTTTTCAAACCTCTTTCACTCAAATGACGGCGTATCCGGCGGCAGAGCAGCGTGCCTGTGCCGACCGGGACGGTGGATTTCACGACTATGCGGCATTCGGGGCCTATGTGCTCCGCTATTTCGTCCGCCGCGGCGAGCACCTGCGCGAGGTCGGCCTTCCCGTCGCCGGCGGGAGGCGTGCCGACCGCGATGAAGCACAGGCGCGCGCCTTCGATGGCCTCCTTCATAGACGACGAGAAGCCGAGGCGGCCCGCTTCCAGATTCGCGCGCAGAAGTTCGCCGAGCCCAGGCTCATATATAGGGCTTTCGCCCCGTTTGAGCTTAGCGACGCGCTCTTCGTCTATGTCCATGCAGCGCACTTCGTGCCCCTTTTCAGCAAAGCACACCCCGGTGACCAGGCCGACGTAGCCCGTTCCGACAACGCATATTTTCATTTTTTCCACCTAGCCTTTCGCCAGTACCGTTATGCCGGCGAGGATGAGCAGCGTACCGCATACCCTCGCGGCCGTTATTTTTTCGTGAAATATGAGAAAGCCGGCGGCGAGCAGCACGAGATAGACGACCGCCGACATTAGGGGATAGGCGAAGGTCAGCTCCGAGCGTGAGAGCGCCGCCGCCATGAAGAAGAACGAGACGCCGAAGAGCGCTATTCCGGCGAGCGTCAGAGGGTTCGACGCTATCCGCAGCACGGCGTTTACGATCCCGCCCGAGAGCATCGCGCCGTCGCCGCCGTAGGCGTGCCTCATTACGCTGCTTGCCGCCGCGTTGGTCATCGCGGCGGCGAGTATCAGAGCTATCGAGATTTTGTCAGTCATACGTCCGCCCTCACATTTCAACGGCGAGAGTCCCCGCGCGCCCGGGGAGGCTGCCTTCGATTATCTTCCGCTCCGGCTTCGGCGCGGCCTCGGCGTATTCCGCGAGCGTCATGAACTCCGTTCCTATCGCCTCCGCGACGTCGAGGAAGCGTTCGAATACTCCCAGCTTCGAGATCCCTTCCATCTCGGCGTGTATCGTCAGCACGTTCCATTCCTTGTCCATCATCTCTATCCAGCGCTTCGGCAGCGTCTCGTCGTCGATTCCCGGCAGGCCGAGTATCTCGTCCATCGTCGGCAGCGTCGTCGGAATCTGCGGGACGGCGTAGCTCCTGCCGTCGCAGACAGGCGTGAAGGGCGAGTGTCCGCGCGTGTCGCTGGCGTAGGAAAGCCCGAGTTCTTCTTCGGCTTCGAGCGACGCCGCCGAGACCTGCCAGCCCGGCGCGGCTATGGAAGCAGGCTCGCGCCCGCAGAGTTTCACGAAGAGTTCGCGCGCGCGGCCGAAGAGCTCCAGGAATTCCGCCTTCGATATTTCCGGCAGTTTGTCCTGCACGTAGACGTGGTCCCACGCGTGTACGCCGACGTCGTGGCCTTCGTCCGCCGCGCGCGCCGCTATCTCAGGCGCGGAGGGGACTATGAGCGGCGCGGGCAGCAGCGTGCCGTAAAGGAGCGTGCGCAGGCCGTATGTCGAAGGGGCTTTAGTCCTTATCATCTTGGATATGAAGCCGGGGCGGAATATGCGCCTTATCGCCTTGCCGGAATTGTCCGGGCCGAAGGAGAAGAATATGCTCGCGCGCAGGCCGCGCTTTTTGAGAAGACCGAGAAGCGGCGGGACGCCCTCTTTGTAGCCGCGCAGCGTGTCCACGTCTATCTTTATCGCGAGCCGCGTCATTTGACGCTTTCCTCGTTCGCGGCGTGCCACGCTATCGTGCGGCGCAGCATCTCGCGCATTCCGGTCTTCGGCCTCCAGCCGAGACGGCGCTCGATCTTCTGCACGGAGGGGACGCGGTTTTCCATGTCGTCGTAGTTCGCGCCGTAGTAGTCCGTCGCGGGGATGACTTCGAGTTCCGCCGCTTCCGCGGCCTCGCGGAAGACGGGGAAGTTTTTCGCCTCTTCTATGAGCATCCCGGCGAGCTGTTTCATCGAATAGTTGTTGTCGGGGTTGCCGATGTTGAATATTTCGCCCTCGGCGCGGCCTTTTTCGTTGCGTATGACCGCCATGAGCCCCTCGACGCCGTCGCCGACCCACGTGAAGCTGCGGCGCTGTGCCCCGCCGTTGACGAGGGTTATTTTGCGGCGGCGCGCCATGTCGTAGAGCATCTGGGTGACGGAGCGCGCTGTGCGTTCCTCCGCGTCGCGGAAGGTGTCGAGCCGCGGCCCTATCCAGTTGAAGGGGCGGAATATCGAGAAGCTGAGGCCGGCCTCCTGCCCGTAGGCGAATATCATGCGGTCCATCATCTGCTTGGAGCAGCTGTATATCCAGCGCGTCTTGGATATGGGGCCGACGACGAGGCGGCTTTCGTCTTCGCGCAGCTCGCCTTCGCTCATGCCGTAGACTTCGGAGGTCGAGGGGAATATGACGCGCTTCCCGTGCTTTGCGCAGAGGCGCACGATTTTCAGGTTCTGCTCGAAGTCCAGTTCGAAGGTCCATACGGGGCGCTTTATGTAATAGGCGGGCTTCGCTATGCCGGCGAGCGGCAACACCGCGTCCGCCTTGATTATCTCGGCTTCGAGGATTTCGTCGTCTTTGAATATGTCGCCGGCGCGGAACGAAAAACGCGAGTTTCCTTCGTAAGGCGCGAGGTTCGACGACGACAGGTCGAGGCCGCTTATCTCCCAGTCCGTCGAGGCGAGCGCCGCCTCGAGCAGGTGCGTCCCTATGAATCCGTTTATTCCAGTCACAAATAGCCTCATTCGAAAAAATCTCCTTCCGGAAGAGCGCCCGGCTCTATTTCGTCTATGCGCAACAGCCCGCTTCCCGCGCCTACGAGCAGCGGCGCGCGGCTGACGATTTTCCCGGGCTGCGCCGATCCCTCTTCGGGCGCGGCCTTCCATATAAAATATTTTTTTCCGTCCGCGAAGGCGAAGGCCCCCGGGAAGGGGCGCGTCACCGCGCGCACGAGGTTGTAGATTTCCACGGCGCTTTTGTTCCAGTCTATGCGCCCGCCCTCGGGCCGCCTGCGCCCGAAGTAGGTCGCGCGGGCTTCGTCCTGCGGGCGGCGTTCCGCCGTTCCCGCCTCGAGCGCCGGAAGAGCGCGCGAGAGCACGCGGCGCGCCGCCTCCGCGACTTTCAGCGACACGTCGAGCGCCGTGTCAGTGATTTCTATCGGGACGGCCTCGCTGCCGATTATGTCGCCCGCGTCGGGCTTGTCCGTCATCACGTGGAGCGTCGCGCCCGTCTCGCGCTCGCCGTTCAGCACCGCCCAGTTTATACAGGCGCGCCCGCGGTAGCGCGGCAGCAGAGCGCCGTGCATGTTGTAAGCGCCGAGGCGCGGAGAATCTATCACGGCCTGCGGAATGAGCTTCCTGTAATAGAAGGAAAAAAGCAGCTCCGTGCCGAGCGCCGCAAATTCCGCGATTTCCGCCTCGCCGAATTTTTCCGGCGCGGCGGCTGGGATGCCCGCGCGCTCCGCTATTTCGCGCACGGAGCGGAACCATATCGTTTCGTTCGGGTCGTCCTCGTGAGTGTAGACTTTGACGACGTTCGCGCCGTCTTTGATAAGTTCCTCGAGGCAGGCCGCGCCCACCTCGCTGTAGGCGAAAACTACGGTTCTCGGGCGCATCATTCGTTTTTCCCCCTCCCGTAGATTTCGCGCACGGAGTAGCGCGGGCGGCGGCTGACCTCGCGGTATATGCGCCCGATGTATTCGCCGATTATCCCGAGCGAGAAGAGCGTGAGGCTCGCGAGCATGAACTCGAAGGCCTCGAAGGCCTGCCCTATGAACGTCTGCCAGTCCTCTATGCCGAGGAACATGCGGCGCACGAACATATAGGCCAGCAGAAGCACGGAAGCCAGAGAGAAGAACATCCCGGCCATCGTCACGAGCTGGAGCGGCACGAGCGAAAAGCTCGTCATCAGGTCGAAGTTGAGGCGCACGAGCTGGAACAGCCCGTATTTCGATTCGCCGCGCGCGCGCTCGCGGTGCGCGACGGGTATCTCGACGGGGTTGTGCGCAAACTTCTGCGCAAGCGCGGGAATGAAGGTGGTGCTTTCACGGCTCGCGTTGATTATGTCCACTATCCTGCGGTCGTAGCCGCGGAGCATACAGCCGTAGTCGCTTATGTGCAGCTTCGCGATTTTGTTCGTTATCTTGTTGACGCAGCGCGAGGCGACTTTGCGGAAAATCGGGTCGCGCCGCCCGACGCGGTACGTGCCTACGACGTCGTGGCCCTCGTCCATCGCTGCGACGAGCTTCGGTATCTCTGCGGGCGGGTTCTGCAAGTCGGCGTCGAGCGTGATTATCTTGCCGCCGTGCGCGTAGTCGAAGCCGGCCATTATCGCCATGTGCTGCCCGAAGTTCGCGCCGAGGTCTATCACAGCGGCCTCTTCGTGCGAGGCGCAGAAATCTTTCAGCAGCTCGAGCGAGCGGTCGCGGCTGCCGTCGTTGACGAAGATTATCTCGAAGCTGCGGCCCAGCCCGCTCATCACAGGGTACAGCTCGCCGAAGAGATAGGGCAGGGACTCCTCCTCGTTGTAGACCGGTATGACGACGGAGATTTCCGGAGAACTCACCGCGAACAGACCTCGCGCACGGCCTTGATCACGTCGCTCACGTCCGCGTCGGTCATCGCGGGGAAGAGCGGCAGCGAAACGATGCGCTCGGAGACGTATTCGGCCTCCGGCAGCGAGCCGCGCTTCGCGCCCGTCAGCCTTTCATAGCAGGGGAACAGGTGCAGCGCCTGATAGTGCAGCGCCGTGCCGATGTTGAGCCGCTTCATGCGCGCCATGAACTCCGCGCGCGAGAAGCCGAGCTCTGCGACGTCTATCAGCGGCGTGAAGATGTGCCACGAATGGACGTACTCCCACGGCGCGCGGCGCGGCAGTATGAGGCCGCGCACGTCCGCGAGCTCCGTCATGTAGCGGCGGACGATCCCGGCGCGGCGCGCGTTGAACTCCGCGAGGCGCTTCATCTGCGAATTGCCTATCGCGGCCTGTATGTCGGTCATCGTATATTTCAGTCCAGGCATGAGTATGTCGTAGCCTGCGTCTCCCTTTTCGCCGTAGCGGTTCCACGCGCCCTTCGACATGCCGTTCTGGCGCAGAGCCGAAATTTTCTCCGCCATCTCTTCGTCGCCGGTGCATATCATGCCGCCCTCGCCCGTCGTGATGTTTTTCGTCGGGTGGAAGCTGAAGACCGCCGCGCGCCGTTTTCCGCGCGGGGCGCCGATTTTGCGTCCTTTGTACGAAGCGCCTAGAGCGTGCGCCGCGTCCTCCACTATCGCGAGGCCGTGCCGCTCCGCGATTTCCTCAATCGCGTCCATGTCGCAGGGCAGCCCAGCGAAATGCACCGGGACTATCGCCTTCGTCCGCTTCGTCACGGCGTTCTCTATGCTTTCCGGCGTTATGTCCCGAGTGTTGCGGTCTATGTCCGCGAATACGGGCTTCGCGCCCGTGAAGATTATCGTGTTCGCCGTCGACGCGAAGGTCATCGGCGTCGTTATGACTTCGTCGCCCGGCCCCACGCCGAGCGCCATAAGCGCGCAGTGCAGCCCGGCCGTCGCCGAGTTGACCGCGAGCGCGTAGGGCGCGCCAGTGTATTCCGCGAAGGTTTGTTCGAACTTCAGCGTCTTCGGCCCCATCGCGAGCCAGCCGCTGCGAACGGAATCGGCTATGTCGGCTATCGCATCCTCGTCCACGCTGGGCCGCGCGAACGGCAGGAAAGTATCTCTCATCTATTCCACGTCCTTCCTCTTAACCAAAACCAAATAATCTCCGGCTTCGACCATAGACGAAGCCCCCGTCCTCCCGTCCGGGAAGAGCGAATCGAAACGCCCGCCCTTCTCGACGACGAGGATGAAATTCTTCTCTCCCGAATTCCACATTTCAAGGAACCCTTCCTTCGTCGGGAACCATCCTTCGGCCTCCGGCTTCGACGCGCCGAACTCGAGTTCGCCGCGCTCCGCGACGCACATGACGCGCCGCCCGGTGTAGAACGAAAGCCCCTGCAGTATCTCGTCGTAGGCCGCTACAGTGTCGCCGGCGCGGTACATCACGTTCACGGCCTGCGCCGCGTCCTTCAGCGTGCGCGTCGGAGCGACGACGCCGTACAGCCCCTGAAGCCCCCATATAAAGACGAGCGCGCATACCGCGAGCGCGCGGACCGCCGCGCCGCCGTCCTTACGCCCGAAGAACCAAACCGCGAGCGGCATCGCGAGCATCGCGGGCACGGCGCGCAGAACGATAGCGAGAGCCTGCGAAGAGTTCACGTATTCGCCCGAGAGCAAAGCCGCGGCGACGAGCCCGCCGCCGAGCAGCACGGCCTCCGCCGCGAGCCACCAAAGCGCGCCGCCGTGCCACGTCCCAGTCGAGGCCATGCGGTCCACGTCCGCGCCGGCAAGCAGCGCGAGCGGCGGAAGGCACGGCACTATATAAGGAATAAGCTTCGAGTCGGACATCGAATAAAATAGCAGGATCACGCCGCACCAGAGCAGCAAGTATATGTTTGCCCGTTTCTGCTCCGCGCTCTCGGGCGAGCGCAGCACGCTGCGCCGCGAAAGAAGCGGCGGAAGGAAAGCGGCCCACGGAACGAGCCCCGCGGGAACCATCGGAAGGAAGTACCAGAAAGGCTCGTAGCGTCCGTGCATCTTCGTCGTGTAACGCAGAAAATGCTCCTGGACGAAGAAGAAATGGAAAAAGTCCGGGTTCTCGCGGCAGACCATGACGAACCACGGCGCGCAGACCGCAAAGAAAAGGATTATCCCGGGGAGATAGAGCGGCTCGACGAAGAGCTTCCACTCGCGCGTGATCAATATATAAAGAAAAATCACAGCGCCGGGCAGCACGACGCCGACGAGTCCCTTCGCGAGCACCGCGAGCGCACAGGCGAGATAGAACAGCGCGTACAGCCGCCGCTCGCGCCGCACGTGCGCCGCGTAGAACGACGCGAAGGCGAGCGTGAGGAAGAAGGTCAGCGGCATATCCGTTATGTTCAGCGTCCCGACTACGAAGTACAGCAGCGACGTGGCGGTCACGGCGCCTGCGATAAGCCCCGCGCGCCGCCCGTACAGCGTCGCGCCGAAGGCCGCAGTCACGGCCGCGCCTCCGAGCGCGCATAGCGCGGGGAAGAGCCGCGCCGCGAACTCGTTCTCTCCGAAAATCTTGAAATTCGCCGCGTTCGCCCAGTAGAGCAGGGCGGGCTTTTCAAAATACTTCACGTAATTGAGGCGCGGCGTCACGTAATCGCCCGACTCGATCATCTCGCGCGGAATCTCCGCGTAGCGCCCCTCGTCCGGCTCCATCAGCGGATAAGAGCCGAGCGGCGCGAGATACAGCAGAACCGCGGCAAGCGCTGCGGCGATACAGAAAATCCTCCCGCGCGAAGAAAAACCAGAACCTCTCAACATCAGCCGAACCCGCCTTTGATTTATTTTTTCGGCCGGCGTCCGAAAGCCCGCCATACCTACCAGATTAGTACCGAAATATTAAAAATACGTTAGAGACGAACAGCAATGCAAAAGAGTTAGAAGAAACATATAAATATAGAATTAACTTTAAAATAATCAAATCCAATAAAACTCGCCGCCCCGCGCGCCGCGTCACACAGGAAGCAAGACGGCGCAGCCGCCGTACTCGCCGCGGCGCTTTCGTCTCTCGGAGCGAAACGAAATAATAGCGTCAGATTTTATACGCACAAACAAAATTACGGAGAGCGGCGGAGAAGCGCGCCGTTTCTCTGAAAAGTGGCGGAGCTTATGAAAATCACGGAAGAAAGCGCGCGCGGGGGATTCGTCCTGACGCCGGTGACGGAGGAAAGGCTCGGCGAATACGCCGGGCTTTTCATAGAAGTATTCACTCACGAGCCGTGAAACGACGTATACGGGCCGCGCGCCCAAGTCGAGGAATTTTTCAGAAACTACATAGCAGACAGTTATTTTCCCGGCCGGGGCATGACACGCAGGGATAGGGCCGCGGGGCTGTGCCCCGGCGCAAAAAGCCGCGGCCCGGCGGCATGGAGTACGTGACAGATCGGTTCTGCGCTGCGCGCGAATTTCAGCGGCGCGGCGCCGGCGGCCTGTTCCTCTCGATGGGCGAGGAAGAGGCGAAACGCATCGGCATGAATGCCGTAATCCTGATTGCCGGGCGCGGCTTCCCGGCGGAGAGCTTCTACATGAAAAACAACTTCCGCCTACTGGACAGCCTCGCTGCGTTCGTCAAAAAATGAAATAACGACGCCGGCCCCCTTGTATGGGAGCGGCGTCATGGAATAAAAAGAGTATAATTTATTTGACTAATATAGCCCTAAGATCACAGCGGCGGTACGGTCCGGCGAAAGGCGCAAACTTCAGGAAATTTCCCCGCGCCGCACGAAGCCGCGCGGACGCTTGGGGAATACGGACGAGCCTTTCGGCTCGTCCGCGGCGTTTGATTTTTCCGAAATTTTTGCGGCGTTCAGGCTACGCGGTCAGTTCCGCGGCGAAGCGCGCGTTGTCTATCAGCGCGTCGAGCTGTATGTCAGACGAATAGCCGCCGGACATTCTGTCAAGCGCCGCGTTGACTGTCGGATGGTAATATTTTCCGGCGCGTTCCGCCTCTTTGCCCTCCGCGACTGCGCGCGCGAGGATCTCGCGGTCTTTGAGCCGCAGCTCCGGCGCTATCGGACGGAGTATCAGAGTGCGCGGCGCGCATTTTTCGCCGTTCCATACGCCGTCGAGCGCGACCGGCTCGCCGTTAAAGACGTAGCCGGTGCATGCGGCGCTTCCGCAGCCGAGCGTGCGGACGCCTTCGTTCCGCAGCCAGCCGATAGTCGCGGGGATGTCGAGCATGTCTTTCGGCGAGGTGCAGACGAGCGTCACGGGCAGGCCGCGCAGCGCCGGAAGGTCGGGGCAGAGCTCCTCGCCCTTGACGTCGCCTATCCCGCCTATTCCCGCGGAGACGGCGCAGGGCACGCCGAAGCGCGCGCATACGGCCATCGTGCCGGAAGCGGTGAGCGCGCCGGAGAGTTTGTCCGAAAGCGCCGCGTCGAGCATATCGAAGGAGAATTTGCCGCACGGCTTCGAGGCGCGGAACGGTATGTATTCTTCCATCGTCCCGACTTTTATCTCGCCGTCCGCGACCCAGCAGAGCCGAACTTCGCCGAGGCCCGCGGCGCTCCATTTTTCCGCAAGCTCATCCTCGCCGACCGAGGCGAGGCCGAAGGTCAGCAGGCAGGTTTCGACGAGAAAGCCGGGCTTTTCCTTACATATATCCATCGAACTGGGCGGCGTTTTCCGTGTTTATGACGTCGAGCGGGCAGAAAACCGTTTCGCTCATCTCCATGCCCTGCGCGAGTTTGAGCAGCATCAGGACTGCGGCCTTCGCGTAGGCCGACGACGGATAGGTTATCGTGCCGTGCATACGTCCGTCTTTTATCGCGGCCTTGGCCTCTTCCGTGCCGTCCACGCCGTAGAGAAGCACTTTGCCCTGCGCGCCGGCGTCG
This sequence comes from Cloacibacillus sp. An23, assembly GCF_002159945.1. Classification (NCBI taxonomy): domain Bacteria; kingdom Thermotogati; phylum Synergistota; class Synergistia; order Synergistales; family Synergistaceae; genus Cloacibacillus; species Cloacibacillus sp. An23. Next base: position 124,522 of record NZ_NFJQ01000007.1, on the reverse strand, counting down.
GCTATCGCGCGCGAGGCGGCGAGCGCCATGACGTCGTTGCAGCAGAATATGCCTTTAAGGTCGGGGTGCGCCTGCATGATGTCGCGCGCGGCGTTGTAGGCCGCGGTGCTGTCCCAGTTCGCCGGCTGGACGCTGACGAGCTCTATCCCCTTCGTAGATTCGAATACCTTCTTCGCGCCCGCGGTGCGTCCCTCGCTCTGCGCCGCGCCCGGGATGCCCTGTATTATCGCGACTTTGCCGGAGCCGATGCGCCGCGCCATGTCCGTCGCCGCCAGCTCGCCCTGCTGCGCGAAGTCGACGGTCAGACGGCCGTCGAGATGTCCGCCCATTTCTTTCAGCTTATCGACGTTGATTCCGGGGCCGAGGTTTATGACCGGGATTCCGTTCTTGTTGCACTGGATTATGCCGGGCAGGAGGTTGAAGGGCTCGATGGGGGAGAGGACTATCGCCTTGTAGTCCTTGAGGGCCATTGCCTGGAGCGTCTCGAGCTGCGACTGCTTGTCGCCCTCCGTCGGCGCTGACATGACTTCGATGTTCGCTCCGTACTGCTCCGCCGCGGCTATATAGGCGTCCTTCATGCCGACCCAGTAGGGGTTCGTCAGAGAGATGACGAGCGCGCCGAGTTTTTCGCCGCCGCCCGTCTTCGGCATCTCGCCTATCTGCTTCATCAGCGTGTTCTCGATTTCCTTCACCCGCGCGTTCTCCTGCGCCGCCTGCGCGCTGCCGGCCGCGAGGCCGAGCGCCGTGACGAGGGCCAGCGCCGCCGCCGTGAATCTCTTCATCGCATCCATTGCAAAATTCCTCCCGTTTTTTATTTTTTCTCTCTCATCTTCGGCGCTCCCGCGGCGGCGCGCTTTTTGTGTCTCAGCTCCGTCGCTATCACCGCCGCCAGGAGCAACGCTCCGATGATAAATTCCTGATAATGGGCGTTGACGCTGAGCATCGTCAGCCCGTTGCGTATCACGGACAGCATGAGGCAGGCGACAGCCGTCCCGGCAATCGTGCCGCGGCCGCCCTTCAGCAGCGTGCCGCCCATGACGACCGCCGTTATCGCGCTCATTTCCATCCCAACGCCCGCCGTCGCCTCCGCCGTGGAGAGGCGCGCCGCGACTATCAGCGACGCGAGCCCCGCGAGGAAGCCGCTGACCGCGTAGACGGAGACCTTGTGCGCCGCGACGTTGACGCCGAGGCGGCGCAGAGCCTCGCAGTTGCTTCCGACTGCGAGCGTGTAGAGCCCCCATTTCGTGCAGTTCAGCGCGACGAGAGCGAGGACGAGCGCGGCGGCGGAGATCCAGACCGGCGTCGGGACGGACAAAAACGGCTGCGTCAGCGCGAGAAATTCCTTCGGCAGGCCGTAAATCGGCGTGCCGCCCGTTATGATTATCGCGAGGCCGCGGAAGAGCGACGCCGTGCCCAGCGTGATGATGAGCGGGTTTATCGTAAAGTTCGCGGCGAGCAGGCCGTTGAACGCGCCCATGGCCGCGGCGGACAGGAGCGCCGCCGCGACGGCGAGCGGCACGCCGGCCCCGGCCCCGAGCGCGCAGGCGAGCACGATGCCCGAGAGCGCGAGTATCGCCCCGGACGACAGATCTATGCCGCCCGACGAAATTACGAAGGTCATGCCTATCGCGAGCAGAAGCTGGTGCGACATGTGGTTGTCCAGTATGTTCAGCCAGTTGCGCCGCGTCATGAAAAAGTCCGAATAAAGGCTGAGGACCAGCACCATCACCGCGAGCGCAACGAGCAGCAGAAGCGGCTGAAAAGCCCCCTCCGCGCCGCCGCGCTTCAAAAATTTATGAAATCCGTCAATCGACATAGTCCGCTTCCATTATCATGCGTTCGACGTCTTCCCGCGAAGTCTCAGACGTGCGCGCCGTCCGCAGAATCCTGCCGTGCCGCATGACGCTGACGGAATCCGCGACGCCGAAGACCTGATGGAGATTGTGGCATATTATGATGACCGCCATGCCGCGCGAGGCGAGGCCGCCTATGAGCCGCAGCACCGCCGCCGATTCGCGCACGCCCATCGCGGCGGTAGGCTCGTCGAAAATCACTATCTTCCGCCCGTGATACACCGCGCGCGCCACCGCGACGGCCTGCCGCTGCCCGCCCGAGAAAGAGCCGACCGGCAGCGTAATATCCGGGATGCCGATGTCGAGCTCCTCTATCAGCGCGGCAGCTGTCTCGCGCATCCTGCGCTTCCGCAGGAAGACCCCGCCGTAAGTCAGCTCGTGCCCCAGAAAAATGTTCGCCGCCACGTCCCTGTAGTCGTCGAGAGAAAGATCCTGGTAAACCGTAGAAATCCCCGCCGCGAGCGACAGCTTCGGCGTGAGGCGCGAATATTCGCGTCCGCCGACCGTTATGACGCCGCCGTCCGGCGCGATGTTGCCCGAGAGGATTTTGATGAAAGTGCTCTTCCCGCTGCCGTTGTCGCCGACGATGGCCGACACCTCGCCAGCGCGCGCCGTAAAGTCCACGCCGCGCAGCGCCGAAATGCTTCCGAAATTTTTTACGATTCCCTCGGCCCTCAGAACGACGCCGCGCTCCGCGGAAGCCGAGACACCGCCGCCGAAATTTATTTTTATCCCCATCGTCAAACCCGTCCGCAAATTTTAGTGAATCTTAGTAAATTATATTTTACTATCGCGCCGCACGAAAAATCGCTGTGCAAAACGATAAAAATAATTTTTACGCAGAAGAGCGGGGTAATTGTTCAAAGAAATAAAAACAGCGCGTCACGGCGCATTCTATTGTAATTTATCACAATAACCGCGCCGAGCTTGCGCCGGCGAAGCGGCTGAGCTATAGTTCATCCGTCGGTAATTTATCGAACTACCTCGAAAAAGCGAGTCGGTGAAACAAAAATGGCGGAAATCTGGGACCTTTACGACGGGAACGGGAAAAGGACGGGCGGGACGATGACGCGCGGCGAGGCCGTGCCGCGCGGGTTTTTCACGTTGTCCGCCAGCGCGTGGATAACTGACGGCCGCGGGCGGTATATCATATCGAAGCGGCATCCCGCGAAGAAATTCCCGAATTTGTGGGAATGCACGGGCGGCGGCGCGCTCTCCGGAGAAAGCGGCCTCGAGGCCGCGGTCCGCGAAGTTCGCGAGGAGCTAGGCATAATCCTCGCGCCGCGCGAAGGCCGGCTGATTTACAGAACGCGCCGCGACGAGTACCGGGATTTCTACGAAGCGTGGCTCTTCCGCGCCGCCGTCCCGATTTCCTCGCTCGCGCTCCAGCCCGAAGAGGTGACGGAGGCGCGCTGGGCCTCGCTCGATGAGATAAAGTCCATGCGAAAGTCGGGGCTCCTGCACCCGCTGCTGGATTATCTGGACGAGCTGCCGTCGTAGCGATCTTACTCCTCGCTGCGGCGGGACAGCGGCTTTATGCGGCAGGCGGAGCGAGCCCCGCTCAGCCCTTTATACGGAACACGAAGGGGATCCTCACTCGGACAATCCCAGCGCAGTTGAATTTCCAGCCCATTACCGCCTTCAGCGCGGAGGCGTCGAGGCGTGCGTGGCCGCTTGAGCTTTCGAGCCCCGCCGAGGTCACGTAGCCGTTTTCTATGCGCGCTATCACGACCGCCGTCCCCTCTTCGCGGCGTTTGCGTGAAAAGATCGGATATTCGGGCGTTACCTTTTTGAGCACCTCCAGCTCGGACAGGTCTGCGATGCCGCCGCCGCTTCCCCCTCCCGAGCCGGAGCCCGCGCCCGGGCCTATACCGGAGCCAGTGCCTCCGCCCGTTCCGCCTCCGCCGGAGCCATATCCCTCGCCGGGCGCGCCGCCGGTCGCCCTCGGCTCGGCCGCGGGTTCTTCTGTGCGTTCGGCGGCGCTTTTCTTTATCGCGGGGGCGGGCGCCGTTTCTTTCGGCTTCGCGGCCGCGGCGGTCTTCTTTATCCTCGGCTCTGGCTTAGGGTCGGGCCGCTTCGCCGCCGCGCGTTCGGGAGCGGCGGGACGCGGGCGCGCGGCGGCCCGGCTTTCGGCGCGGCTTCCGCCGCCTCCTCCGCCGCCGGAGCTGCGCGGCCCAGGCAGAGCGACGAGGCGCACGGACATAACCGGTTTCTCGCGCGGCACGCGTTCCGGCGCGGCTTTCGGCGCTAAAAGGAGCGCGAGATGCAGGCAGAGGCTCAGCGCCGCGGCTATCCTCCATCGCGCCCGTTCATCCGCGCTCATTCGGCGCGGCCCCCGGAGATCAGCAGCCCCGCAGAGCCGACGCCGCCGGCGCGCAGCAGCGAAAGTACCGAGGCCACGTCTCCGTAGGGCACGCCCTCGTCCCCTGCTATCAGTATTTCGCGCCCTTTGCCGGCCTCGGCGGCCGCGGAGAGTTCGTCCCTGCTTATCTCGCGCCCGTCCCAGTAGAGCCTTTTATCGGCGGCGACGGTCAGCACGACGGCCCCTCGCGTGCCGGCCGAGCCGCCTTCGCCGCGCGGGAGCGCGACGTCTAGTTTGCCCTGTACGAACGAAGTGGTAAGGACGAAGAATATAATCAGCATAAAAAGAACGTCGATAAGCGGCGTTATGTCTATATCGACGCCGCGCCTTCCATTCCTTCTCATGCTCCGCGCTTCCTGTGCAGACGCATCACCCAGTCTGCGCCGCGCCGCAGCTTCTCCTCCTCGCCGTCTATTCTGGAATTGAGCAGGCCGTTGACGAAGATGACGGGAATCGCGACGGAAAGCCCCGCGACCGTCGTGTAAAGCGCCTTCCAGATGCCGCCCGTCACGGCTTCGGCGCTTATCTGCCCTCCCATGTGCAGCGAGCCGAACATCTCCACCATGCCGAGCACCGTACCGAGCAGGCCGAGCATCGGCGCGAGCTTGCCGACAATCTCAAGGACGAACAGATGACGCTCCCATCTGTATATCTCGCGCCTGACGCTCTCCTCGGTGAGCAGTTTCATGTCTTCGCGCCCGGCCTCCCACTGCGAAAGGGCGTCGGAGAAAAGGCGCGAAAGCGACGCGGGCGAGGACTGAAGTTCGCCTCTGCCGTGCCCGCCGCTGACGGCGGAGGCGAAGACGCGCTCGAGATTCTCCGCGTCTCCCGAGGCTTTGCGGAAAAACATCAGCCGCTCTATCGTTACGGCGAGCGCCGCTGCGGACAGAGCCGCGATCGCCCACATAATGCTTCCGCCTTCATTCATATAATCAAGCATGTAAATCCCCCTCTGCCCGTTCGCGGGCGAATTTTCTCAAAAAATCTACAGACAGGCCGTAGTCCTCCTCAAAGACTTCGATCGTCATAACGCGGCGGCGCCCGTCGGAGGCGAGAATATCGAGGACTCTAAACAAAAGCCCTTTGTCGAAATAAGTCATGGCGCTGTGGTCGGTCCCGTCGGGCCTCACGCCGTGTATGTGCAGCACCCGCGCCGCGCTGAGATATTTCCTCAGCCGTTCCTCGACGGGATAGCCGTACATCACGAGGTGTCCTATGTCTATACAGGCAGAAATTCCGACCTCGTTGACAATCGGCCAAATATAGTCGAAATCAAAGTCGAGAGTTTCTGTGCAGATAAGCTTTCTGTCGCGCGCGGCTCCTGCGATGCGTTCTGCGGAACGGACGGTCAGCTCGCGCCAGCGCTCCATATCGGCGCTCGGGCGCTTTCCGTACCGTTCGCCGCAGAGGTGCAGCACGTAGGCGTAAGGCTCAAGTTCGTCGAAAAGCCCCATCGTCCTCAGACATGAATCCTCACATCGCCGTCTCTCGGACACGTCAAGCGACATGCAGACGTTCTCGGGAAAATGCACGGTGCAGCTCATCCTGAGCTCGCGCCGCAGCTCGGCGAGCGCCCGCACCTCGTCCTTCGTCGGGATGTTCGAGCCGTAAGCGTTGTCGAAAAGCACAAACTGCATATCATCGACGTCACGCGAAAGGACGCGCATATTCTCGGCGAAGCCGCCGCACACCACCCACGAAACGCCGCCTAGGGAAACTCCGGGAAATCCGAGCCGCGCCATCTAATCAGCCTCCTTTATCACAAGCCGTATAAAAAACAGTGCTCCCGCCGACGAAGTAATGATGCCGGCAGGCAGCTCCGCCGGAGCCCATAGGGTCCTCGCGGCGGCGTCGCATAGCACGAGGAACAGCCCCCCCGCGAAAACGCAGAGGACGGAGAGGCTTCGGTGCCCGGCCCACCCAGTCAGACGGCGGCAGATATGCGGGCACATCAGCCCAACGAAGCCGATAGGGCCGCAGAGCGCGACGTTGACGCCGACGGCGAGCGAAACGGCGAAAAACAGAAAACGGCGCAGCGCCCGCACGGAAACGCCGCGGCTCGCCGCGAGCTCCTCGCCGCAGACGAGCAGGTCGAGCTGCGGGCCGGCGGCCCAGCCCGCTAGAGCGACGAAAATAAACGCAGGCAGCGACGCGAGCGGCGCGCCGGGCCCTATCGCGTCCAGCCCGCCCATACTCCACCGCATCATACGGAAAGAATCGGTATAGCCGCCCGTGTACTGGACTATCATATTGAGGCTGCCGCAGAGGAAATTCAGCGCGACGCCCGCGAGCAGCAGCGAGGAGGCGGAAAACCCGCCGCGCTTGAGACTCCCGGCGGCGCAGAGCACCGCAACCGCGGCGCAGGCCCCGAGGAAGGCCGCGCACGCCCCGCCGCCGATGACACCGAGGAAAGCCGAGGCGAAGCCGAGACGTATATACAAAACAGCGCCGAGCGCCGCGCCCGACGAAACGCCGAGCATATCGGGCGAAGCCAGCGAATTTCTGAAAAGCGCCTGAAAAATAAGCCCGCAGACCGAAAGCGTCGCACCCGTCAGCCACGCGAGCAGGACGCGCGGCACGCGCATCTCCCAGAAGATACGGCAGGATGGCGTCCCGGCCTCGAAAACGTCGTGAAAATCCACCGCCGCCGCGCCGAAGAACGGAGCGGCGCAAAGAGCCGCGAGCGACAGCAGAGCCGCCGCGAAAAGCCGCCCCCTCATCGCGCGGGCCCAGTCAGGAAGGCGTAAGGCGACCCGTCCGCGCCGCTGAAAAGCTCGAACTCCACGCCGAAAAGCTCGCGCAGCAGCCCGCCCCGCGTCAGCTCGCGCGGGCTGCCCTGCCACACGGAGCGCCCGTCCTTCATCGCGAGCGCCTCGTCGGCGCAGCGCAGCGCGATATTCACGTCGTGCGTCACCATAACTACCGTCTTGCCGCCGTCTCTGTTGAGGCGCTCCACCAGCGCGAGAGCCTCCGCCTGCCCGCGGTAGTCGAGAAAGCTCGTCGGCTCGTCAAGAAAAAGAATATCCGTCTCCTGAGCGAGAGCCGCGGCTATAAAAGCGCGCTGGCGCTCGCCGCCCGAGAGAGCCGCGAGCCGCCGCTTCGCGAACCGGGCCGCCCCCGCCGTCTCAAGCGCCGCATCGACCGCCGCGCGGTCCGCGGCCGACTCGCCTCCGAGGACGGGACGCAGCGCGAAGCGCGACATCGAGACGAACTGGCGCACCGTGTAACGCAGCCCCTCGCCGCCCCCCTGATGCACCCAAGCGACGCGGCGGGCGACGGCACGCGGCGTCATCGCGGCGACCGGCTCGCCGAAAATCCGCGCCTCGCCGCTCCACCCGCGCACAAGCCCGCCCGCGCACTTGAGCAGCGTGCTCTTGCCGGCCCCGTTGGGGCCGAGGACGGCGAGAAAGCGCCCCGCCTCCACAGAGCAGGAGACGTCCTTAAGAACGCTCACGCCTCCCAGCGACAGAGAAAGGCCGCGGATGTCTACCGCCTTCGCGGCGCTCACAGCTCCGCCTCCGGGTGTATCGCCGCGGCGAAAGCCTTTAGAATCTCCGGAATGCGCGGCCCCGGGCGCAGATATACCGTGCCGCACAGGACGGAGACGCGCCCGCCGCGCACCGCGCGCACCTTCGGCCCAGAGAGCCACTGCCCGCGCAGCCGCTCCTCCGCGAACAAGGCGTCCCTGTCGATATTCCCCGAAGAATGATAATATGCGCCATCCCCGGCCAAATCGATAACGACCTCCGGGTCCAGAGACACAAGCCCCTCGGCCGATATCTTCGGATACGCGGCTGAAGCGTTTTTCAGAACGTTCTCGCCTCCGGCAAGAGCAATCAGCTCGTCATAGAAAGTCTTGCCTCCCGCGGCGAAAAAAGCGGATATCCGCGGCTCGCCGGGCTCGCGGGAAACACAGAGAAGGACGCTTCGCTTCGGCAAAGACGCCGTTTTTTCGGCGATTAAGGCGATCGACGATTTGATATCTGCCGCGCGCCGCTCCGCAAGCTCGCCGGCGGAACATGCCGCGCCTACGGCGAGTATCGACCGATAAACGTCTTCGACGCTTTCCTGCTTGGCCATGACGTAAGGGACGCCCAGCCCGGATAGTTTTGAGGCGAGCTCCTCGTGTATATCCTGAAGAACGACGAGATCTGGCGTCATCGAAATCAGATTTTCCAGCGATATGCCGGTAAAGCCTCCGACTTTCGGAACCCGCCGGGCCTCGGGCGGATAGTCGCAGAAATCGGTTACTCCGACTACATTGCCCCCCTGATTCAGCATATACAAAATCTCCGTCCCGACGGGGCTCAGCGAGACGATTCTGCGCGGGGCCGCCAAAACGGGAGAAGATAATAAAAACGCGACGAACAATAATAAAAGCGCAATAATTTTTACCGGCTTGCCGGACACGGCGCTTCCTCCTAACCCTCCTAAATCTAAAAAAGAACGGACTGCTGTATTCGTAAAGGGCCGTCCGCGGCGAGCGGCCGTAAAATCGTTCGCCGCGGACGGCCTGCGCCGTACGTTTATCTATGTACCGCGCCCGTTATTTTCCGATCCGCCTTATTACGGCCGGTACGAAAGCCAACGCAAGCAAGGCGATTCCGCCAAACCCGCCGTTGCATCCGCCGCCGCCACCGCCGCCGCCCTGTGCAGGCGCGGGATCAGGAGCCGGTTCAGGATCAGAGCCCGGGCCCATATCTTCGGTGTCCGGATCGTCCGGGTCCGGCTCTGCGACCGGAGGTTTCTCGTTTATCTGTATTTTGCCGCGCAGTACGATCGCGTTTTCGGCATCATCGGCTTCGATGCCGTTGATACCGGTTACGCTTACCGTAAAATATTTCTCCCCGGCCGCTGTTGAATTTATCGTCGCGGAAAGCCCCTCGGCCGACACAACCTGTACGTCGGCATCGTCGAAGCTCCATACGCACCGCATTCCGTCGGTAGGCGAAAGCAGCGGATAAGCCGCGAGCCGCACGGTATAGTTTTCGCCTGCCGTGCCGGCGTTCTTCATCGACGCCGGGTCGAAGAGCACCGCAGAAACGGGCGCTTCTGATTCGGAGGATATTCCGGCGGCCGTGCGGGCCGTTCCGGGCGCCGTCGGTCTCTCGTCGCTTCCGTCGCCCTTGAGGTAGTAGCAGTTTTCGGCCTTAGCGCCGATCATGCCGGAACAAATGCCGGTTTTTGCCTTTTCCGCGAGTCCGACGCAGTTAAGGAACGTGGACGTAGCCGCCTGCGACGCATAGCCTACGAACCCGCCTGAGTAGCTCCAGCCGGTTTCCGCGGTGTAGCGTCCGTACGACACGCAGTTGCTGATGACTCCGCCGTCGGCGACGCCGGATATTCCGCCTGCGTAAGAACGCGCCGGGCTGGTCGAACCCTCCGCCGTGACGTCTCCGGAGACGACGCAGTTGTCGATCGTCCCGGTGTTCCATGTGACGAGGACGGCGGCGCCCTGTGCCTTGTTGCCTTTTACGACGCCCTCCGCATAAAGGTTTCTGACGCTTCCGTCAGGCGCGAGATAACCGAAGAGCGCCGGGCATTCGGACTGCATATCGCTTTCACCGCCGGCATTTGACACCTTAGTTACAAGAAGTCCCTTGACGCTGTGTCCCCTGCCGTCGAAATCTCCGGCGAAGCCGTAGTTGTTCGCGTTGCTCATAAACCAGCCGATCGGGAGCCATTCCCTGTTCTGCAGGTCTATATCCGCGTCAAGGACGAAGAATTTGCCCTCAAATGTGGACTCCCTGTCTTTTACAAGCTTCGCGAGCCCTGCCAGATGTTCCGCGGTCTCAATCACATACGGGTCGTCTTGGGTTCCGGACGCCGCATCTTCGCCGTCATACCACGACGTGTCGGCAAAATTCGCCCATCGCGGTTCCTTTGTGATTGCGGCGAAAGCGCTTATGATTCCGCCGAGCGAGTCCTGATTGTACTGCTTCCATGTGCCGCCGTCGTAACGCCAGAGGTCGTAGCCGATGCCGCACCAAAGGGCTTTTGTCTCGGCGTCGTAGAGCAGAGACGATTTCCACCCCGTATCCCCCGTAAACTCCTTGACGACCTTGCCTAAATTTCCTGAGGCGAGAGCGCTCTCGGTAGTCTCGTAAATACGGACGCTGTACCCGGGTTTATACGCATCCTCCGACGACCATCTCGCAGCCTGTACGTACACCTTGTCGCCGGCGACTACGACGGCCTTAAACATATGCTTGAAAGTGGAATCCTTATCGTTCATCGCCTGGGCGGTCACCGGCCGGGTTACCGACATATCGTCGAGGTTCACGATTTCTATGCTTGATTCGGGATTCCAGTTCGTATCAAACTGCTGCACGCCGCCGAGCGTCGCTACGTACAGCTTATTGCCGGAAAGCGTATACGCGCCTTCCGAGCCGCCGTCGAGATTTTTGCCGTGCATCTCGACCGTTTGTTCGGCGTTGAGCTCAGAGTCGAACCTGACGAGCTTATTTGCCGAATAAGCGCCGCCGGCCCATACGTTGCCTGACGATACTGAGAAAATCGCGTACAGCTTGCCGTTATAAGCGACGAGGGCTTCGCCGTGAGTGTCTTTTCCAGATTCCGTATATTTGTATGTCTTGTCCTCCTTATAGCCGCCGTCCGCAGCGGATATCCTGTTCACGGAATAATTGTCGTAGGCTATGCCGTAAAGATAATTCCCCAAAGAAACGATCCTGCGGATATTTGCAAGCGACGTGGTCACTTCCGTAGGAGATGACCATGCGGATGAGCTGCCCCAATTTGCGTCATCCGGGCTGTATATATCGACGACGTCGCCCGCTCCTCCCATCGTATACAGAGAAACCGCTATCTTGGATTCTCCGCTTCCGTTCACAAACTGGTATATGCCCTGTCCGGCGTTTCCGCCCATATTGCTTACCAGCGGACTGACAGGCGAGCCGTCTCCCTGTATTATCCCGAGCGCCGTGTTTGAGTAGCTCTGATCCTGTCTCGTATAAAGCAGATCCGCCGACGCGGCGGAAACAAGGCAGAACGCCGTGAGCAGCGTAAATATAAATGCCGTGTAAATCCTGCGCTTCATCTTTCATCATCCTTTCCTAACATGGCAAATAGTCCGGCTGTTTACAAAAAACCTCGCGTTGACGGCAAAAAAAACATTACGCCCGACGACCACCACCCTGCAAAACCGTGGTGAAACGGTTAGAACGTCCAGATCAGAGTCGCGTAGAAGGTGCGCCCCTGAATCGGATACCAGAGCGTCCTCTCCGGGCCGTTTCCGGTCGCGAAAAGCAGCACGTCCGACCCTGCGTCGAACAGATCGTCGACTCCGGCTACAAGCTTTAGAGTATCGGTTATCTGATATTTGAAACCGAGGCCGAATGTAGTCAGGTCGTCCCACCCGACTTCGCCCCGCATGTCGTAATAATTCTCTCCTATATGCCGCAGCTCGGCGAATATCGTTCCTCTGTCTTCTTTCAGTATCTTTCTGCCGACGCGCAGAAGCGCCTCCCACTTCGGACGGTTCGGCAGAGGCGAGTCATACATGTAGCCAGGGGTTTTGTTCTTCGCCTCCATGTATGTCGCCGACAAATAAGCGTCCCATCTGCCGTGCTTCACCGTCGCTTCCAGCTCGAGGCCGGAGACTTCCGCTTCGCCGATGTTCCTGTACTGCGCGTAGCGCGGATTGGTCATGATGTAGTCGATAAGATTTTCGGACTTCCTGTAAAAATAGGTCAGTTCGGCCGTGACGTCGGCCTCGGCGACATTGCCCTTCCACGCGACTGATACGTCGTACTGACGGCCCTCTTCCCACTCAAGACTTTCGCTGGCGACGACGAACGCCCCGTCGCCATAGAGTTCGTACATATTGGGAGCCCTGTTGTACGTCCCGCCGGTCAGCTTGACCGTCCAGCCGTTCGGAAGCCGCTTCGTCAGAGCGGCCCCCCACGAAAATTTGCTTTCTCCCTCGGCGGAATTCCATCTGACGATAGGAGTGAGCCAGAAGTCGCCGCTTTTATTAAGGCTGACGGTATCCTGCAGCTGTCCGTTCCATGTATCGCGCGTATGGCGTTCTCTTCCGCCGAGAGCGACGACGTCGCCTTTCGTATGAAGCTCTTCGTTATAATAATTCCAGAGGAATTCAAGCATATGGCGCTCGCCGAGCGGAAGCGCCCCGTCAAAAGCCGCGCCGAAGCGGCGCGTCTCATATTTATTGTGCTGGTCGCCCCAGCCGCCGAGCATGTTTTCCGGGTCGTCGTATTCTTTGGTTTGATACAGGTATTCGAAACGTACTCCATAGCTGAGATCGCCGAGCTCGCCTCTCCTTGAAACGACGGCGTTCCACTGGTCTACGACCTGACGCGCGCCTGGCGGGCTGTTCGGCTTATCCGCCCCGGGCGCGGCGTACGGCAGCTCTCTGTCGCTGCGTTTCCATCCGCCTTCCACAGTCCAGTCGTCGTCGCTCCACTTGACCAGAACGTCTGAATTCTTATACCCGTTATTCCGCCTATCGGCTTTGTAATCGTCGGTCGGCGTATACGGCGTATTGTTGTCGTTCCAATAGTCGAAATCGCCGTCGCTGCGCTCATAATTCGCTGAGGCCAGCATGGCGCCGCCTCCAAGCGGCATATTGTAAGTGAAGCCGCCGCGGAAGCGCCCGTATGAACCTATCCCTGCGCTGAGAGATCCGCCCGCTTCTTCAGGCTTCAAAGTAACGATATTGATGACGCCGCCCATCGAAGCGCCGCCGAACCTCGCGGGGATATATCCTCTGTAGACCTCTATTTTCTCTACGTTTTCTACAGGTATGGCGGAAAGGTCTACGGCTGCTTCGCTGCCTAAATTCATCAGCACGCCGTCAACGTACACGGAAACCTGAGACGATGTACTCCCGCGGACCGAAGCGGTGGTATAAGCCCCGCGTCCTTTCAGTTCTATCACATGAAGCCCGGGAACCTGCTTAAGCAATTCGGGAAGATTTTTTTGTTCGCCCTTCATTTCCTGAGGACGTATAACGGTAACCGACCCGGGCGACAGCATAAGCTTATCGTCCTCGACGGCGCTTCCGCTGATTTCTTCTTTCGGCAGATCGATAGTCTTTTCGGACGCGTGCGCTTTAATTACAAAAAGTTTATATTCTAATGGGGGAGATGCTGTCAGCAACATCATCATTGTGGTTACTAACAGAATATGCGAAACCTTCAACTTCAAAACGGCGACCTCCTGTACCGTAAATTTTAAGCGGGAGAACGCAAGGCGCTTCCCGCTCGTCAATTCACGCAAAGCCGCCGTTATGCGCCCTCTGCGCATTGAAGCCTCAAACGCTCCGCGGCAGGTCTCCCGGCTCTCGTTCATCCTACTCCCGCGCCTTCTCGCAAAAAACGCAATGGCGAATGCGGTTTCGTCCCGATTACGGTGGCAGGGGCCGCTTCGGCTTTTTACCGAATTCCCTACTCCGCGGACGCTATATAAAATTCCTATCTCCAAAGGAAACAGGCACGCAACGCTGCAAACTGGCATTTGACAGCAGCCGCGCCGGCTCTCAGTCTATCGCCTTTTTATCTTTTGTCAAGTAAGCGGGCAGGCCCCGCAGGGCGACAGCATTTACTCTTCTCCCTGCTTTAATTCAATACGTAAATCCAGTCATACTGAGTTTGATAGGATGCTTAGATACTTTAATCGTGGCAAACGACCGTATTTAATGACACCTAATTACCGCGTCGGAGCGCGACATAATTAACTAGCAGTTCCCTTACATTTCTTTGGCAAGTTAACAGCATGTTATAAAAGTTAAAAAAAAGTAAATGCTGTCGCCCTGCGCGTAAAGCACGCAGGGCAAAAATATCCGCTCTTTTACCGATAAAGAGCGGAATGATAAATTGGTAAATTACCCAGTTACTTCAGTTTCCCGTAGACTTCGTCGGATACCGGCTCGAGCCATGTCGCGGGACCAAGCTCGGGGTGTACTTCTATCGCAATGTGCGAAAACCACGAATCGGGGGCCGCGCCGTGCCAGTGCTTGACTTCGGCGGGGATTTCAACCACGTCGCCGGGTTTCAGCTCGCGCGCTTCGCCGTCCCATTCCTGGTAGTAGCCGCGCCCCGCGGTGACGAGCAGTATCTGCCCGCCGCGGTGGGTGTGCCAGTTGTTGCGGCAGCCGGGCGCGAAGGTCACGTTCGCTATCGGGCACGCGCCTTCGGTCAGCATTTTGAGCCAGACCTCGCCGCTGAAGTTTTTGTTGTCGAATCTCTCCCCCGCAGGGAATATAAGGCTTTCTTTGAAATCAGCCATTGCCATGCGCCTCTTATCTGTAGGATTTTTTGTATATCTCCGCGCAGTCTTCTATCGGGAGTTCCACGCGGCCGCCGACGAAGAGCCAGCACATGGAATCCATCGCGTTCTTCGCCATTTTCTCAAATTCGTAGGGAGCGGTGACGCAGCCGGACATTTTGAGGCCGTCCGCTCCGCATTCGCGCTGAAGGTCCGCGAGCGCCGTGATGAAGTCTTCGGGCTTAGAGGCCTCTTCCGCGCCCATCGCCTTCGCCGCCGTCCATTTATAAAACTCTCTCCTTTCGGGCCGATAAGTCTCGTAAACCTTTCGCTGTATTAAAAGATAGCACTTGAAGCCGGCTCTAAGTCAATCTCGCCGGAAGACAAGGCAAATCCCCGCGCGAGGCGGGGATCAGCGGATTTACGCGGAAGGGATGTCGCCGCACAGCACCAGCACGGCCTCCGATTCTCCTTCGTTTTCCCATCGGTGCGGCACGAATCCGTCGAAATAGAGCGAATCGCCCGCGCCCATCTCGCAGCTCTCGCAGTCGCCGTAATAAAAACTGACGCGCCCCGTCACGACGTAGAAGAAGGTGTCGCCAGGCGCGAGCTGCTTAGGACAGAGCTTAGAGCCGCGCGGCATGACGGCCTCGACCGGCTGCATCCTGGCGCTGCGCCGCATCGTGAGGAACCGCAGCGTAACGTCTCCGCCCTCGCCCGTCATAACGACGAAGCCGCCGCCGCTGCGCACGGGTGAAAGAGGCTCGCGCCCCTCGGAGCTCGTCAAAGCGGAGACCGCGACGCCGTAGACTGCGGCGAGCCTGCGCAGGCTGTCGATGCTCGGCTCCGACTTCCCGGTCTCCAGCTTCGAGAGCTGGGCGACGGACAAATCGACGCGCTTCGACAACGCTTCAAGCGTCCATCCGCGTTCCTTCCGGTATCGTCTTATAGTTTCCGAGAAACTCATGGCGTCGCCCCGCTTTCGTCATGAAATGTGAAAAATATAAGCCTGTTCTATGCGTGTAAATTACCTACCGCAAGTATAGCCTCGCCGCTAGTGTCAGTCAATAACAAGCGTTTTTTTATGATTACGATATTAAAAAATATAATTTTATATTTAATACATAAACAGGAATACGCCGCGAAAGCCGAACGGGACGGCGCGAAACGAAAGCGCGGAGGGGCGCGCTACGCGGCGAACCCAGCGCCGAGGGCAAAGCCGGACGAATCGCCGCGGCTTCGCGCGCGTCCGGCATCAGGCAAAAGAGGCTGCCGATTATGGTCAATATACATCAAAACATAAACACTCTTTTTAACGCCTCAACACGCCGGAATAGGGACGGGACGAGGGCTTTTGCAGCGCGTTAAGCCTCATATATAAATTTACGCCGCCCCTCAGACCTCATGTGCCAGGACAAAGCGCCGCGGCTGACGGCTTATGCGCGGCCTCCGTCATGCGCCGCGCCTATGCCGCTTCGGTACGCCTCGGCCTCGGCGTTCGGGACGGAGTGGGGGCGACGTTCCACAAGGCTCAGGATGCTTGCGTTATCGGCGGATTTTTTTGAAAAGTAAAAACGCTGCGCGGCGGCGCACCGGAGGCCGCGCATAAAAAAACGCGCCCCGGCCCCCCGGGACGCGTCCGCCTCACTCGTCACGCCGCTAATCGTTCGGCTCTGCCCGCGCGCCGCAACGCCGCGCGCCGCCGGCTCAGCTCCGCTTACGCGATGCAGCCGGAAATCGTGACGTAGTGGCAGAGCGAGCCGCCCATCACGAAAAGATGGAACAGCTCGTGAGGGCCGAACCATCGAAATTTCAGGCGCGGGCGTTCGAGCGCGAAGATCACGGCACCCGCCGTGTAGAGCAGGCCGCCAGCGACGAGCCACGCCATTTCGGCGGCGGACATCGCGCGCCACAGCGGAACGATGAAAAAGGCCGCAAGCCACCCCATGGCGAGATAGACGGCGCATGAGACCCACACCGGCGCGCGCATCCAGAAAATCTTGATGACGAACCCGGCGGCCGCCGCGCCCCAGACCAGAGCAAGCATCACGCACCCCGCCGGCCGGCCCAGCCGCAGCACGCAGACAGGCGTATAAGTCCCGGCGATGAGCAGGAATATCGCCATGTGGTCGAGCCTCTGCATAAAAGAGGCGGCGCGCGCGTGGACGGCGCAGCACCAATGGTAGAGCGAGCTCGTGCAGTAAAGCAGGACCATGCTCGCGCCGAAGACGAGCACCGATACGAAGGCCGCAGTCCCTTCCTCCCGGCTCCACGCGACGTACGCGAGCCTCGCCAGTCCCGCCGCGGCGAGCAGTGCGCCCGCGAGGTGCGTAGCCGAACTTGTTATTTCACGTTTATCTTTTGGCATTTCCGAAGCAAAACCTTACCTTTCATATTAAATACCCCTATTATACCCCGATGCGAACCGCGAAAACCGAAAAACGCAAAAAATCGGCAAAACCGCACAGCGGCGGCAAAGCTCAAAGCGCAGCCAACGCCGCCGCTCTTGACGCAGGGGCTGGCGAATTGGGGCGCGTGAAGCAGAAGCCGCTGGATTCCACGTCGGAGCGCGGAATGACGGGATAAGCGGCGGCTCCTCTGCTGATTATTATGAGGTGATCCTGTTGGCGGTGCCGCGGGGGCGCTTATGTTTTACTGCGCTGCGTCGGTTTTTCGCAGTTAAATGGCGATAACGGCGCGAATGTGGTATCATTCAACGTAAATTTTATGTAACGATTTGGAAGGACGGTGGGAATGGATGACGTGATCATGCGGCGGCAAAATGCACGGGATGCATTGCGCGGGCGCCGGCGTCGTCTTTTCGCGCCGTCCATCTTTTCTTTAGGGCGCGCTCCGCTTCAATAACCTTTCCCATGCCATAGTCACGCCGCGCGCGCGGTCTGCCGCGCGCCGTTTACGTTTGCCGCGCTGCGGCTTTTCGCCGCGCGAAATATATATCTTAAAAGGAGTGCTGTTGTTATGAGAATGAAGAGGTTTCTTCTCGGGGCGCTGATATGCCTGTTCGCCGCCTCGGCCTGCGCCGCGGCTCCGCTCGACGCTTTCAAGGGTCAGAAGGGGAAGATCGACATCGCCGGAGGCACGGCGCACATCCCCGTGATGCAGGAGGCGGCCAAGCGCATCATGTCCGTCAATCCCGACATCCGCATCACCGTCGCGGGCGGCGGCTCCGGCGTCGGCGTGAAGCAGGTCGGCGAGGGGCTCGTCGAGATAGGCAACACCGGACGCCCGCTTAAGGCCGAAGAGGTGGAGAAGTACGGGCTTAAGACGTTCCCGTTCGCCATCGACGGAGTAGCGGTCGTCGTGCATCCGTCGAACAAGGTCGAAGAGCTGACTTTCGCGCAGGTCGCGGACATCTACGCCGGCAAGATAACGAACTGGAAAGAGGTCGGCGGCGAGGACGCGCAGATCAATCTCTATATCCGCGAGGACGGCAGCGGCACGCGCGAGGTCTTCACCGATAAGGCCATCAAGGGCGGCGACGTGGCTGCTTCGGCCAACGTCGTCAATTCCAACGGCGCTATGAAGACCGCCGTCGCGAAGGACAAGAACGCCATCGGCTACGTCGGCATCGGCCACATAGACGAGTCCGTGAAGGCCCCGAAGCTCGAGGGCATGACGGCGACGCAGGAGAACGCAGCGAACGGAAGCTACACCGTCGTCCGCGACCTCTTCATGAACACGAAGGGCGACCCGCAGGGGCTGACCGCGCTCTTCATCGACTACATCTATTCGCCTGAGGGCGCGGAGATAATCAGCGCCGCGGGCTATATCCCCATTCCGAGGAAGTAACGAAATTTCAGCGGGGCGCCGGTTTTCCGGCGCTTCGCGCTTTTCGCGCGCCATGACTGCAGATAGAAAAGCTCCTTTTTTGCTCCGCGCTTCCGCGGCTTATGTGACGGCGCTTCTGGCGTCGGTCTTCGTCTTTATTATTTTCTGTGCCGCCGAGGGCTTCTATATGAGCGGCGGCGAGCTGTTCAGCTCCGTCTGGAAGCCCGAGGCGCATCGTTTCGGCATTCTGCCTATGATCGCGGCGACGGCTGCGCTTTCGCTTTCGGCGCTCGCGCTGGGCTGGCTGGTGTCGTTCGGCTGCGTCTGCTATATCCACGGCTTCGGCGGAAAACGCAGCGGGGCGCTGCTTTTATCGCTGCTCCGCATGATGACCGCCGTACCCACCGTCGTCTACGGCTTCGCATCGGTGTTCCTGCTAGTCCCGTTCATCCGCGACGGTTTCGGCGGCTCGGGTCTCTCGTGGATGACGGCCACTTTTATCTTAGCTCTGCTGATTACGCCCACTATGGTGCTGACCATGGACGGCGCGGTGGAGCAGGCCGCGCGCGAAAGCAGGCTGGCGGCGGCCTCGCTCGGACTTTCGCGCGCGGAGCATCTGGCCTTCGTCGTGCTGCCGTCGTGCCGCGAGTGGCTTTGGGGCGCGGCGCTGCTCGGCTTCGGGCGCGCGGCGGGGGATACGATGATCCCGACGATGCTCGCCGGCAACGCCGTGCAGTATCCCGTCTCGCCGCTCGCGGCTATACGCACGCTGACGGCGCACATCGGCCTGGTGCTTTCGTCGGACGTCGGCGGCACGGCCTATTATTCGCTTTTCGCAGCGGGGGGCATCCTGCTCGCGCTCAGCACAGGCGCGAACCTTATATTCCGCACGCTGCGCGGGAGGAAGCGCCGTGAAGGCTAAGCTCACGCTTCTCCGCGTCCTCGCGTTCTTCGGGGCGGCCTACGTCGCCGGATGCTGCGGGGCGCTGATATTTTTCATCGCGGAGAAGGGCTTCCCCGTGCTCGGACCGCAGCTTTTCTTCGGCGACACGAAGCCGCTCGACGCTATTCTCGGCCTGCGTCCCGTCTGGGATGGCATCTGGCCCGCTTTCGCAGGGACGCTCTGCCTCGTCGCGCTGACTATGCTGATGGCGGCGCTGCCCGGGATATGCTTCGGCCTTTACCTCGCGCGGTTCGCGCGCGGTAAGCTTAAAGAGCGGCTGTCGCTAGCGGTGGATATGCTCGCGAGCGTGCCGTCGATAGTGATGGGGCTTTTCGGCTTCGTGCTCATACTGGTTCTGCGGCATACCTTCGCGCCCGGGGCGACGACCTGCATATTCCTCGCCGCCTTCTGCATGGCGCTGCTGGTCATGCCGTCGCTGGTCGTGACTACGCGCTCGTCGGTCGAGAGCCTGCCGCCTAATCTTTATTTTACCGGCGCCTCGCTGGGTTTGTCCGAGGGACAGATACTGCGCCGCCTGCTCGTTCCCGCCGCAGCACGCGGCATTTTGGGCGGCGTGATGCTCGCGATGGGGCGCGCGGCGGAGGACACGGCGGTCATCATGCTGACCGGCGTCGTGGTCAATTCAGGAATGCCGGCGGGGCTCGGCGCGAAGTTCGAGGCCCTGCCTTTTCTCATATACTACACGGCGGCGCAGTACATGGACGAGAACGAGCTGCTTTGCGGCTTCGGCGCGGCGCTCGTGCTGCTCCTGCTCTCCGCGCTGCTGATGGGCGCGGCGTGGCTCTGTCAGAGGGGCATGGAACGCCGCTGGAGGGGTGTCAAATAAATGAACGCTGCTAAAAACTGCGCCGAAGTGGAAGGGCTGCGCGTCTCATTCAACGGATCCGAAGTGCTCCACGGCATAACGGCGAAATTTCCGCGCCGCGGGATAACGGTGCTGATGGGCCGCTCCGGCTCCGGCAAGACGACGCTGCTGCGCTCGCTGAACAGGCTCAACGAATGCTTCGACGGCTACGAAGGAAGCGGAAGCGCGAAACTGCTCATAAACGGCGAAATGACCGACATATACGGGGACGGCTCGCCCGAGCCCTCGCAGATACGCCGGCGCGCCGGCATGGTCTTCCAGATTCCGAACCCGCTGCCGCTCTCGCTCAAAAAAAATATAACGCTGCCGCTCGAGCTGACGCTCGGCCTCGGAAAGCGCGAGGCGGCGGAGCGCATGGAACGCAGCCTGCGCCGCGCCGGGCTCTGGGACGAGGTGAAAGACCGCCTCAACGACGCCGCGTCGAGCTTCTCCGGCGGCCAGCAGCAAAGAATGTGCCTCGCGCGCACGCTCGCGCTCGAGCCGGACATCCTTCTGCTCGACGAGCCGACGGCCTCGCTCGACCGCCGCTCCGCCGAAACGATAGAAACGCTGCTGCAAGAGCTTGAAAAAACCATCCCGATAATAATGGTCTCCCACAGCCTCGCGCAGGCCGCGAAGCTGGCCGCGCGCTTCGTCATAATGAGCGACGGGCAGATAACGAAAACCCTGACGCACGAAGAACTGCCGGAAAACGAAAGCCCGGAAACGTTCCTGGAAGGGCTGCTGTAAAAGCGAAAAAATCACAGCAAAGGGAAGGGCGCGCCCCTTACCTTTGTTTTTTGTCCGCGCCGCGCAAACGGCAAAATTTTGTAATAACAATATAAAAATTAAAAATTTTTGCCGTCTGCATATATAATAGCCATAAAGGACGAAAAGGGGGGCGCGCGGCGTGAAATATATGACGGCCGCCGAAGCTGCGGCGAAATGGGGAATCTCCGAACGCAGCGTGCGCAATTACTGCTCGCTCGGGCGCGTCGCTGGGGCCGTCCGCTGCGGCGCGGCGTGGAAACTGCCGGAGGACGCTGAAAAGCCTCAGCGCGCGAACGGAAGCGCCGCGCGGCAAATCGGCCTGCTTGAAACGCTGAAACGCGAGAAGAAAGCCGGGATCTCCGGCGGCATATATCACAAGGTGCAGATAGAGCTGACCTACAGCTCCAACCACATCGAAGGCGGAAGTTTGTCGCACGAGCAGACGCGGTACATCTTCGAGACGAACACGCTCGAGACGGATGGCGGCCCGGTGCGCGCAGACGACGTGATAGAGACGGCGAACCACTTCCGCTGCATCGACGCGGTAATCGAGCAGGCGCGCCGTCCGCTCAGCGAGGCGCTGATAAAACGGCTCCACCTCATACTGAAAAGCGGAACCTCGGAGAGCCGCCGCGGCCTATTCGCCGCCGGCGAATACAAGAAGCTGCCGAACGACGCAGGCGGCGTGGAGACGGCCCCGCCGGAGGAGACTGCGGAGCGCGTGAAGCGGCTGCTCGCCGGGTACGAAGGCGCGCGCGGCGCTAAGACGCTCGACTGCCTGCTCGACTTCCACTATCGTTTTGAACGTATCCACCCGTTTCAGGACGGGAACGGCAGAGTCGGGAGGCTGATACTCTTCAAGGAATGTCTGCGCCACGGCGCCGTCCCATTCATCATCGACGACGGCCTGCGGATGTACTACTACCGCGGCTTAAGCAAATGGGAACATGAGCGCGGCCGGCTTCGCGACACCTGCCTGACCGCGCAGGACAGATTCAAAACCTACTTGGATTATTTCAGGATACCGTATTAAAGACAAAAGGCGCGGATTTCAGCGCCGCGCCTTCAGATTTGTGGTTTTTCACTGCCTCGCGGACTTTTTCAGCAGCCGCGTCAGCGCTATGCCGCGCAGCTCTTTTTTGAAACGGCGCAGGACTTCGAGCGAGAGCAGAGCCGCGAGCAGCGCCGTGCCGGCGAAGTTGAGCCAGAGGCCGGTGAGGCCGAGCGGGCGGAGCAGGAATATCAGCAGCACTGGGAATATGAACGCGGTCGAGAGCGATATCGCGGTCGCCCCGGCGGGGCGTTCGACGGCGAGCATATAACTCTGTGTCGCAAAGGAGAACCAACGCAGGAGATACGTCGCGCTGAACAGCCGCATAGCCCAGACAGCCATTTCCATAAATGCGGGGCTCGCGTCTGCGATGAAGATAGACGCTATCCGCGCCGGGAACAGGAATATGATCGCGGCCGACGCGAGAGAGACCGCCGCGCTCGAGCCGAAGCAGTATTTTTCAATCGACTTCACGCGCCCGTAGCGCCCCGCACCCCAGTTGTAGCCGACTGCGGGCTGCAGCGCGTCGCAGAGGCCGTAGCAGAGCGCGAGCACGAGATACTCTATCGTCATAAGAATGCCGTAGACGGACACCGCGTCCGGCCCGCCGAGACGTATCAGCAGCATATTCATCATTATCGACGTTACTCGCCCGGCGATGTTGTTGAGGAAGTTCGGCGCGCCTGCGGCGATTATGCGCCGCGTCATCGAGAGGCTGAAGCGCGGGCGGCGGAAGCGGAGCTGCGCCCTGCCGAAGAAGAAAGGAGTGAATGCTATCAGCGCGCTTATCATCATACCGAGGCAGGTCGCAAGAGACGCGCCCCATATCCCGAAGCCGAAGACGCCTAAGAACAGGAACTCCAGCGCGCAGCTCAGCGCCGACATGAAGATATTCAGCGCCATGCTGCCGCGCACATAGCCGCAGACCCGCAGATAGTTGTCAACCGCAAAGATTATCGTCGTAAGCGGCGAACAGATCGCGTAAACGCGCAGGTATTCCACCGCGAGGCGCGCCAGCTCGCCCTCGGCGCCCATAAGCTCCGCTATGAGCGGGGCTGCGAAAAAAAGCGCCGCGCCGACGGCGGCCCCCGCGGCGACTATCATCGCGCAGGCGCATGAAAAAATGTTGTTCGCCTGCTCGTCGTCGCCGCGCCCGAGGCTTATCGATATAGGCACGGCGGAGCCGACGCCTATGAGGTCGGCGAGCGCGAAATTTATCACCACAAACGAAAATATAAAGCTCTGCGCCGCGAAGGCCGTAGAGCCGAGGAAACGCCCGACGAGCACTCCGTCGACGCAGGCGTACAGAGACGAGGCGAGCATACTGACGGCGCCAGGCAGCGCGACCGCGAGAAACAGCCGCGACGGCCGCGTCTTGGTGAAGAAATTATGTATATCCGTCCTCACCGCGGCCTCTCCTTTCCGGAGCGCTCCGCCAGACGCTCCACCTCCGCGCCGTAGCAGTCCGCGAAATATTCCAGCGCGGAGATAAACTCCGCGGAAAAGCGTTCGACCGTCTTAGCGAGCGCCGCCTCTTCCGCCATGTGGACGCCGCGCATGACTTCGTCCGCGAAGCGGCGGCCCTCGTCAGTGAGCCGTATCGTCTTTTCGCGCCCCTCCGCGGGAAGCAGCTCCGCGCGTCCCGAGGCGACGAGCTCCCTGACGTTCGTGTTCACAGTGGTCTTAGGTATCAGCCAGTCGCCGCAGACCTGCTTCTGCGTGTGCGGTGCGCCGTCGTCGAGCGCGTAGAGAAGGTCGAGCATATTTTCGTTTATGCCGAGCTTCTTCGCGCACTTGTAATAAGCTCCGTCCATTTTGACGGCCGCCATTCCAAGCCGGCGCACCAAATCGTATCCGTCAGCCATAACGTCATCCTCCTTAGTACGAATTCGTACCTCGCGCAGAACTATAGTACGGATTCGTACCACAGTCAAGGGGCCGGCAAAAAGTTCTGCAAAAACACGGAGAGCAGGAGAAGCGGCGGCTTGCAGTAAAAATATTCAGCCTTCCGCCGCGCCCGCCGCTCGGCGCATTGGATACGGGCGGCGGTAAACGGCGGCAATATACTAACTGAAACAAAATTTAAGCGCCGGCGAAAAACGGCCCTCGGGACGGCGCGCCGCCGGCTTGCAGCCTAAGAAGCAACTTAACGGAATACGCGGCGCCGCCCGCGACTTCGCGCATGAAACCGGCTCGCGGCCCGTCCCCCGCCGCGCGGTGTTGATACCGCCGCCTTTTCACAATATAATTCATAGCGGCGCTTTCTATCGGAAGCGCATGCAAAGAACATGAAGCACGGCCCGCGCGGACGGACGCTGCGGGCGGAATAAATCGTTAAAAGGAGCATACGATGAAACAGATAATATTGACCGGCGACCGTCCTACGGGCCGCCTCCACGTGGGACATTATGTAGGCTCGCTCAAAGGACGCGTGGCGCTCCAGAACTCCGGCAGATTCGACGAGATATACATAATGATAGCGGACGCGCAGGCGCTCACCGACAACGCCGAGCATCCCGAAAAAGTGCGCAGCAACATCCTCCAGGTCGCGCTCGACTACCTTGCCTGCGGTATAGACCCGGCGAAATCCACGATATTCATACAGTCGATGATTCCGCAGCTCACGGAGCTGACCTTCTACTACATGAACCTCGTCACGGTCTCGCGCGTGCAGCGCAACCCGACGGTCAAGGCCGAGATACAGATGCGCAACTTCGAAGCCAGCATCCCCGTCGGCTTCTTCTGCTACCCGATAAGCCAAGCGGCTGACATCACGGCCTTCCGCGCGACCATCGTCCCGGTCGGCGAGGACCAGGCCCCGATGCTCGAGCAGTGCCGCGAGATAGTCCACAAATTCAACGCCGTCTACGGCGAGACGCTGACAGAGCCGGAGATAATGCTCCCCGACAACCGGGCCTGCCTGCGCCTGCCTGGCACCGACGGCAAGGCTAAGATGAGCAAGTCGCTCGGCAACTGCATCTATCTTTCGGAAGAGCCGGAGGAGATACGCCAGAAGGTCATGTCGATGTACACCGACCCGCTGCACATCCGCGCGCAGGACCCGGGGCACATCGAGGACAACCCCGTGTTCATCTACCTGGACGCCTTCTGCCGCCCTGAATATTTCGAGCAGTTCCTGCCCGAGTACGCGAACCTCGACGAGCTCAAGGCGCATTACCAGCGCGGCGGCCTCGGCGACGTGAAGGTGAAGAAGTTCCTCAACAACGTCATGCAGGAAGAGCTGCGCCCGATACGCGAGCGCCGCAAAGAGTGGGAAAAGCGTCTGCCCGAGGTCTGCGAGATACTGCGCAAGGGAAGCGAGGTCGCGGAGCGCAAAGCCGCCGAGACTATGGCCGACGTGCGCCGCGCGATGAAGATAGACTACTTCGAGGACGGGAACCTGCTGAAGTAAGACGCGCGGAAAATCCCGCGAGGCGCTGAAAAAACACGATACACAAGAAACAGAGACACCCATAATAAAAGGAGTCTTTGTTTCTTGTGTGCAAAATTGTATTTATAATATTTATTTCAAGCTATTTCCCAATTTCATAATTGTTAATGCCAACCTGGCTGCACATGGTACCATAGAATCGATTTCTAGGTACTCCTCCGGAGAACACATCATACCACCACATGGCCCAAGCCCGTCAATTGTTGGTGTTCCAATGGCCGAAACAAAATTTCCATCACTTACACCTCCGGGCTGAACTTGCAAAAACGGAATATTTAATTCTGTACTAGCTTCTTTAACTATCTGTAATAATCTCTCTGAACCTGGCACACGTGTTAATGGCGGCCTGTTAAATGTTAGTTGATATTCAACGGAAACTCCATCTATTTCAGAGAATGAAAGTCTCTCTTTTATTGTATCATTTATTCTTTGCCATTCTTCTATTGTATAAAATCTAATATCAGCGTGTGCTTCTGCATAATCTGGAACGACAATACGGTTTTCTCCTCCAGAAATTGTCGTTACTGTAACAGTTGTACCCTTTTCAAAATCATTTAAACTTTGAAGCGTAACTATTTTATTAGCAAGTTCCACAATGGCATTGCGCCCAACCTGTGGTTCATTACCTGCATGCGCGGCGCGGCCACGTGTAACTATCTTAAGATAAGCATTTCCCTTACGCTGGGTTACAACCGCTTTGCCAGGCCTAGATCCTTCTGTAACAAGCGCCCAATCTGCGATCCTCCCTTCTCGTTCAATAATTGGTATAACAGCCTCACTGCCTTTTTCTTCATCTCCGCTTAGGAATACGGTAATAGTTGGCAGATTAGATATTCTAAGTTCTTTTAAAGCTTTTAACGCATATATGCAACCCACCAAACATGCTTTCATATCTAGCACGCCATTGCCTTTTGCTATATTTCCGTTAATGGTAAAAGGCTTGATATAGTCCGTACCCTCAGGGAATACGGAATCAATATGGCATATTAACAATACTTTTATATTATTACCTGTTTTTCTTGCTATAACGCTATTGCCGACTTTTACATTACGTAATATCTCAATATTAAACCCAATCTTCTCAAATTCCTGTGCTAAAAAATTACCAGCTTCGTCTACCCCAGGTTTATAGTCTGAACTAGTATTTCTATTTACTAAATTAGCCAACATATCTAACATTTCTGGTAATTTATTTTGGAGGTATGTTTCAATTTTATCTGCATACATATTTTATTTCCTCCGTTTGTTCTGCAGTGCTTTTTCCTGATCTAACGTCATGACGCCAAAGCCAGTCATTGCACAGATAAATGCCATTGTTACTGATGCAAAGCCAAAGAAGCAATATGGAAGATAATCTAAAGTCGCTACACCTAAGACCCCTGAACAATATGCTCCAGCTGCAGACCAAGGAATAAGAGCAACAACGCATGTACCGCAATCTTCTAATGTTCTTGACAGATTACGCGCGGCAAACCCCATTTTTTTGTATGTATCAGCGAATAATTCACCTGGGATCATGATAGTAAGAAAATCACTGCCTGTCGCAATTGCCATTAGTATTGTCGAAGCCATTGTCGACGTGATGAGACCTCGCCGCCCTTTAACAAATTCCTGCAGTTTCGTCAGTATAACGTCTAAGCACCCAGCTTTAGAAATTATTCCTGCAAATGAAAAAGCACATAATACTAACAGAATTGTTTCCATCATTGACATCATACCGCCACGATTTATAAGCCCTTGTACCTCAGGAACTAATATCCCTACATCTATACCTTTATCTACTATCATATCACTTGTGAATCCACCAACGATTCCGGAAAAAACATGAACCAAAGAAAAACCTTGGTAAAAATAAGCAAGTAGACAAGCTACAAAACTTGAAAGCATCATAACAGGAATCGTTGGCTTCTGTGTGACAGATCCCGCTATTATGATAACAACAGGAAGTAATACAAAAATATTAAAGTTAAAAATCATATCTAAATTATTTTTCATTGCTGTGATCGTCGCACTTGTCGTTTGCTGATCTACAGTGATTCCTAGCCCCATAAAATAATACACAACTAATGCGAACAATGTCGCAGGTACGGTCGTATAGAACATATGTCTAATATGATCAAACAGTTGCGCACCTGCTGCTAATGGAGCAAGATTCGTTGTATCAGAGAGAGGCGACATCTTATCCCCAAAATATGACCCACCAACTATAGAAGCGGCTGCAACTGGGAGCGGGATCTGAAGACTTTCTGCTATAACAATCAGAACAACTCCAATTGTTGCGACAGAACCCCATGAAGTACCTGTTGAGGTAGAAAGAATCATACATGCGATAAAAGCTGTAACATAAAAATACCTAGGCGAAACAATTTCAATTCCATAATATATTAACATTGGAATAGTCCCTGATAACATCCAAGAACCTACGACAGCTCCAACTACAACTAATATTAGTATTGCAGGCAACGCTTTCGCTATTTTTTCGGACACGCCATTTATCATATCATCCCAATTCAGACCAACTTTATAGGCTATAACAGAAGCGACTGCTGCCGAAATTAATAACAACGGATTTATATCTAATCCATATATTCCCCGCCCTACTAATAACAAAACAAACATTACCAACAATGGTGTGATGGCTTCAGATAAAGTCGGCCTACGCAATTTCTTTGACGCTTTTACCGCATTGTTCTCCATTACGTATTCCCCTTTCTAAAATTGTGTGTATCTCAATGCTATAATATTACACATTAGGCTTCAAGAAAAAATTATTAACACTGTGCTATTACAGTTATTGAGAAGGTGTAACATATATTGAAAAAGCATGAATGTATTTCGGCACATATTTTGGAAAACATACAAAGCGGCAATATGTTGCCTAATGAAAAATTGCCGTCGTTACGGGAAATGGCGAACATATTTCAAGTAAGTATTGGAACAGTGCAGTCTGCATACGATTCTCTAGAGCACGATAACTTTATTTATTCAATTCCCAAAAAAGGATATTTTGTGCTCGGCGTCAATGAAAGATTTAAAGCGGTTTCGCCGCTTATCGATTTCTTTTCTGGCTCACTTGATACACGTAATATTCCTATACATGATATTCAGCAATGTATGTTGAAGGCAATAAATCTGTACACCACGCAAGCATATAGATACACCGCTCCGCAAGGACATAAAGACTTATTAAAGATAATGAAAACACATCTTGAAGGGTACCAAGTTTATACTGATACGGACAACATTGTGATGGTTTCCGGGTCACAACAAGCGCTTGATATTTTATGCCGCATGCCATTTCCTAACGGTAAAGATAAGGTCCTTGTTGAACAGCCTACATACTATGGGGTACTAAAAAGTCTTGAAGTCAATAACACTCCTAGAGAGGGTATCAAACGTGGTTTTGAAGGTTTATCGCTGCAGGAATTAGACAGAATCTTTCATTATGATAATATTAAATTTTTTTATACCATTCCAAGATTCCATAACCCCACAGGCCAATCTTATACAATTGAAGAAAAACAAGCAATAGTAAAGTTGGCAAAAAAATATAACGTATACATTGTTGAAGATGATATTGCTGCTGATTTTGACACGTCTAATAAACGATGCCCTTTGCACTATTATGATATACATGATCACGTAATTTATATAAAAAGTTTTTCAAAAATTGTGCAACCCGGACTGCGAATAGCTGCTATTGTACTTCCCCAACTTTTGTTGAATACATTTATAGATTTTCATAGATGGACAGACACACAATGTGCAACTCTTTCACAAAGTACTTTAGCAATCTATCTAAGCAGCGGAATGTTTAAAAAGAACACTAAAATGATAAGGGATATATATGTTAAACGCATGGCAAAATTGCAAGAAATTGCTGATACATTAAATGATAATGATATAGAATGGAGTATACCAGATTCTGGATTTTACGCCTGTATGAAAATAAATAAAGAAATTCAGTTCGATCAAATTCAGCTAGAATTATTGAAAAATAGAATTTGTCTAATGGACACACGAATGTTTTTCTTAAACGAATTTAAGAACAATAATTACTTACGTATTAGCATAAGCAAAGCAAATGAAGATGAGATAGCACTAGGAATTAATAAACTCGTAAAAATCATTAAAAATCATCTTTTTGATGAATCAATAGACGCTCCAAAATATAAAGAGCACTTCGATTTAGACTGGATTTATTAATGCCGACCACCACAAGCGACATAAGCAAGCAACAGGAACTTTCAATGAAGCAGATCACAGGACGGAAGTCATGTGTTCATCCACAGTGACTAAAAGAAGCTTAGAGAACGATTGATGGATGTTTAAACGAGCAAACACATATAAATCAAAAAATGGCTCCCATTAGGAATACAGGAGCCATTTCGATCTATGGCCATTTAGAGTTTACGGTAACGCCGAGCATTTGTAGATATTAACTTAGCATAAAGTACTGGTCAGCTCATATCTCGATATGCAAAAAAACATTCGCGCGCGGCTACTTCGCCTTCTTCACGAGATTGTTCAGCGCTTTGACGAGGCCCTGGATCTTTTTGTTGTTCGCGGGCTTTTTCAGCGCCGCCTGCGCGGACATGTCGCGCCCCCAGTAGGCTTTGTTCGCGTCGCGGTTCTGGTTTATCACGCAGCCGTCTATAGAGACTCCGGCGAAGAGGCCCTTCGACATCGAGTAGCTGTATATAGAGGCCTGCGCGCGGCCGTCTGTCGCCGCCGATGTGTCGCGGCCGACGGGGCCGGCGGCTATCGCGACGTCGGCTCCGAGCTTGAAGCTGTTGCCGCCGGTGAACGCGTGGAGGCCGTCGTTGTTCGTAATGACGAGCACGAGGCCCACCGACTGTACGCCGATCTGGAATCCTATCGAAGCGCCGTTGATGCCCATGAACGCCGGGCCGCTCCACGTGCCGTTTTTATTGCGCAGCAGTACGAGCCCTTCGCCCGTCTGCCCGCCGAGGCCGAGGCCCGCTTTCGTCACTTTCGGGAATATCGCGACGCCCTTGCCGGACTTTATGACATTCGCCAGCGCATCCGCGTCCTCTTCTATCGCCATCTTGTTGATAAGGTCGGTCGCGAGCCGTATGCGCCGTTCGTGCGCCGCCTCCTTCGCGGAAGCCGCGCCGCAGGCGAAGAGCGCGAGCGCGACGGCGGCGAGAACCACGGCGAGCCTTCTGTTTATCTTCATTGCTATTCCCCCTCAATGTCATGATTTTGACGTATATACATTTTATATCATCGCGCGCATAAAAACCAATAAAAGCAATATAATGTAGAGGATAATTTTTACAAGGAGATGGCGTTATGGAAAAGATTTTCGCGCCGTGGCGCGCGGACTATATTCTCTCAAATTCAGACGAAGAAAAGATAGAAGGCTGCATTTTCTGCGAGTTCCCGAAGCGGAACGAGGACGAGAAGCGCATGATAATCGAGCGCGGCGCTCACTGCTTCGTGATTATGAACGCCTACCCGTACAACCCCGGGCATCTGATGGTCGTGCCTTACCGCCACACATGCGATGTGACTTCGCTTTCGGCGGAGGAACTCGCGGAGATGACGGCGCTCATGCAGAAGTGCGTGCGCGCCCTGACAAAGCTGATGAATCCGCACGGCTTCAACATCGGCATGAATCTCGGCAAGGTCGCCGGCGCGGGCATCGACCAGCACCTGCACATGCACATAGTGCCGCGCTGGAACGGCGACACGAATTTCATGCCGGTCATAGGCGAGGTGCGCGTGCTCTCCGAGTCGCTCGCCTCGACCTACAAGCGGCTCAAGGCGATATGGCCGGAGATAAAGTAACCACGTTCCGCGCGCCGCGCACGGACTGCGACGCGGAGTTCACGGAGAAGCGCTCGCGCTTCATCGGCTCCGTGCGCACAGTGCTCTCGGCGGAAGAGGCGGCTGAGATTATAAAAAAATTCCCCGAGCTCTACCCGAAGGCCAACCATCACTGCTGGGCCTACAGGATAGGGACGGGGACGCCGCTCGAGCACTGCTCCGACGCGGGCGAGCCCTCCGGCACGGCGGGCCGCCCGATACTCGGCGTGATAAAGCGCTGCGAGCTGACGAACACGCTCATAGTCGTGACGCGCTACTTCGGCGGCATAAAGCTCGGCGTGCGCGGCCTCATCGACGCGTACAAGGCCGCCGCGGAGCTCGCCGTCGAACAGGCCGGAGCCGTCGAGATGGAGTTCCATAACGCGCTGCTGCTGCGCTGCGGCTATGATTATTCAAAAACTCTCGACACGACGCTGCGCAAGTGGGGCTTCACGGAAGACCGCATAAAGACCGAATACGGCGAGGACGTAGCCGTGCGTCTCGAAGTCCCGGCCTCCATGCGCGAGACGATGGAGGCTCCGCTCGAGGAGATGCGCGCGCGTTCATTCCTGACGGCGCTCGAATGGGACGATACGCCGCTCGTGCGCGAGAAATGGAGATAGGCCGGGCGGCGCGGTGAACGGACCGCCGCGCCGCGGAATTTTGCAAGATTTCACATAAAAGCTGAAAATTTCAGCGCCTCGCGGGTTTTACATGATTTTCACAAAACGCCCGCGGGGCGCTGTATCATGCGTAAAAGCGAACGCGGCGCGGCTTCGGCGGCGGACTTTTCAAAAGCCGCCGGACGTTCCGCGCAGGGTACGGCGCTCCGCGCCGGCATATTCCGCGCGCGGAAGCCCGATGTTTCGCACGCGCCGTCCGCGCGCAAAGCCGCCGGCGAGAATCCGAATTTTTCAGCGCCTCGCTGAATCTACGCCGCTTTCCGTCCTTCGCCGGCGCGCGCCTTATATCGCGCCGCGCCGCGGATTTCCGCGACTTTTTGCAGATTTTCATACGCGTCTCCGCGCTCTGGATTTTCCGAAATTTCCCGACATGCCCCCGAGGCATGAAGATATGTTCAATAATAAGCATTGGCTCTTTTCGCTCCGAGGAATTATATTGTTTTATGAAAAAAGTCAGAGGCTTAAGCCCTCGCGAAATTTTACTGATATTGCGATAAACGGAGGCAAAAGACATGCTTGGAAATTTCACCTACTGCAACCCGACAAAGCTCTATTTCGGAGAGGACGCCCTCAAGGGGCTGAACGAGGAACTGCCTAAGTACGGCAAAAACGTACAGCTCGTCTACGGCGGCGGCTCGATCAAGAAAAACGGAATCTACGACGAAGTCACGGCGATCCTCAAAGCCAACGGCAAGAACATAATCGAGGACGGCGGCGTCATGCCGAACCCGACCGTCGAAAAGCTGTACGAGGGCGTGAAGATAGCGCGCGATAACAAGACCGACCTCATCCTCGCCGTCGGAGGCGGCTCGTGCTGCGACTACGCGAAGGCCGTCGCGGTCTCCGTCAACTGCGGCGAAGACCCGTGGGAGAAATATTACATCCGCTTCGAAGAACCGAGCTGCGAAGTCCTGCCCGTCGCCTGCGTGCTGACGATGGCGGGGACCGGCTCGGAGATGAACGGCGGCTCTGTCATCACGAACCACGAGAAAAAGCTCAAGATAGGCCACGTCTTCGGCGAGAACGTGATGCCGAAGTTCTCGATACTGAATCCGCGCTTCACACTCAGCCTGCCGAAACGTCAGATGGTCTCCGGCATATACGACATTTTCAACCACATCTGCGAGCAGTACTTCTCCGGCGACGACGACAACACGAGCGACTACATCAGCGAAGGGCTGATGAGGTCGCTGATACACAGCTCGCGCAAGGCGAACGCGAACCCCGGGGACTACGAGGCGCGCTCCAACATCATGTGGACGGCGACGTGGGCGCTGAATACGCTCGTCGCGAAGGGCAAGACGACCGACTGGATGGTACACATGCTCGGACAGGCGGTCGGCGCGTACACGGACGCGACGCACGGCATGACGCTCGCCGCGGTCTCGCTGCCTTACTACCGCCACATCATGCCTTACGGACTGGCGAAGTTCAAGCGTTTCGCGATCGAAGTATGGGGCGTGGACGCGGCCGGAAAGACGGACGAGCAGACCGCGCTCGAAGGACTCGCGGCTATGGAGTCGTGGATGAAGGAGCTCGGCCTCGCGATGAACATTTCCGAGCTCGGCGCGACGCCCGACATGGTCGAAGGTCTCGCCGACTCGACGCTCGTGCTCAAGGGCGGCTACAAGGTCCTGGAGCGCGACGAAATAGTCGAGATATTCAAAGAGAGCCTGTAAGCGCGCAAATTCCCGCGGCGGCGCGCGGAAGCAACGACGCTCCGCCGCGCCGGCGTTTCGGGTATAATTATGTAAAAGAACGAGAAGGCGCGGGCCGCGCCGCAAATTCGGGCGAAAGGGGAGCCGCCGCATGATGAAGACTGTTTTAAGGATGATTCCCGTCATTATAGCGGCGGCCTTTATTTTTTCGGCGCCTCGCTGCGTTTTCGCCGCCGGCGGAAGCGAATGGCCGCTTGAGATCGTCAACGAAAGCGGATACGAAATAACGTCGCTGCGCATATCGCAGACCGGCATGGAAAAATGGTCCGGCAACTTCGCAGCGCCGCCGGTCGCCGCGGGCGGCTCCGCATCTTTCGACATAGGGCGCGGCTCGATACTCGGCCTCTGCGACGTGAAGATAACGGCGGGAGGACGCGAGACCGTCTGGCGCAGGCTCCCGATCCTCGAAATATTTTCTATCACAGTTGACCAAAAACTGGAACCGCACTACGAACGCATAAAGCTCGGCGCATGATAGCGCCCTTCCGGCGCGGCGCGCCGGAACGTACAGGATACACGGGAGGCGCAACGCATGAAACAGCGCGGCTGCGTAAGCCGCGCGCTGTTGGCTCGTGCCGCCCTTCGGCAAATTTCAATAA
Source organism: Cloacibacillus sp. An23 (assembly GCF_002159945.1). Taxonomy (NCBI): domain Bacteria; kingdom Thermotogati; phylum Synergistota; class Synergistia; order Synergistales; family Synergistaceae; genus Cloacibacillus; species Cloacibacillus sp. An23. The sequence continues at coordinate 90,360 of NZ_NFJQ01000007.1, read as the reverse complement.
AGACAAAACGTGGGGTAAAAAAAATCTGCCGTTAAGGAGGAAGACGACGCGATGAAGTACAGGACTTTCGGAAAAACGGGCGAAAAGGTTTCCGTACTCGGCTACGGGACGATGAGGCTTCCCATAATAGGGGACGACTACGGGAAGGTGGACGAGGCTGAGGCGATGAAGCTCGTGCGCCGCGCGGTGGACGGCGGCGTGAATTACATCGACACGAGCTGGCCATATCACGGCCTCGACCAGAACAAGGGCGGAGCGAGCGAGCCGTTCGTCGGCAAGGCGCTGAAAGAGATAGGACGCGACAAGGTCTTCGTCGCGACGAAGCTCCCGATATGGGCGGTAGAGAAGACCGAAGACATGGATATGTTCCTCGACAGGCAGCTCGAGCGCCTCGGGACGGACTACGTGGACTTCTATCTCGTCCACAACATCATGAAATGCACGTGGGGCAACGTCGTCAATCTCGGCCTACACGATTTCCTCGACAGGATATTGAAGAGCGGCAAGGTGCGCTACGTCGGCTTTTCGTTCCACGATACTCCGGAACTTTTCCGCGAGGTGCTGGATTTTTACGATTTCTCGTTCTGCCAGCACATCTGCAACTATCACGACATAAACTTCCAGGCCGGAATGGCCGGCATCCGCGCGGCGGCGAACCGCGGCATGGGCTTCGTCGCGATGGAGCCGCTCATGGGCGGAATGCTCGCGAACCAGCTTCCGCGCGAGACCATGGACATCCTCGACGCGACGGGCGTCCGCCGCAGCGCCGCGGCATGGGCGCTGCGCTGGGTCTGGGACCAGCCCGAGGTGAGCCTGCTGCTCTCCGGCATGAACTCGATGGAGCAGGTGGAGGAGAACCTGCGTCTCGCCGACGAATCGGACGAGCCGCTTTCTGCGGAAGAGCTCGAGGCTTTGGACAAAGTGCGCGCCCTGCTCAAATCGAAGGGCGGGATACCGTGCACGGAGTGCGGCAAGTGTTCGTGCCCGAAGGGCGTGTTCATCCCGGCCTGCTTCTCGCTGTACAACGGCAACCACGCGTTCGACGTCATCCACATCAGCATGATGAACTACGGCATGGCGCTGAAAGGCATGGGCAACGAGGCGGCGCTCTGCGACGGCTGCGGCGCGTGCGCTGGACAGTGCCCGCAGGGGCTCGACATCCCGGCGCAGCTGCGCAAGGTGGCGCGCTACTTCGAGCACGTTCAGGGCGGATGGTAAGACGGCGGGACGCCCGCGCCGTCTGATTACGGTGAATTAACTAAAACGGCGGGCATTTATATCGTTCCGGCAATCTTACCCCGGAAACGTCCTGTCCGGGAGATTCCCCGTCCCTGACGCCGAGGCTGAATGAAGCGGTACGGCCGCGACGGATGCCGTCTGGTAAGGAACGGGGCCCCGCAGGACATGCCCCGGCTGCGGGCGCAGAAAATCCGCGGGGCGGCGTATATTTGTATGAAGGTCAATCGGGTATAAAACTCCGGCGCTCCGTCATCCGTCCCCGGTTTCCCTGGCGCGCACATAAGAACTCCGCCCGCCGGGCGCTTTAAGGCCGCGCGGGCTTCCGAAGTATGGGCGGCCTCGCGCGGCTGCTTTCGTTTTTTCAGCGCCTCGCTGCGTTTCCCGCATCAGTCTCTTTGAAAATGTAAGACCGCCGCTACGCGCCGCAGCCCGTGCAGCCGCCGCATTTTTCGGTACGCACGCCGGGACAGGCCGCCGGCTTCGGCGCGGGCTTCGCGTGGCGGCAGCCGCCGCCTTCGGTCATCATTTCGTAGACCGGGACGTATATTTTCAATAAGGCCCCGACGTTCTCGCGGCAGCCGCAGGCGGATATGTTCCGCCCGGCGCACTCGCCGCCGCAGAGCGGTACGCTTTTTTCCACATCTTCGACGCTGCGCGCGCCTTCCGTTATCGCGTTCAGCACCATGTTCTTCGTCGCGCCCGTGACGGCGCAGACGGGAGCGTCCGCTTTCGCGTCGCGCCAGAGCCCTTCGAGGTCTATCATCAGCTTTCTCCCCTTTTCGTTCTTCGTGTTCCGCGACATATTTTATCCCAAACCGGCGCCCACGCGGAAGCCTCGGCGAGCGCTCCGCCACGGCCTGAAAAAACCGACGCGGCTGCCTCCGTACGGAGGCGCCGCGCCGGTTCCGCGCCTAGCATAGGTAGATGGATCAGTTGCAGCACTCAGAGTATACGGCCGCAGGCGCGCGGCGCTACGCGCTTTCCGGCCCGAGGTAGTCTTCCGTTATCGCGACGAAGACGGCGCTTCCCTTCCAGAGAACGTCTTCGTCTATCATAAATTTCGGATTGTGGTGCGGCGTGTCGCTGTGCTTCGCCGGGTCGGCCGAGCTCAGGAACATGAAGGCGCCCGGCTTTTCCGCGAGATAGTACGCGAAGTCTTCGCCGCCCATGTTCGGCGCGTCCTGCGTCGTGACGACGTGTTCCGCGCCGAGCACTTTCGCCGCGGCCTCAGCCGCGAGCGCCGCCATCACAGGGTCGTTGACGACCGGCGGCGCGCCCCAGTCCATGAGGAAGTCCACGCTTCCGCGGAAAGCGGCGGCTATGCCTTTGGATATTTCTTCGATGCGCTTCGCGAGCTGCCGGCGCACCGGCTCTTCGACGGCGCGGATAGTCCCCTCTATCTTTACCTCGGAGGGTATGATGTTATAGGCGAAGCCGCCGTTTATCATTCCCACCGTGAGGACGGCGGGCTTCGTTCCCGCTATCTCGCGCGTTGTTATCTCCTGGAGCGACAGGACTATATTGCAGGCGATGCTGATGGGGTCCACGCCTTTTTCGGGAGTCGAACCGTGGCAGCCGTTTCCCTTGACGGTTATCGCGAAGCGGTCGAAGGAAGCCATGCAGCAGCCGGGCACGACGGAGAGAGTCCCCGACGGCAGCGACGGGCCGAGTATCGAGCCGATGTGCAGCCCGAACACCGCGTCCACTCCGTCCATGACGCCCTCTTTTATCGCTATCTGGGAACCTTTCGAGATTTCTTCCGCCGTCTGGAATACGAACCTCACGTTCCCGCGCAGCTCGTCCTTGTGCTCGTTCAGCACCTTCAGCGCGCCGATGAGCATGGCCGCGTGCGAGTCGTGGCCGCAGGCGTGCATCTTCCCGTCGTGCTTCGAGGCGAAGGGCAGCCCCGTATCCTCTTTTACCGGCAGGGCGTCTATGTCCGCGCGCAGCAGTATGGTCTTCCCCGGCGCGCCGCCTTTTATCTCCCCGATAATCCCCGAGTCGCCTTCGTTCTTTTTATACGTCAGGCCGAGTTTGTCGAGCTCCGCGCATATGAATGCCCGCGTCTCCGGCAGGTCGAAGCCGGTCTCCGGTATCTCGTGCAGCCCTCTTCTTATCCTGACTATGTAATCCTGTAATTTTTCGCATTCACGCCACATCGTAACGGCCTCCTTAATTTTTTCCGCTTTACGTTTACGCGGCCTTTTGTTCGCGCGTGTAGAAGAATCTCGCCACGCCCAGGCTTCCGAATACGGACAGCACTATGAGCAGCCACGCGGGCGCTCCCACGGTGAGCCGTACCGCGAGCGGCAGGCCGAGCGCGAACACCGCCACTTTCGGGTATTTTATGGCGAAGTTGCCGAAGGTGCCGCCGAATATCGCCGCGGCGGCGTATTTCGTCAGCGCGTCCACGATGAATTCAGGCAGAGCCGCGACGACCGCCGCGCCTACGACCGCCGCCATCGTCGTGAAGGCGAGGTTCGTTATTATCGAGCCGCATATCGCCATCGTGGAAGAGACCTCGGCCTGTATCGTGCCGGGCCTGCTGCCGGTCGTCTCGAGCGCGAGGGCCGCGACCGGCACGCGCATATTGCCTATGTTGCCGGAGAGGAAGCTCAGATAAGTCCCCGACATCCCGAGCGCCGCGTAGTAAGAGACCGGCTCGACGAAGTACATCGGCGCGAAGGAAAGCGCGACCATGCTCCAAGCCAGCAGCACCACGTCGAGCGCGGGCCAGCAGTCGTAGGTGAAGCAGAGCCACAGCACGGGGATGAAGGCCGTCGCAGCCGCGAGCAGGTTGGTCGGCGCGCCTATCCTGACGCAGTTCCTTTTCCATTCGTTCATAATATTTTCCATAACGCGGCGCTCCCTTCTACTTTCCAGCCATCGTGTCGAAGAACACGGCGCAGGCCATTCCCGCGATCATCGCTATGCCGAGCGAGTATTCCATCAGCCTCGGGCACTTCGGCACGACGCACCTGACGAGGAACACCATGCTGAGCGCGCCGCATATCGAGGCCACGGCGCTGCCGCCGCCTTTGATTATCTCGTTGTTGTTGAGATAGCCGAATATTCCGAGAGAGCAGGCCCCGGAGAGGACTATCAGCCATTTCGTGTCTCCGCCGCTCATCTTGTCGCGCAGCTTCTCGAGGCTCGGCGTAAAGAGCCCCGTGAAGACGAGCCACCCCGCGCCGTTCAAAGCCATCGCGAACCACGAGACCGCCATAGCCGTCAGGCCGTAGCCGGGGCCGCCGAGCTCGACGCCCGAGGCCTGCGCTCCGTAGGTGGCGGCGGTCAGCTCCGTCGGGGCCGCGCCGATTATCGAAAGGCGCAGCCACGCCATCGGCCCGCCTATCGCCGCCATAAGGCCGACCATCACTATAAATACGCCCATCGCGGGCCCAATCGCCGATATGAGGCCGATTCTGAACGACGTCTTCGCGACGCTCGGATCGAGCTTCGCCTCAGCCGCGGTCTTTTTCGCCATCCTCATGTAGAGGACCGCCTGAAGAACCGTAATAATTATCGTCACCGAACACAATATCCACGCCATGCCGGAGTTGGCTATCTTGAGATAATCCTGCATAACCACACAACACGTCCTTCCGCTGATGTAGCGCGGCGGCCCGGGGCGCCCTTCCCGCCGGACGGGTTAAATTATAGGGGCGGGCCCGGCTCGTGAAATTATCGGGCGCGGACATCGCTGCGCGCATGTTTTTGTACCGCGCGTACAGAGCGCGGCGGGCCGGAGGCGGCGGCGGGCCGCGAAGCCGCGCATTCGTCGCTTTAGTACAAACGGCGGGCGGAATTTATGTACCCGGAGGACAAATCGCAAAGGCCGCAGCTTTCCGCAGCCCCGCAAAGCAGCGCATGGTATAATAAAAAGCCTGACGGATTTGTACCGCGGAGACAAACATACGGCGCCTGCGGCGGCGGACTGGGAGAGATGCCTGTGAGCGAAAATTTCGTGACTGTCGAAGATATGCTGGGAATGCCCTCATTGTCGGGCGTGAGGATGATCGCGGGCAAAAGCGGCGCGCGGCGCAGGGTCTCGTCCGTGACGGTGTTAGACACGCCTGACGGAGCCGCGTGGCTGCGCGGCGAGGAGTTCGTGCTCACGACGGCCTACGGCGTGAAGGACGACGAGCGTAAGATGACGGAGCTTATATACCAGCTTCACAAGAAAAACGCCGCGGGGCTCGGCGTGAAGTCCGGGCGCTTCATCGGCGAGCTGCCGAAGGAGGCGGTCGCGGCCGCGGACCTTCTCGGCTTCCCGATACTCTCAGTCCCTGAGAAATTCGCCTTCCGCGACATAATAAACCCGGTGATCGCGGCGATAGTGGACAGGCAGTCCGCCAGGCTCATCTACTCCGACAAGATACACAACGAATTCCTGCGCCTCGCGGTCAACGGCAACGACGCGGGCGACGTGCTCTCCGCGCTGCGGTCGCTCATAGGGCGCAGCGCCGTGTTCGTGGACATGTACTTCCGCCGGGTCTGCTGCTCCGACGGCTCCGGGGACATCTGCGCGCGCTTCGCCGGGATGGACTTCGACCGCATCACGCCGGAACTGCTCTCCCACTACCTATGCCACAAGGTCTCCAACAGCGTCGAAAACTTCGGCTACATCGTGCTCGACAGGGACGGCGAGGGCTGCCGCGACGACGGCGTGGTGCGCACGGCGCTCGAATACGCGGCGATGGTGCTGACTCTGCGTATGATGGACCGCATATCAAGCCAGCGCATCGAGGACAAATACCGCGACGTATTCCTCGAAGACCTGCTGACCAACAACGTCAAAACCGAAAGCGAGATACACAACCGCGCGCGCCTTTACGGCTGGGACCTGCGCAACGGCGGCTTCGTCGCCGTCGTCGATATCAACAACATAAAAAAATGCTACGTCACGGGCTACGACCTCGAACGCGACGGCGAACTTCAGGAGGCGTCGCGCAGCATCTTCGACGTATCGGTAAGCCGTATGCTCGCCGTCTTTCCCAACGCGAAGTGCTACAGACAGAGCGACCTCGCGGTATTCATCATATCGCCCGACAAATACGACCAGAGCAGGACTTACGCGCAGCTCGAAGGCGTCTTCGGCGAAATACGCCGCGCGATAGCGGGAAAGATGATCTTCACCGTGACTATGGGCGTCGGAGAATATTTCCCGAACATCCGCGACATACACAAAAGCTACACTCAGGCGCGCACGTCGATAAACCTCGGCTACCAGACGGAGCAGTTCGACTGCATCCTCTTCTACAGCCGCATGGGGATATACAGGCTCCTCTCCGCCATATCGGGGACGAAGGAGGCCGGCGAGTTCATCGCGCGTTACGTGAAGCCGCTCGCCGACTACGACGCGAAATACAACGCCGCCCTGACGGAGACGCTCGAAGCCGTGATAAAAAGCGGCTGGAACCTCAAAAAGGCGAGCGGGCTGCTGTTCATACACTATAACTCCGTCAAATACCGCTTCGCGAAGATATGCGAGCTGCTCGACGCCGACCTCCACAACAACGAAGAGCGGCTCGCCGTCGATATAGCGCTCAAGCTCCACATGATGAACGCCAACAGCTGGCAGTAAAACGGCTGGAAAAGCCGCGAGGCGCCGGGAAAACAGCCCTCCGGCAATCAGCGCGGAGGCCTGGCGTCACACACGCGGCGCTGACGGCAAGGCGGGCCGCGTCGAACGGCGCGCGGGGGGAAATTTCCCATACGCCGTGACGGGCAGGGAGAAAAATATAGTGAATTAACTAAAACAGCAAACCTTTGCGTCATTCCGGCAGTCTTCCGCCCGGCCCGCCCCTGAGATGTTCCGTCCGGGCCCACGACGCCGAGGCGAAGCGGCGCAGCCGCGATGGATGCCGCTGAGTATGGGGCGGCGGCCCCACCGGGCGCAGAAGATTTGCGTAGCGGCACATATTTGTATGAACAGTTAATCGAGTATAAAACGTCGGGGCCCTGCGCCCGGGGGAGGACTTTTTCATGATAAGGATAGAAACGGAGCGGCTCGTGATGCGCGAGCTGACGGAAGACGATTTCGCGGAGGCGCGCCGGATTCTCGGCGACGCGGAAGTAATGTACGCCTGGGAACACGGCTTCTCGGACGAAGAGACGCGCGCGTGGATAGCCGAAAACATAGCGAGGTACCGGCGCGACGGCATGAGCTTCCTCGCCGCCGTGGAGAAGAAAAGCGGCAGGCTCGCGGGCTTCGTCGGCCCGCTCGTCGAAAACGTGGAAGGCGAGCCGCGCCCGGGCGTCGCCTACATACTCGGCAAGGAGTTCTGGAAAAAAGGCTACGCGGCGGAAGGGGCCGCGGCCGCGATAGACTATATTTTCGCGCGCACGGACGCCGGCGAGGCCATAGCCGAGATACGCCCGGAAAACAACGCCTCGCGGCGCGTGGCTGAGAGGCTTGGCATGAAGGAACGCGGCCGTTTGGTGAAAATATACAAAGGGAAGGAAATGCCGCACCTAATATACTCGATAACGAGAGAAGAACACGAAGCGGAGAAAGAAAAATAAGAAACCCCGCCGGCGCGCATGACAGGCGGCATCTCGCAGAGGCGCGGCGCGAACACAGCCCGGAAAGCTCCGCCCGGCGTCCTGCGGCACGCTCCGGCGCGGCGCAATATCCCGAAGCGGCGTCTGCGCGCCGGGCGGCGGCGCAGTCCGAACGAAAGCGCGCCGTTCCGCGCGCTGAGCAGGGCGGGGAGCGCGACCGTCTAGTCCGTCCGTTCCGCGCTCAGGAAGGCCCGGTAGTCTTCCGCAAGGTCTTCCAGCGTGACGCTTTCGAGGCTCCGGCGAAGGTCGTCCCTTATCCTTCCGTACGAACGTTCGAGAACGGAGCGGATATTCCTGCCGACGGGGCAGCGGCGCGACGGAGACGGGTGGACGCCTATGAGCTTCTCGAGGAAATCCGGCTCGACCGCGCGCCAGACGCGGTACAGCGTCACGGCACGCGGCGGCAGAAGCAGCGCCGCCCCGCCGGTTCCCGCCTTCACCGATATCACGCCGTCCTTTTTCAGCGCGCCGAGTATATTCCTGACGGTGACGGCGCTGACGCCGGAGGAGCGCGACAGGAGCGAGCTGGTGACCTTGTGGCTCCCGCCGTATTCGCAGATGAAGACGAGGCAGTGGAGCGCTATAGAACATTTTGTGCTTATGTACATATCATACGCCTTTCTTTCCCACACGCGCAGATTGGTTAAATTATAATGTCGCAGTGTTCGAATGTAAACGTTGACATCGCGGCAAGGCGCAATATAATTAAGCTGTAAAATTAAATTTTACAACGTGTGGAGGGAAATAAAAATGAGAGTCGTAAGTATAGTTTTCAGCCCGACGGGAGGAACGCGGCGCGGCGCGGACATTTTGACGAAGGCGCTCGGCGGCGCGGCGGAGGAGATAGACCTTACCAAGGCCGGCGCGGATTATTTTGCGGCGGGGCTGGGCACGGACGACGTGGCCGTTATAGCCGTCCCGTCGTTCGGCGGACGCGTCCCCGCGGTCGCGGCGGAGCGCCTCGGCGAGATAAAGGGCGGCGGCGCGCGCTGCGTTCTGGTATGCGTCTACGGCAACAGGGCCTACGAGGACACGCTCGCCGAGATGCAGGACATAGCCGAAAAAAGCGGATTCCGCGTAATCGCCGCAGCGGCCGCGATAGCCGAGCATTCGATAGCGCGCCAGTACGGCGCGGGAAGGCCGGACGCGGAGGACAAAAAAGAGCTCGAAGGCTTCGTGCGCAGAATAGCGGAGAAGATAGAAAAAGGCTGCGAATCGGCTCCCGCCGTGCCCGGCAGCCGCCCGTACAAGCCTCTTCCGGCGGCGAAGCTCGTCCCGCAGGCCGGCGAAAAATGCGTGAAATGCGGCCTCTGCGCGCGGAACTGCCCGGTCGGCGCGATAGACTTAAAAGACCCGGCGAACGTAGACGGCGAAAAGTGCATCGGCTGTATGCGCTGCGTCTCGATATGCCCGAAAAAAGCCCGCGACATAGCCCCCGCCATGAGGGAGGCCGTCGCGAACATGCTCAAAGAGCCGTGCGCGTCGAGGAAGGAAAACGAGCTGTTCATCTAGCCCGCGGTTTCCTCCGACGGCGCTCCGCCTGAATCACAAAGCCCCGCGCGTTTCCGTGCGCGGGGTCTTGCGTATAAGCCGCCGCGCCAGTAAATGGGATTTGTCAATCTTCTCGTATTGTACCGTGTTTAGACACAATTTCTACCAGTTTCACTTGATTTTGAGCGGACGTTCAAGCGTCTGTAAACTGTCGCAGCATGCGGACGGCGGCGGAAAACGGCTCGTGCCCGGCGCGGCTTAGCAGAAGCGGCGGCGAAGCGCCGCGCGTCTTTGAATCGGCGCGCGGCGCGGTGTTTTCGGAAATTCAAAAATCGCGTATTTGTTTCCCTATTTCGTGTTATAGGTCACCTTGTAGGAAAATTCTTTCGCGCTCAGGTAGTTCAGCGCCTTGCCGTCCACTTCCGCGTACGGGTACATGAAATAGTTCAGCTCGCCGGCGGCCTGGGCGGGGGCGAAGGCCACGCCGCGCGCTCCGCGCTCGAGTATCACGCGGCTGCCGTCCGCGCCGAGCCAGAAGAAATCTATCCATTTGCCGGCGTCCTTGAGCTCGATATTTTCCGTGAGCATCGCTTTTCGCACGTCGGCGGGGTCGGCCGTCGCCCATCCGCAGCCGGGGACGCAGAACTGCGCCCAGCAGTGATAGCCGCCGCTCATGTCAGCGCCGTCTTTCGTGTCCATGCGGATGCCGCAGACGTCTATCGCGGGAACTCCCGCGGCGCGCAGCAGCGATTCGGAGTTTAAGCGAAGATTCCCTAAAAAGCGGCGAGGCGCTGAAAAACGCCCCGCCACGGAATTTTTTAGATGTCGTCCCCGGCGCAGTAGATCGGCACCTTGTCTATTATCTTGAAGCCGTAGTTGATGTAGAACGGAAGTCCGGCCTCCGTCGCGAGCAGGACGAGCGGCTTTTTCTCCGGCAGAGCCGCGGTCACGCCGTCCATCAGCTTCGCGGCCAGCCCGCGCCTGCGGCGCTCCGGCACGGTGGCGAAGTAGTAGAGGCCGTAAGCGTCGTCCGTCTCGTGGATGAGCGCGGTAGAGACGAAGCGGCCTTCTTCCTCGAGGGCGAAAGCGCGGTTTTTCGGATGTTTCGCGAGATATTTCCCGAAGGGCACGTAAGCTTCGGCGGCCTCTCCGGCCTCGCCCCCGAAGGCGAACCACGCCGCCTCCGCCCAGCGTGCGGAATTTTCGCCGGTTACGCGGACGGCCTCGCGCGCGTCCTTCCCGCGCCCGGCTTCGAGCGGCAGATACATCGAGGTGTATATCCTGCGGCGCTCGATGCCGCGTTCCTCGAGCGCGCGCGCCACGGCCTGCGGCGTCCGCGGCAGCCACGGAGTGACGAACCCCGCGCCGCGCCCGGCGAAGAAGCCGGCGGCTGCCTCTACGTCCTCGCGCCCGGCCCCCTCGGCGAGCAGCGCGTAATTCTCTCCGGCGTGCGGCTGTCCGCTAGCCGCGGCGAGAGACGGCGCGGTCAGGCGCAGTATACCGCCGCCCGGCGCTCCGCCCAGCATCTCGGCGAAAGAAAAGAAATTTTTGTCGAAAATTCCGGCAAAATCCATTGAATATCTCCCCTTAAATATATTGTCCGAACAGGCCGCGCCTCCTTCCGAAGCCGCGCGGCCCGGCACCGTCGTACCGCCGCCAGAAAGAGTTCCGCGTATGCGCGCGTTTTGCTGGGAACATCATGAAACGCCTCTTTCCAGGTAAGTTTATTATAATATTTACGTCGCCAGCGTGAACGCTTTTTTATAAAAATACAGGCAATTTATGAAAGAAGAGTGTAAAAAAATGAAGAACAAAGAGAGAAAAAATAAAAAAATGACTGAGGGCGAGGGCTTCACGCTCGCAAGCGGCTCTCCGCTCGGCCTCTCGATAGGCGCTCTGCTCGGAGTTTCCGGCAAAACAGCGGAAAGCGCGCCGGACGAAGCGCAAGCCGAGGCGTCAGCCTCCGCGCCCCGGACTCCGCCTTCCGCCGCGGAGAAATCCCCACACACCCAAACGACGCCCGGCGGGCCGGAGCGGCCGAAAATTTCCAAAGTCGCGCTCCAGCGCCAGCGCGCGGGACGCGGAGGAAAAACCGTGACGCTCGTCATACTTCCGCAGGACTACAGAGGCGACAGGGCCGCCCTCGCTAAAGAGCTGCGCAAAGCCCTCGGCTGCGGCTCGGCCATAGAAGACGGGAAAATCGTCCTTCAGGGCGACATAGCAGACCGTGCCGAAGCGTGGTTCGCCAAAAAGGGCGTCTCGAAGATCACTAAAAGCGCTTGAAAAAGAGAAAAATAGCTTTAATTTATACTGACTAATATAAACGGCGCCAAGGCCGGCATTTCGTAACAGCGAGCGCGGCGCCGGCGGCGCGCTTCGCGGCTGCGCAGCGCCGTTAAGACGAAGCCGCGGATTTCGCAATTTCGCGCCGCGCCGGGCGGAGCGCACAGCCGGTCGCGCATGGAGAAGATTTTTTGATATTTTCGGCTTGCGGCGGCGCTACGTCGGACGCCTAAACGACGGACAGCGTCGTTCAGGCAACACTCAGGAATCTTCGCGGACGCTGTAAACGGTGCGGACAAAGAAGTATAAAAAAGAGCCGGAGCGGAACAGTGAAGATTCCGCCCCCGGCTCCGCCGCTTTCCGTGTAGTCGAACTCGTTCTCCTACGCCTTCACCGCCGCGGGGGCTGCGGCGCGCTTCGCGCAGAGGGCGAAGACGGCCACCGAGGCGATGACGCCCGGGATTATCGGGTGCAGCGCGCCGAGCATTCCCGGAGCGCTGAGGCCCGTCGCCGCGGCCGACGTCGGAGCGTAGGCGAGAAGGTACCAGCCTATCGCGCCGGCGAAGCCGCCTACAGAACTCGCTATGACTCCGGCAGCGCCGGTCCTCGGGCCGAAGGCGAGCAGCGCAAGGTAGGGAACCATTATCGCGCAGGCTATGAGAGTCCAGCTCGTAGTGTGGATCATCGCGATTATCGCGCCGCTCTTGAGCGTGAAGTAGCCGCTCGCCGCCGTGCAGAGAAGCACCGTCAGCCGCCACGACCAGCCCTTCAACTCGCGTTTGAACACGTCGCGCCCGAGGCTGCCGCTCGCGATGTGGAGCAGCGCCGAGGCCGTCGAAAGCGCCGCGGAGACGATGGCGAGGGCGAACATCTGCTGGCCGAAGGCCGGAAGCAGGCGGTTGACGAGAGTCGGGAGGACTATGTCGGGGTTCGTGATGCCGTCTCCGAGCATGACGCGCGAGACAGCGCTCGCGAAGTACGCTCCGCCGACGACGACCGACAGCGCGAGCACCGCGAGAGGCGCGGCGCGCCTCGTCTCGTCCACGCTGCGCAGCGCGAAGTGGCGCTGGATGAGCTGCGGCTGCGCCCAGATGCCTATCGAAGTCACCACGGCGAGGAAAATGACGTTAAGGCCGCCGGCCCCCTCGGAAAGCGCCGTAAAGCCCCTGTTCGCGCCCTCCGTAGGCGGCAGCGCCGCGAGCTTCGCGAGCCCTTCCACCGGGCCGCCGACCTCGCGCATCACCGCAACGAGCAGCGCGCCGACGCCGACTATCATCACGAGCCCCTGAAAAGCCTCGGTGTAGAGAACGCCGCGCAGCCCGCCGAAAATAACCGAAAGGCCGACTATCGCGACGAGGACGACCAGCGCCGTCTCCATCGAGACCGGCAGGACGCCCGCGACCATGAAGGCCGCGCCCTTGAAGACCGCAGAGCCGTAGACGACGAGCAGCACGGCCGAGATCGCGCCGATGAAAGTCTGGAGCGCCGGAGCGTTGTAGGCCTTCGCGAGAAGCTCCGCCGGCGTGCGCGCGTTCAGCTTGCGCTGCCACAGCCGCGTCGGCCACGCGAGGAACCTGTAGACGAACCACGCAGCGAACCAGACGTTGCCCGCAGCGACGAGCAGCATCTGCAGGCCGTACATATAGCAGAGCCCGCCGAAGCCGACCAGCGCGACCGCGGAAATATAAGTCGCGACATAGGCGAGGGCCTGCACGACGACTCCGACGCGACCGGGAAGCAGCGCGTCGTGGCTGCTTGAGTACTTCGCGATAAAGACGAGAAGAACGGCGTAGGCCGCCCAAAGTGCGAGAAAAGCCATTACCTCACCGCCCTCCTTACGATCGAAGCGACGGACCAGACCGTGCTCCAGACGAGCGACGCCCCTGCGCACAACACCCACAAATCCATTCCAAACATACAGCATTCTCCTTTCATAACTTTGCCAGAGTTTTATTTTCCACGCGGCGCAAAAAAAGACCGCCTGCCCCGGAGGGCGGCGGTCCTTTGAAGCTGCTCGCAAGTATTGCTCTATGCGCTCTTTACTTCGAAGAAAACACCGGAAGCCCCGAGGCGTGACGCGCGGGGATAAGCGTAAGAGTAATAAAAATAGCGCTCAAACTCAAAAACTCTCATCGCCCAGGCCTCCTTTTCCTTCGAAAATCTTTATCACTTTTTGTAACTAAAGCGGATAATACTACGAGCCGCGCGCGCTGTCAAGCGCCGGATTTTGCGAAACCAGCGCGAAAATTAAACCGGCCATGTGCAAAATGCATGCAGCGGCGCTTATTCGCTTTCTGTCTCCTTTACGCCGTCGCGGCGGAAAAGGCCGATAAACCCCTGGGAAAACAAATCGGCCGCCGGCGCAATCTGTCCGAGTTTTACGAAAGCGGCGATAGTGTTTTTCAAGTGCGCCTCCGCTGCGAGCTCGGCGCCTCTGACGTCGCGCGCCTCGATCAATCTGTAAAGCTCCGCGTGCTCCCTATAAGAGATAGAGCGTCCGCCAGCGTCCTTCGGGTCGGTGTTTATCCTCATCACGGACACCCCCTGCTCCATAACGGCGCATACGCTCTCATATATGCGCGACATATAAGCGTTCTTCGTAGCTTCTACTATGATTATATGAAACGCCGTGTTCCAGTACGCGCCCTCCCTGTTTGCAGTCTCCGACTCTTCGCTGGAGAGCTCTTTCATTTTTTCTAGACACTCGCGCATTTTCGTCAACGCTTTCTCGCTGCGCCGCGCCGCGGCTATGCCGGCCGCCGGCGGCTCAATTATCTGGCGCACTTCCATCGCGCGCGAAAGTGTGTCAGCCGGCCAGCTCCTGACCGCCTGAAGCATTTTCTGCGCGTCGCTTTCTTCCGCGGAAGAAAGAAAAAACCCCTGACGGTCCCTGATATCGAGAACCCCCATGGCTTCAAGCGCTATTAGCCCCTCGCGCAGCACCGGCCTCGTTTCGCCGAGAATCTCAGCCAGCTTTCGCTCCGGCATGAGTTTGTCGCCGGTGACAATTTCACCGCTCTGAATCTTTTCAAGTAGTTTTTCAATCAACTGTTTTCGCTTTTTGTTCATTCCGAAGATCTCCGTTTGGTTGACTGTAAAATCGGCATGTTGCACCCTTAATACTGTAGCATACTTATATGTATATTTCATAAAAAATATAACCGATAATTAAAATTGATCTATAATTTAGTATTTTATATTTACTTTATGTTAGGTTTTATACGAATACCTAAGATATATATATCGTTAAAAATACTTATATGTACAAGAGAACAGCAATTGACGGATTAGAAAACAAAACGTTATAATAACAGAGTGAAAAATTGATTATTCATGGTAGACCAAAAAATATTCAAAGCGGTGTTTTTATAAGACATCGTAAGGTGTCTTATTGTTAAAATTTTTGCCTTATGTATTAAAAAGTGCCGCCGCACGTTACGCAGAAATTTATAATGCGGTTTATGCGCTACGCCGAACACGTTTCGATGGAATTTTCGGCGTATGTAAAGATTTTTATAGAAAGGAGGCGCGCATAAAAGCTTCTGTGATGACCCCTGTCATCTACGGTTAAAGCTTGCAACAAAATTACGGAGGTGCAGATATGAAATTTATGTTCAACGGCAAACCGTTCTCCGGCGTTATTTCGGCGGTCGTCACTCCGTTCGACGGAAACAACACGGTAGACGAAGCGAAAATGAAATCGCTGGTGGATTGGCAGATTGAGAGCGGAATCAGCGGGATACTCGTCCTGGGCGGCAGCGGTGAATACGTTTCGCTCACGATGAATGAGCGCGTCCGCGCCGTCAGGGCGGCTGCCGGCGCCGCGGCAGGCCGAGTGCCTGTAGTCGCTGGGGTGCTTGAGCCTGGAATAGGCGATTCAGTGGAAGCGGCGAACTTATTCCGCGAGGCGGGCGCTGACGTCCCGCTCGTACTCACGCCCTATTACGTAACGCCCTCGCAGGACGGAATTTATGATTTCTTCAAAAAGTTCGACGAAGGTTTTAACAGTCCTTTTTTAGTTTATAACATCCCATATAAGAACCACACCGACATAAAACCGTCAACCTTCGCCCGTCTCGCCGGGGACGTTCCGAACTGCTGCGGCATCAAGGAATGTTCTCCGGCTTTCGCCAGCTGCGTCGAACTCGTCCACAGCGTAGGAAACGTATGTACGGTCATGAGCGGCGAAGACTTGATGATGTGCGGGCACGTTCTGTTCGGCGCGGAAGCGGCGGTCATAGCTTCGGCCAACCTGATACCGGCGGCCTGGGTCAAGGCGTTTGAAGACGCGAAGGCGAAGAATGTCGAGGCTGTCGCCGCTTTCCAGAAGAAATATTATCCTCTTTTCAACTTGCTGTTCGCTGAAACAAATCCGGCACCGATGAAGTACGCGATGAGGAAAATCGGCGTCGACGCAGGCGAAGTAAGCACGCCTCTAAAGCCCTGCTCGGCGGGGCTGCGCTCCGAACTGGACAAAATAATCGGCGCGCTCGGCGTCAGGAAATAATTTCTGCATACAATCAATCACACAAGAGGAGATGAAATTTATGGGTAAAGCAGCCAAAGCAAAACGGATCCCGTCGTACGGGGAAGCCTATTTCTGCGTCGTTCTTGTTTTCGGCATAGTCATCGGAGCCATGGTTCTCGGCATACCGGTGCAGGCTACGATGCTTTTCGCCGCCATCATTGCGGCGGCTTTCGCTTACAACCTCGGTTATACGTGGGTTGAGCTGGAGAAAGCCATCTCGGCGAAGCTGGGACATCTGGCTCCGACGGTCTGCATTCTCTGGCTGATCGGCCTTTATCTCGGCGCGAATATGTTCAGCGGCACGCTTCCTCTGCTGGTAAAATACGGCTTTGAAATTATCAGCCCGAAATTCTTATATGTCAGCGCTCTGCTGGTCTGCTCCGCGCTTTCCGTGCTGACCGGATCTTCCTGGACCTCCGTCGCCACGGGCGGCATCGCCTGCATGACGATAGGCCGCATACTTGAGTGCAACGACGCGATCATGGCTGCGGCGATAATCTCCGGAGCGATCTTCGGAGATAAGATTTCCCCGATGTCCGAAACGACAAACCTCGCCCCAGCCTGCGTCGGAAACGACCTGTGGAGCCACGTCTACTCGCAGCTGTACACGACGATGCCGGCGTGGCTGATCGCAATCATCTTTTATACGGTCCTCGGCCTTCATTCCGGCGGCCTCGCCGAAGCCCCGGATTCCGCCGTCGCCGTAATCGCTCAGCTTGACGAAATATACAACCTGACCCCGGTGCTCCTCCTTCCGGTCGTCGTACTGCTCGTGCTGGCCGTGATGCAGAAGCCGCCGATCCCTTCGCTTATTATATCCAGCGCCCTCGCCGTTATCTGCGGAGTCGTCTTCCAGGGGCCCGCGTTTACGATGAAGGTCGGCACGATCGCCGCGATAAGCGGCTTCAAAGTTACGACCGTCGCCCCGCAGGGAATGGACATATTATATGAAGTCTCATATCTGCTCAACCGCGGAGGCATGATCTCGATGGCGAACACGGTCATGATCTGCTACACCGGCTTCTCTCTCACCGCAATCATGATTCGCTGCGGCATACTAGACAAGGCAGTCGAGCCGCTCATGAATTTCGCCAACACGCGCGTCAAAGCAGTCTTCACCGCTGAAATAGCAATATTCGTCGTTCACGCAGTCGCGGGCATTTCCTACCTCAGCTCAGTCTTCGTCGGCGCGGCATGGAAAAAGTGCTACGTTAAGAACAAGCTCGGCCTTCCCGCCCTTTCACGTACTCTTGAAGATGTCGGAACGACGGTCTCCTGCCTCTTCCCGTGGGGACAGTCCGGAGCCTTCTACATGGCTACTCTCGGCGTATCGATCTACGGAGCCGGCGGCTATTTCAAGTATCTGACCCTCAGCTATATGTGCCCGGTCATCGCGCTCCTGCTGGCGGCGTTCAACATCGGCATGTTCAACCTCTCCGACGAGGAGCAGGCGAAACTTATGGCCGAGATAGAATCGGAAGAAGGAAGCGTCGAATCTATGGCGGAACTTGAAGCCGAGGGCAAAGCCGGCTAAGTTCTGAAATTCGCGCGCGGCCGGCCGCGCGGCAATGTTTGTCAAAAAGAGGGGAAAGGCCGGCCTTTCTCCTCAATATGCTTATCTCGTAAAAAGAGGTTTGAATATGATACGGATACGTCAGAAATTTGATTCCCGCAGGATAGAGGACATTCGCTCCGTCGTCCGCGGACAGTTCGAGCGCCAGGAAATCGGCCGGTTCGTGCATTCTGGAGACCGCGTCGCGGTAGGGTGCGGCAGCCGCGGGATACGCAATTTGGCCGAAATCGTAAAAACCGCGGCAGACTGCCTGACGGAGCGCGGCGCGAAGCCATTCATCGTCCCCGCTATGGGAAGCCACGGCGGCGCGACGCCGGAAGGACAGCGCGAAACTCTCGCATCGTACGGTATAACGGAAGAAGCCATAGGGATTCCCATAGACGATTCCATGGAAACGGAGCTTCTCGGAGAAAGCGAAACCGGCATTCCCGTCTATTTTTCAAAAGCCGCGCTCGAAGCCGACTGGGTGCTCCCCGTCAACCGCGTCAAGCTGCATACTGACTTTTCCGGCCCTATAGAGAGCGGACTTGTGAAGATGATGTGCGTCGGCTTCGGCAAGGCGAAAGGGGCCAACACGCTGCACATGTACGGCACGGCGGACTTCGCCCGCATTATTCCAGAGGCGGGGCGAAAAGTCCTTTCCTGCGTGGATATGCGCTTCGGCCTCGCGATAGTCGAAAACGCTTACGACGATACGGCCCTGATCGAAGCCGTGCCGGGCGGCGAACTTTTTTCGCGCGAGCCTGAACTGCTTAAAGAATCAAAACGGCTCTTCCCTCGCATCCCGTTTGAAACCGTCGACGTGCTGATAGTTGAAAATTTCGGAAAAGACATAAGCGGCGCCGGAATGGACCCGAATATAACTGGGCGCAGCAGCGCAGGCCCAATGAAAAACTTTACAGGGCCGAAGATACAGCGCATAGTAGTCTGCGATTTGACCGAAGCCAGCCACGGCAACGGAATCGCGGTCAACACCGCCGATTTCATCACGCGCCGTTTTTTTGAAAAACTGGATCTCAAGGCGATGTACGCCAACGGCTTTGCCTGCTGCAACCCGACGGCCTGCCAAATACCTGTGATAATGGAAACCGAGGAAGAGGCCGTGGAAGCGGCTGTGAAAACGTGCCGTTTCATAGACATGGAACGCCCGCGCATCGTCCGCCTTCGCAGCACCCTCGCACTGGACGAATTTGAAATCAGCGAGGCGCTTCTGGACGAGGCGAAGGCGCAGCCGAATATAGAGATCTTATAGAAGTCCGCGCTTGACGCGGAATCCAGTGTCCCTAAATTCCAATACATTACGGTATTTAAAGACGCTGGATGCCGCGTCGGAGCGCGGCATGACGAGATATGATGTGTTTCGTTTATATGATTGACTATACAATATAGTTTTGCCGCATGCGCGCGGGATAATTGAACACGCCGCGGCGCGTCCGTTTTGAAACTGACTGACACGCCGTCCGGTAAAAAACGGCGCGGAGCCGCCGCGCCCCGCGCCGTTTTATGCCGTGCGGCTAATCCAAATCGGCCAGATTGTCTTCGCCGTCGAATTTCATTTCCGACGGGCCTTCGAGTATTTCAAGGCTGGCGTTCGCGCTTATTTCCGGCAGATAATTCTCCGACGCCCATATATGGTCGAGTTCGAGCGTGTTGTGTATTCTGACGATGCGGACGTCCTTTATATCTGCCTTGCCGCACGCGGACGCGGCGGCGTAAATAGTGTCGAGGTCATTGTTCATGACCATCGGGATCTTTGCCATACACAGAGGAGACGAAAGGCTGTTCGTATACGTCGCGCCGAGATCCAGCTCTTGCGCGAACTTCCTGCAAATGAAATCCGCTATGCCGAGCCCCGCGGCGTTGCCGTGGCTCATCTCCGTGAGGCGCAGAACGGCGATTTTGTTCGGATGCGGATAACCTGGGGCCTTCATCTCAGGCGCGAAGAGGAAACGGCCCGTAATGTTCGGATCCATGCCCGCCCCACTGATCTCCTTCCCGTACTGATCGACGACCAGAGTGTCTATGTCTTCGAATGCTATCCTTGGCATCGCAGCCGCCGCCTCTTTCAGCAGATCGCGCTCACGCGTCAAAATATCCTGCGGCGTCACCGCCTCGACGCGCTTCGTCTGATGATATGCATTGTCTATCATCGCCATTGCGAAAAGTACGTTCGTCTTTTCGATAAAAATTTTCGCCGAGCTCTGAAGACGTTCGCTCATCCCTTTCAATCCGCCGGTTTTATGGAAAGAGACGGCCCCACGGTGCTTGCCGAGGCCGACTATCATCATCTTGCACAAGCCGCTCTCTATCGGGCCGCGGAAATCCGTATGCGGCTTCACGCGTCCGCATACGACGATGTAATCCGCGCCGTAAGCGTTGGCGTCGCAGTTGATCTCTACGCCTTCCGGGGAATATCCCAGGACGGCAGTATCCATAGTCGCGAGAATCGGCATCTCCAGCGTCTCCTCAGTCATACCAAGCGATGCCAGCGTCTCCTTCTGGCCTTCCGCCGTACCTCCGCCGTGGCTTCCCATCGCTGGAACCACGAAGGGCTCTGCACCCCTGGCCCGCAGCTCGCGTCCTATCGCGCGGCAGCATTCCATAAAATTCGGAATACCGCGGCTGCCGGCCGTGACTGCTACGCGCTTCCCATTCAAATCGGGCAGAGACAGCCTGCCCATCTCTTCTCGTACGGCTCCGTCGATGTCGGTTATATGGCCGTCAGGGAATTTCTGCCTTATTTTTATCATTCTTGGAAATCCGCTGAAATTCGTCTTTATCAGCTTGTACGGGACAGGACGGTCAAAAAACATTGCATTCAACCCTTTCTTTAATATCTCGCTGGCTATCTGGAGCGGCCTGCAAATTTTTGTTCAAAAAGATTCGACGACGGCACGATGCGCCCGATTTGTATGAGCGCGTTTATCGTGTGCTGCAAATGCTGTTCCGAGCACAGCCCGGCGCCGTAGACGTCTTTATCTCTGATCCTGTTGTATATCTCCACATGTTCGCGATACGCCACGAAGCGCCCGCCTTCCGCCGACGGCGGCGTATTGATGCGCATCATCGACATTCCCTGCTCTATCGCTGTGATGACACTTTCATAAATGCGCGACAGATATGCGTTGTCGGTGGCGTCTATGATTATGGTATGGAGCGCGGTGTTCCAGTAAGCGCCTTTATCAGCGGCTTCCTGCCCCTCCTGTTCCGACAGCTCCTCCATGTGCTGCAGACAGGCGCGCATTTTTTCAAGATCCTTTTCGCTGCGCCGGTACGCCGCTATTCCGGTGGCGATGGGTTCGATTATCTGGCGCACCTCCATAGCCCGCGAGAGAATATCAGCCGGCCATCCATGTACCTTCTGAAGCATCGTTCTCGCTTTGTTTTCCTCGTGCGAAGAAAGAAAAATGCCTTGCCTGTCCCTTATGTCTACTACTCCCATAGCGTCCAGCGCTATAAGCCCTTCGCGAAGAACCGGCCGCGTCTCGCCTATCACCTCCGCGAGCTGTCTTTCGGGAAGCAGTTTGTTCTTGTTGACGACGTTCCCGTTTTGTATCTCTCTCAGTAATTTCTCAATGACCTGCTTACGCTTTTCATTCACTAAGAATTACCCCCAACTGTTTGATTTTTTATTATATTCTGACCATGCGCTTATACTTTACCACATAAAAACACTTACGAAGGCCGACGGCGTCTGAATTTTGCAGCTTCATCCAACCGACAATGGAATACTGAAATTCACCTACCACAGCGTGATATTCCCAAACACCGTAAAAATATGCCTTCAAAAAGAGTATTGAGTTTACATACATAGAGCGACATTAAATAATTGCTTAATTATCACATATTCATAAACTATAAAAAAATTCTTTTGGTCGATCAAGGCATACCTTGCGTTTCTTTTCAAAGGGCATTATAATACCAGCTAACGAATTTTTCTAGTATGCCATGGTAGACCAGCAACGATTTTTTAGGAGGATGTTGTCGTGAAACAATCGTTCAACGTCATTATCATCGGAGGCGGCGTAGTGGGTAACGCGATCGCACGTGAGCTTTCCCGCTTTCAGATGACGGTGGCGGTCTTAGAAAAAGAGCCCGACGTCGGCATGGAAACCAGCTGCCGCAACAGCGGGGTTCTGCACTCCGGGATTCATTACAAGGCAGGTACCCTGCGCGCTAAATTGGCGGTTAAGGGCAATTCTATGATGGACAAACTCTGTGCAGAGCTGAAAGTAAAAATTAAGAGGATAGGCAAGCTGACCACCGCCCTTGACGAAGACGAACTGCCTGGAATCAAGCGGCTGATGGATCAGGGGACGGCAAACGGGGTTCCAGGGCTTGAGGTGCTCGACAACGCGGCCATGAGGAAAATCCAGCCCGGCGTCGAAGGGATAGCCGCCGTATGGAGCCCGACGAGCGCGATAATTTCTCCTTACGGCCTTACGATAGCGCTCGCGGAGAACGCCCACGCGAACGGCGTGAAATATTTCCTCAGACATAAAGTTTCGTCGATAACGAAAGAGGCCGACGGAAGTTTCACCGTAATGACCGAAAACGGCGCGTCGTTCTCGGCGCAGGTCGTCGTCAACGCCTCCGGGCTTTCCAGCGGAATAATAAGCGGAATGGCTGGCGTGAATGAAGGCAACCACGGCGACAGCCTCAAGATATGGCCCTGCCGCGGCGAATACTACGTGCTTGACAAACGGCTCGACGGGACAATAAAGACCCTCATCTATCCCGTTCCCGGGGCAAAGGACGCCGGGCTCGGCATACACCTCACACCGACCGTGGACGGGAACATACTCATCGGGCCGAGCGCCAACTACATCCCCGTCGAGACCCCCGAAGATTATAAAGTCACAGCCCCTGTGCTCGAAGATCTCAGAAGAGAAGGGCAGAAGCTGCTGCCGGAGCTTAAGATGAGCGACTTCATCCGCAACTTTGCGGGCAACCGTCCGAAGCGCACGCCGCCGGAGGAAGGCGGCAACGGCGATTTCATCATAGAAGAGGCGGACGGACTGCCCGGCTTCGTAAACATCGTCGGCATCGAGAGCCCAGGGCTGACGAGCGCCCCCGCCATAGCGGAGATGGTGCGCGACATCGCAGCGAGGCATTTCGACCTTGTGGAGAAAAAAAATTTCGTCGCGGAACGTCCGGGATTCGCCGGCCATTTCTGCGACCTCCCAAAAGAAGAACAGGAGCGTCTCGTCAAAGAAAATCCCGAATACGGCGAGATAATCTGCCGCTGTGAAAAAATCACGAAGAAAGAGATACGCGACGCGATAGAGAACCCGCTCGGCGCGCGCAGCCTGGTCAGCATCAAATACCGCGCGAGAAACGGAATGGGACGCTGCCAAGCCGGTTTCTGCACCCCGAGGATAGTCCGTATGCTGCGCGACGAATACGGTTTCAAGCCGGACGATTATATTTTCAGAGAAGCCGGCTCCAATCTCTTTACCGGCAACGTAAGGGAAGGAGCGGATAAGTAATGATACGCGAAAAACACGACCTCGTCATCATCGGAGGCGGCCCGGCCGGACTCGCCGCCGCCGTCGCGGCCAAAGAGGCCGGATGCAGCGACATCGTCCTCGTCGAAAGAGACAGGATACTCGGCGGTATCCTGAACCAGTGCATACACGACGGCTTCGGGCTTCACGCCTTCAAAGAAGCGCTCTCCGGCCCGGAGTACGCCGACCGTTTTATCAAAAAAGTGCGCGAACTTCAGATTCCAGTGATGGAAAAGACGATAGTACTCGACCTTTCCAAAGACAAGGTGCTCCGCGTCAGCCGCGAAGGGGAGATAAAAGAGATAGAGGCTAAGGCCGTCGTACTAGCGATGGGCTGCCGCGAACGCACGCGCGGCGCGCTCTCGATTCCGGGACACCGCCCCGCGGGAGTCTACACGGCGGGAACCGTACAGAACCTCGTCAACCTTGAGAACATCATGCCCGGCAAGCACGTCGTCATACTCGGATCGGGCGACATCGGCCTCATCATGGCGCGCAGAATGACGCTCGAAGGCGCGAAAGTCGAAGCCGTCTTCGAAGTTCTGCCGTACTCCAGCGGCCTCCAGCGCAACATCCGCCAGTGCCTCGACGACTACGGCATTCCGCTCTACCTGTCGATGACCGTCGTAGACATCTACGGCCCCAAAGGGCGCGTCGAAGGCGTAACCGTAGCCAAGGTGGACGAAAAGCGCCGCCCCATAGCCGGTACCGAGCGCTTCGTACCATGCGACACTCTGCTGCTCTCCGTCGGCCTCATCCCAGAAAACGAGCTGACGCGCGAGGCAGAAGTAGCGATCGACAACATTACGCAGGGCGCCGACGTAGACGACAGCTGCATGACGAAAATCCCCGGCGTCTTTGCCTGCGGCAACGTACTGCACGTCCACGACCTCGTCGACTTCGTGTCTATGGAGGCGGAGCGCGCGGGCAGAAACGCGGCCCGTTACGTCGCCGGGGAGCTTTCCGAAGACGGCGCTGAAATCGCAGTCAGGCCGGGAGAGGGCGTGCGCTACGTCGTGCCGCAGAGGATAAAGCACGGCGACAACGTATCACTCGCCTTCCGAGTGACGGCTCCCTCGCGCGACAAGGTCATTGAAGTGCGCGACGGCGACCGCGTGCTGAAAACGAGAAAAGAGACGCGGCTCCATCCCGCCGAGATGGTGTGGGTCGACATGGGGAAGATGGACATAAGCGGCATCAGCTCACTGGAGGTGCGCGTAAGATGATCGAAAAAGAATTTATCTGCGTCGTATGCCCTAACGGCTGTTCCATAAAGACACAGTACGAAGAGGGCAACCCGCCGAAACTAATATCCGCAGAGGGTATGCGCTGCCCGCGCGGCAAAACATGGATCCAGCAGGAAATCGAGAACCCGATGCGCACCTTCTCCACCAGCGTCCTCGTTGACGGCGGAGATTTTCTTGAAGCGAGCGTGCGCCTAACAAAGCCCGTGCCGCTCGCGAAAGTGTTCGACATAATGGCCGAAATAAAAAAAATCAAACTCCAGGCCCCGCTCTCAATAGGAGACGTCGTAATGAAGAATCCCGCCGGGACGGAGACTGAAGTCATAGTTACAAGAAACGTGCCGTTAAAGGCGAAATAAACAAAGGAGGACCTTGTTATTATGAGCAAGAGGGATTATGTTGTGAAGTACGACGATCTTTACAAGATCGCGAAAGAGATGTTCATGGGTCTCGGCTACTCCGACGAACAGGCGTCGACCGTCACGGAATGCCTCGTCGAAGCCGACGCACGTCATAAACACTCCCACGGCGTCGCCGCGATGATGACCTACGTCAGCCACCTCCGCGCAGGAAATCTGCATCTCGACGCCCCGGCCCCCACTACTGTCTTCGAAACGCCTCTTTCGCTCGTACTCGACGGACATTCCGGCGTCGGTTACTGCATCGCCGACTACGCAGTAAAAAAGACTATAGAAAAGGCGAAGAAAACCGGCGTCTGCATCACAACCGTCCGCCAGGCCAACCACTACGGTTTTGCGGCACATTGGAGCGAGATGATGGCGAAAGAAGGGCTCATCGGCATCTCCATGACGAACACAGTGCGCTGCGTGTGCCCGACCCGAAGCGCTGAACGCAACCTCGGGACAAACCCGATAACCGTCGCCTTCCCGACCGCCGGCGATGAGCCGATGTTCAACCTCGACATGGCGACCTGCGTAATGGCACACGGAAAGCTCGTCCGCAGCCAGGTATTCGCGGAGAGCGGAGTGATCCCGCGCGAAGTCATCATCGACGGCAACGGCAACGTAGTCACCGACTTCAAAGAGGCTCTTGAGATCCTCCACCACGGCGACGACAGAAGCGAGTGCCCGGATCCGCACACCGGAGGACTCGTCCCCCTCGGCGGGACGACAGAAATACTGAGCGGACACAAGGGCTACGGCCTAGCCATGCTCGTCGAGCTCCTAACCGGAGGGCTTGCCGGCGGCACGCCGAGCAAATTCATCCCGCTCGCGCACGAAGGCATCTGCTTCTTCTTTATGGCCATTGATCCCGCGATGTTCGGCGACGCTCAGCATGTCAAAGAACACATTAAATACATCATCAACGAATACAGAAAGACGGCCGCACTCGACCCAGAGCTTCCTGTCATCATGCCTGGCGACAAGTCCCGCGCCGCACGCGCCAAAGCTCTCAAAGACGGCATCGAGCTCAGCCCGGAAATAGTAGATATCCTCAGAGAAGTCGCGAAACTTACGAATAAAGAAAAAGAACTTGAGGCCGTAGTGCATCACGAATAAAAGATAACATCTCTTTTACCGTCCTGCACAGACTTGCGGGACGGTAAAAAGAAGAAGGAAGCCGGTGATAGCGGCAGAAATCTTTAAAACAAAAAAGCCTGGAAAAGAATTCATTACTTTTTGTGTGGAAGACAATGGGATTTTAAGAAAAACTATTGGGAGGTTGCTTATATGAAAAAATTATCCGCTCTGTTGTTCGCCCTGTGCATAATTGTCACCGCGGTAGGTTCAGCTTCCGCGAAGGAAGAGTTCCGCATCAAGTTCGGCTACAGCGCTTCCGATAAAGAATCGAACATCATCACCTTCTACGACACGTTTGAAAAATACGTCGAAGAGGCCTCGGGCGGACGCATCTCCGTCGACGTCTACGCGAACGCCCAGCTCGGCGGCGAGCGCCAGATGCTTGAAGGTATGACGCTCGGCACGATAGAGATGGCTATGCTCTCTCCCGGTATCGCGGCGAACATCGCGCCGAAGTTTCAGGTCATCGACCTCCCCTATCTTTTCGATACAAAAGAAGCCGCCTATAAGGCTCTCGACGGCGAACTCGGCAAAGTTCTCAACGACGAAATACTGCCGAAGGGCGTCCGCCTTCTCTGCTTCCCGGAGAACGGATTCCGCGAGATCACCACTAACACGGCTCCCGTAAAGAGCCCCGCCGACCTTAAAGGTATGAAGATACGCGTCCAGCCGATACCGGCCCACCTCGCCCTCTTCAAAGCCTTCGGAGCCAACCCGACGCCCGTCGACTTCGGCGAACTTTACACAGCGCTTCTCCAGAAGACGGTCGACGCCCAGGAAAACTCCATCACGCTCATATACAGCTCCAAGCTTTATGAAGTCCAGAAGTACATCTCGATGACCAACCACGTCTACGCCCCGTCGGCCGTGTTCATGAGCGAAGCCTTCTTCCAGCGCCTCCCCGAAGACCTCCAGAAGATCGTCCTCGACGGAGCGGCGAAATTCCGCGACGCTTCCCGCGCCAACCAGCAGAAGGAGGGCGAGCGCCTGCTGAAAGAAATGGTCGAGAAGGACGGCATCGAAGTCTACTATCCGACCGAAGAAGAGATGAAGCAGTTCAAAGAAGCCGCGCAGCCGGTATACGCCGAGATGGAACCAGTCCTCGGCAAGGAACTTATCGACCTGGCCCGCAGCGCGAACAACTAGAACAAATTAAATCGTAACTAAACAGGAGGAGGCTTCTGCGGCGGCATCCGCCTCCTCCTGATTCTACCGCTTTCAGATAAAACTGAGAAAGAGGCGAAAAAATGGTCAAATTTCTTAATAATTTAGAAGAGAAATTCCTCGTATTGAATTTACTCATCTCGTCGCTCCTAGTATTTATGAACGTCGTTCTCAGATACTGCTTCCATGCTTCCCTGTCGTGGGTCGACGAGGCGGCGCGCTATATGTTCATCTGGCTTATCTGGATCGGGGCGGACTACACGCTCGCGAACAGAAAACATCTCCGCATCGACATCTTGTCTTCGAAACTTACGGGCAAACCCCGCGTCGCTCTCGAGGTCTTCGTCCTTACGCTCTGGTGCGGCTTCAGCATCTTCCTCGGCATCCAGGGGATCAAGCTCGTCAGCGTCGTCGTCAAGACAGGACAGCTTTCGACCGCTATGCAGATAAGCATGGGATGGGCCTACCTCTGCATCCCTCTTGCGGGTATTTTCATGGCGATACGCCTTGTTTTTGAAATCATCGGTATTCTGCGCACCGGCGAGATAGTCAAGCCGGAACTCAGCGAAGAAGAGATGATGATAGAAGAAGCCAAGAAAGGAGTATCGATGTAATGGATATAGCAATACTGTTTGGTACGCTTTTCGTCCTTCTG
The DNA here is from genome assembly GCF_002159945.1 of Cloacibacillus sp. An23. Classification (NCBI taxonomy): domain Bacteria; kingdom Thermotogati; phylum Synergistota; class Synergistia; order Synergistales; family Synergistaceae; genus Cloacibacillus; species Cloacibacillus sp. An23. Next base: position 62,568 of record NZ_NFJQ01000007.1, on the reverse strand, counting down.
GCGCTTTCCGTACCTATTGGAATATCTCTTGGTATCGCCACCGCGGTCACCATCTTCTCGTGCAGCCACCTTCCGCTCGTCCTGATAGCGCAGAACGCCTTCACGGGAATGGACTCCTTCCCGATGCTCGCCATACCGTTCTTCATGCTCTCAGGATCACTGATGACCTACGGCGGCATCTCGCGCAGAATAGTCGACATGGCGGAATGCTTCGTCGGATTTATCACAGGCGGTCTCGCGATGGTTACGATAGTCGCATGCATGTTCTTCGGCGCCATTTCCGGCTCAGCGGCCGCAACGGTCTCCGCCATCGGTTCTTTCATGGTTCCGATGATGGTCGAGAAGAAATACAAGCCTGACTTCGCCGCCGCGGTCATTTCCTCCGCCGGTACGATAGGATGCATCATCCCGCCCAGCATTCCGTTCGTCGTCTACGGAGTTCTCACCGGAACTTCCGTCAGCGACCTGTTTATCGCGGGAATCATCCCCGGCATAGTCATCGGTATCGCGCTAATGATAGTCTCCTACTTCATCAGTAAGAAAGAGGGCTATCCCCGCATGTCGAGCATCCCGACCTTCAAGCATGTCTGCAAGACTTTCGCCGGTTCCATCTGGGCGCTCTTCGTTCCCGTCATAATACTCGGCGGCATCTACGGAGGCATCTTCACGCCGACGGAATCCGCGGTCGTCGCGACTGTCTACGCGCTCATCGTCGGTAAGTTCGTCTACAAAGAGCTAAACTACGAGAGAACTCTCTCCGCTTTCAAGGACGCCGTCCTCGTCATCGGCGCGACGCTCTTCATGGTAGGCCTAGCCACTTCGTTCGCGTCGTACCTCGCGATGGAAAGAATCCCGATCCGCGTAGGCTCCTTCATCCTCGGCTACGCGCACAGCAAATTCCTTGTTCTGCTCTTCATGAACATCGTGTTCCTCATCATCGGATGCTTCGTCGACAACATCTCATCGACGATAATCCTTACGCCGATATTCCTTCCGATAGTCAAGGAACTCGGAATGGATCCGATACAGTTCGGTATGATGATCTCCATCGCGCTCGCCATCGGATTCTCGACTCCGCCTTACGGATGCAACCTGTTCATATCGGCGACTATATCCAAACAAAGCGTCGGAGCGATAGCGAAGAAGCTCGTGCCGTTCATCATAGCGATGATCATATGCCTCCAACTCTTCACCTACATCCCGTGGTTCTCGCTCGCGCTTCTCTAGTCGGCAGACAAGACAAAGCAACTGTTAAATCCATATAAGTAATAAGGAGTGTGCTTAAAATGGAAAAGGTAAGAGGTATCTACACAGCTCTCTGCACGCCCGTAATCGACGGCAAAGTCAACGCCGCGGCTATGGACAAACTCGTCAACTACGTAATCGACAACGGAACGACTGGACTCGTCGCGCTCGGCGGAACCGGCGAGTATTGCGCCCTTACCAACGAGCAGCGCATCGACGCCGTTAAGATGACCATCGACGCCAACAAGGGCCGCGTCCCTGTGGTAGCCGGAATCATCGGCCCGGGCCTTCCCGAAGCCATAGAGATGGGAAACAAATGCAAAGAACTCGGCGCCGACGCAATCATGGTAGTGACTCCGTACTACGTCGTCGCCAACCAGCAGGGTATCTACGACTACTATCAGCAGGTTATGAAGAACGTAGACCTTCCGATGGTGCTTTACAATATACCCTACCGCACCGGAGTCAATATGCTTCCAGAAACGGTCGAGCACCTTCTTGACAACGACGAGCGCCATCAGATCGTCGCGATGAAGGAATGCTGCCCGAACATGGGACAGGTCCTCGAACTTCTCTCGAAGGTCCGCGAGCGCACCTCCGTCCTAACCGGCGAAGAGTTCCTCTTCTATCAGGAAATCTCCTGCGGCGCGCAGGGCGGCATCCTCGCCACGTCCAACCTGCTACCTAAGCTCTGGGCCGACCTTTTCGATCTCATCCAGGCCGGCGAGCTCAAGAAGGCTTCCGAAATCGTCATAAAGGCTACCCCGGTACTGCGCCTGATATTCGCGGAGTCCAACCCCGGACCGCTCAAAGAAGCCATGAAGATGATCGGTATAGACTGCGGCGACCCGCTTCTCCCGCTCGAGAAGCCCGCGAAGCATATCGTCGAAGCTCTTGAAGTAGAGCTGAAGAAACTTCTTGATTGGTACAAGTAATCACTGTATATAGGAGAGACCATATCCTAAACATGGACAAACCGTCAATAAAGTAGAAATTACGCAAGTACTGACGTAAAAAGGTTCCGTTGTGTTATAACGGAACCTTTTTCTATTTTTTGTGCCAATATTATGCAGTATATACAGCAAAAAGAGGTTTACATAAATACATCGATAAACGCCAGCGGCAATACAAATAAATTTGTAAAACAATATCGCCTCTAGGCTGAAGTATCTACTCCGGCTTACGAACCGGCCTTTGGATCATATACACGCGAGATCGGCAGTTCGCAGGATACTGCCGCAAGTTAAATCATTGCTTCGTCTTTATATTATGCGTCTTTTTTTATCAAAGCCGCGTACCTTCTCCACAACCCCGTCCTGTGGTAGGCCCAGTCGAGCGCGAACATAAGGAACCAGCTTGAGACGTAGAGGTACCAGACGCCGGAGGGGGTGGGCCATATCGAGAGGAAGGGGGATATGGCGGCGACGCGGTAGGCGAACTGGGTTATGATTGAGACGACGAGCGGGAAGACCGTGTCGCCCGCGCCGCGGAAGAAGGCCTGCCAGACCGTCGCGAGGCTGTAGAATATGAAAGCCGGGGCTATTATGTCGGTGCAGCGTTTCGCTTCGAACAGCGCGGCCTCGTCGGATGAGAATATCGCGAGTATCGGCCCGGAGAGGAAAAAGAGCACGAGCCAGAAGGCGAGCGAGACCGCGGCTCCCATTATGAAGCCGTTTTTGAGCCCCTGCTTCACGCGGCCGTCCTTTCCAGCGCCGATGTTCTGCCCGACGAAGGTCATGACGGCGGTCGATATTCCCGTGAGAGGGATGAGCATGACGCCCTCGATTCGCGACTCTATCGCGCGTCCCGCTATTGCCGCGACGCCGAATTCGTTGATCGCCTTCTGGAGCACCATCATCGATATCACCATGAGCGAGTTTTGCAGCCCCGTGGGCACTCCGACCCTGACTATGAGCGCGAGCATTTTCACGCTGAAGCCGAAGCCGCGCAGCCGCAGCGATATCACGCTGTCGGAGCGTCCGAGGTAGACGAGGCAGCCGGCGAGCGAGACGGCCTGCGCTATCACCGTCGCGAGCGCCAGGCCGCCGGTACCCATGCCGAGCACAGGCACGAAAAGCAGGTCAAGCGCGACGTTGAGCGCAGCGGCCGCCCCGAGCAGCGCGAGCGGCGTGCGCGAGTTGCCGACGGCGTTCAGCAGCGCGGCCAGTATCGTGTAGCCGAGCGACGGTATCGAGCCGGCGAAGATTATCCGAAGATATACGGCGGACTCCTCGATTATGTTCTCCGGCGTGGATATGAGCCGCAGCGCCGGAACGGCGAAGACTATGCCGAGCACTGTGCATATCAGCCCGCCCGCGGCGAGCAGCACGACGCACGTGTCTACGGCGCTTTTGATGCGCTCGCGTTCGCCGGAGCCGTAGAGCTGCGAAATGATTATCGAAGCTCCGTGTCCGAGGCCGAGGAACATTATAGTCATAAGGAATATTACGTAGAAGCAGTTCGAGACGGCGGCGAGCGCGCCGCTGCCGAGGAACCGCCCAGCGATGACTGCGTCCGCCATGCTGTAGGCCTGCTGGAGCAGTCCGCCGGCTGTGACGGGAATCGCGAATGAAAGCATCTGGCGGAAGGAGTCGCCCTCCGTCATGTTTATTTCTTTAGAGGCCATGTCCGCACCTTTTTCGTCGTTATATTTTGCGCCCGCGCCAGAGGCGCGGCAAAGTCACGTTATTATAACGGCGTACGCGCCGCGGTGTAAACGCGGCGAGGTCGGACAAAATGAACCGAAAAGGTACAAAGCGGGAGGAGGACGGCGCGCGTCTTCCTCCCGTGCTGCTTCATCGTTTTTCGCTAGAAGTAAAGTTCGTACTCCTGAGGCGTCGGGGCGTTGTAGACGTATTCGGCTTCGGCGCGTTTCGCCTTCGTCCAGAGTTCGATAAGCTTCGGCGGGAAGGCCGGCGCCAGATATTCATTGTCCTTCTCGAGGCCGTAGAGGACGGCGCTCAGGCTCAGAGGGAAGATCAGCTCGTCTTTAGCGTCGCGGCTCTCGTAGCCGAGCGCAACTGGGTCCAGCCCCTTCAGGACGCCGTCGGCCCCCGCGAGCACCATAGCGGCGAGGAAGTAATAGAGGTTGCACGACGCGTCGCCGGTGCGGTACTCGACGCGCGTCTCGTCTTTCTTCACGTAGCCCGGTATGCGCACGGCCGCCGCGCGAGAGCCCTTAGCGAAAGTGGCGGAGATTGGGGCCTCGTAGCCCGGCACGAGGCGGCGGTAGCTGTTCGTGCTCGGACAGGCGAAGGCGAGCAGGCTTCCCGTGAGGCTGTGGCTCAGCATACCGGCCGTGTAGGCGAGCCCTTCCTTCGAGAGATTGTACAGGACGCCGCCGGGGAATATCGACTTCCCGTCCTTTTCCAGAAACTGATGGACGTGCATTCCGTTGCCTGGCATCCTGTAAAGCGGCTTCGGCATGAAGGTGACGCAGAGCCCCCACTCGGAGGCGGCCTGACGTATTATCCACTTGGCGAGAGAGACCATGTCCGCCGCGCGCTCCATATCCATGAAGTCCAGCTCTATCTCGAGCTGCGAGACCGCGACCTCGTGGTGGTGGTACTTCACCGGGATGCCGACAGCTTCCATCAGCCGCACCGTTTCGTTGCGGAAGTCCGTGTAGCGGTCATCCGGCGTCATACGATGGTAGGCGGCGTGGAGGCCGACGCGCGGAGACGCGCCGAAATCCCCGCCGAGCCCCTCCGAGGAGCTCACGCGGTAGAAGGACTCTTCGACGCCGCATCTGTATTCAACATCCTCGAAAACGTAATACTCAAGCTCGACCAGCACCTTAGCGCCGTCCGCTATCCCTTTTTCGCGCAGGAAGGAGCCGGCCGCGCGCACGACGCTGCGAGGGTACTGTCCGAAGGGCTCGCGCTCCGTCGAAACCACGTCGCAGAAAACGTGCAGAATCTTGCAATCGCCGCGTATTTCAAAGAAAGCGGCGTTCATGTCGGGAACGGCCACCATATCTGAATTATTAACCTTGGCGTAGCCGTAGTTCGAGGCGTCGAAGCCGACTCCATCTTTCATGACCTTCTCAGAAACGTAGCCGCGCGGCAGAGAGACGCCGCGGATGTTTCCCGCGATGTCCACCATCAGCAGATTCAGAAAATCCGCCTCTTCGATATTGCCGCTGAAACGTTCGAGCTGCATCGCTATCCCTCCAAAAAAAGATAATGTGTAACTGAACTGCTTCTGTGTTTCCGTTTATTTGGTGAAGTTCCGACATTTTAACATAAAAAGTCAGGAACTCCAAATCGCGCGCGACGCCGGCACGTGACGGACGGATGCGCGTCTTTCTCATTTTTTTTTGCAACGCATGTGCATTGCAAAAGGTTCTGGCGCGTTATATAATTTCGGCAGGCGGCGTTACGCCGCAGAAAAATCGTGGGATACTCAAAGGAGCGGGTTTTTATGAAGAGGTTTTCATTATTGGCTCTTGTCTGCGCGCTGCTAGTCTCCGCCGCGCCTGCTTTTGCCGCCGTTGAGCTCTCTGTTTTCGCGGCGGCGTCGATGAACGAGTCGATGACGCAGATAGCGGAGATGTATAAGAAGGCCGCGCCCGACGTCAGCATAGTCTACAACTTCGATTCGAGCGGAACCCTCAAGACGCAGATAGAACAGGGCGCGGAGTGCGATATTTTCATATCCGCAGGACAGAAGCAGATGGATCAGATAAACGACGCGCACGTCATGCCGGGCACGCGCTTCAACATCGTCTCCAACAAAGTCGTCCTCATCGTGCCGAAGGGCAGCAACCCGACGGGAATCACAAGCTTCGAGGACATAGCGACCGACAAAGTGAAGCTCATCGCGCTCGGCAACTCGGACGTCCCCGTGGGACAGTACTCGGAAGAGATATTCAAGCACATGGGTATCTGGGACAAGCTCAACGCGGAGAATAAAATCTCCTTCGCCAGCAACGTGAAGGAGGTCCTCGCGCAGACCGAGTCCGCCGCGGTGAGCTGCGGCGTCGTCTACGGCACGGACGCGGCGACTTCGGACAAGGTGGACGTCGTCTGCGGAGCGCCGGAGGGCTCGCACAAGCCGATAGTCTACCCCGCCGCGATACTGAAGGGCACGAAGAACGAGGCAGCCGCGAAGGCTTTCGTCGAATATCTCAAAGGCCCCGAGGCGACGGCGGTATTCGAAAAGATAGGATTTTCTATCCCGGAGAAATAACCTGACGGTTTTCTCCTCTCTCCTCGTGAAAGGAGCCGGACACGCCTCGGCTCCTTTTTTTAACGTACAGGGGGCGGGCCTATGGACTGGTTTCCTTTATACAACTCGCTGCGCATCGCTGGGATATCGACCTTTATAACCTTCTTCACCGGGATATGCGCGGCATATTACATCTCTAAGCTGCCGAAGTTCGCGAAGGGCGTGCTCGACTGCGTGCTGACCCTTCCGATGGTGCTGCCGCCGACGGTCGTCGGCTTCTTCCTGCTTATGACGATAGGGCCGCTCGGCCCCGTCGGCGCGCCCGTGCTTGAAATGTTCGGCGTGCGCCTCACTATGACGTGGTACTCCGCGATATTCGCGACGGCTATCGTCACATTCCCGCTGATGTACCGCACGGTGCGCGGCGCTTTCGACGGCTTCGACCACAATCTGATATACAGCGCGCAGACGCTCGGCCTCTCGAACACCTATATCTTCTGGCGCGTAATGGTGCCGAACTGCAAGGACGGCATACTCGCCGCGACTGTGCTGGCCTTCGCGCGCGCGCTCGGAGAATACGGCGCGACTACGATGGTGACGGGCTACATACCGCGACGCACAGCGACTATATCCACGACCGTCTATCAGCTCTGGCGCGAGGGCAACGAAGCTCTCGCCTACAAGTGGGTATTCGTCAACCTCGCCATCTCGTTCATAGTACTCGTCGCCGTCAACATGCTCGAGAACAGCTGCCGCCAGCCGAAGGGCAAGGCGGTGAACCACACGATAGGCGAGGAATTCGAGAGGGGCGGCGAAAGATGACGGCGCTCGTGAAATTCCGCAAAAAATTCGGGAGCTTCTCGCTATCCGTCGATTTCGAGGCGGGGAACGAGGTGCTTGCGCTGCTCGGCGGCTCCGGCTGCGGCAAGAGCATGACGCTCAAGTGTATCGCGGGCATCGTTACGCCCGACGAGGGACAGATCGTCGTCGACGGCGTGACATTCTTCGACTCGGCGCGCGGCGTGAACCTGAAGCCGCAGCAGCGGCGGTGCGGCCTGCTCTTCCAGAACTACGCGCTTTTCCCGAACATGACGGCGAAGCAGAACATAATGACCGTGCTCGAGCGTGGAAGCGGCAGGTGTGCGAACAGCGAGGAGAGATACCGCGAGATAGCGGAGAAGTTTTTCATAACAGGGCTCGAAGAGCACTATCCATCGCAGCTCTCGGGCGGACAGCAGCAGCGCGTCGCGCTCGCGCGCATAATGGCGAGCGACCCCGCGATAATCATGCTCGACGAGCCGCTCTCGGCGCTCGACAGCTATCTGCGCTGGCAGCTCGAGCTGAACCTCTCGCGCACTCTCGCGGAATTTCCCGGCACGACGCTCTATGTCTCGCACAACCGCGACGAGGTCTACCGCCTATGCTCGAAGGTATGCGTCATAAACGACGGCGAATCCGAGCCGGTCAAGAGCGTCGCGGAGTTCTTCGACGCGCCGCCGACGCTGACCGCGGCCATTCTGTCCGGCTGCAAAAATTTCTCGCGCGCCGAGCGCACAGGCGAAGGCCGCGTAAAGGCCCTGGACTGGAACGTTTCTTTCGAATGTTCGCGCGGCGTCGCGGACGGCGTCAGATACACGGGCGTGCGGGCGCACTACATAAAGCTCTCCAAAGAGAATACGGGAGCATCAAACGAATTCCGCGCGAAAATCGTACAAATAAAGGACGACGTTTTTAGCACGATAATAAACATAAGGCCGGAAGGCGCTCCTGAGGGAAACCCTTTCTCCGTAATAAGAGTCGAACTGTCAAAAGAAGAGGCGAAAAAATACGGCCTGGGTGAAACGGTATCAGCCTCGGCGGACCCAAGCGACGTAATGACCCTGCTGCCGTAGCGCCGCCGCCAGGCGCTGGCGGCGTTTTACGACGGCCGCCTCGAAGCAGCGCGCCCGCACATAAGTAAACCCCGCCCCTGAGCGGCACGGGCGGGGTCTCTGCATCGTCCCTTTAGGTTTGCTGCGGCGTTGAAACGCTAAAGGGGAAAGAAAGGAGGCTGAATGACTAAAACCCTACATGCCCTCCGCCGGGACGGCGGCCCAGCTTCGCGCCGTAGAGACGAGGTAGTCGTTGAACATCGAATCGAGCGTCTCGAGACCGCGGCGGTTCGTAACGGTCACGATCTGGATATTCATAGCCATGACGATCACCGTGACTATAAGCAGGAAAGAGAAACGTATCTTGTCTTCCTTCGACACACGCCGCGCCTCCTATTCATATAATCTCCGTATATTCATCGGTAATTATACGTAATACTCTCTGCGCTTATTCTATCATTTCTTTGTGCTTTGAACAAGCCGTCCGCCGCGAACGCAGTTATAATTGTCTTTCGCCCGCCGGCCATGACGCCGCCTACGGCCTCTTCCGTTTTCAGCGCCGCGCGCCGGGCCCGGGCTGCGGATGCTCCGCGGTCCGACGCTGTATAATTCGCGGCATATTTGCAATATTTTTGAAAGCAATGCCATTTAAGAACGTGAATATACAAATTATACGGTTTTTATAAAAATATAGGACTTTATTTAGGAATTTCGTTAAAATCACAAATTTTTAGAAAATCTATTGTTGCCCAACGGACGCGGCGGCGGTATAATTTCATGGCGTAATATGATCCACTTCCTTTTTTGCAGGAATAAAAAGGGAACGCTCCCTTTAATTTATTGCGCGCAAACGGTTCAAAGCTGAAAGGAGAAAAACCAAATGCTCGAAATAAACCTGAACATGTACCACGCCGTCGCCCTCGCCGCGGTGCTCTTCTGGCTCGGCTCGTTTCTCTGCGGAAAGATAGGCGCGCTCGGGCGCTACTGCATCCCGGCCCCGCTCGTCGGCGGCGTCTGCTTCGCAGCCGTCAACACCGCGCTCTACGCGACCGGCACGGCATTCATAACCTTCGACGACACCCTCCAGACGGTATTCATGAACATATTCTTTACGACGGTAGGCTTCACCGTGAGCCTGCAGCAGCTCAAGAAGGGAGGCAAGGCCGTATTCCTCTGCCTGATGCTCGCCGTCGCGATAACGGTCATCCAAAACGTCCTCGGCGTCTTCCTCGTCGGCGCGCTCGGCCCCGACTCGCGCCTTGGCCTCTGCGCCGGGTCGATAGCGCTGGTCGGCGGCCCCGGCACGGCGGCGGCCTACGGTCAGGTGATGGAGGGCATGGGCATACAGGGCGCGTCCGTCGCAGGCCTGGCCTGCGCCACATTCGGCCTTGTCGCCGGCTCGATAATGGGCGGCCCGACCGCCGCGCGCAGGATAAAGAAGCACGGCCTCGTCTGCCCCGCAAAGGCCGAGGCCGAAGACGAGGACGAGAGCGGCAGCACGGCATTCACGACCTCGAGCGCGCGCTTCGTAGAGGGCTTCATGCTGCTGATGCTCGCGCTCGGAATCGGCAGCTTCGTCGGCTCCGTGCTGACGCGCGTCACCGGCATCACATTCCCGAGCTATATCGGAGCGATGATAACCGCCGCCGTCGTCCGCAATGTGATAGACGTGGTTGAACGCGACTTCCCCGAAGAAGAGGTCGAGGTGGTAGGCAGCATGTCGCTGAGCCTCTTCCTAGCTATGGCGCTCGCCGGGCTCCAGCTCTGGCTGCTCGTCGATCTCGCGATACCGCTCGTCACGGCGCTCGCTGCGCAGGTCGTCATGATGTTCCTCTTCGCCTATTTCGTCGTGTTCAACGTCATGGGGCGCGACTACGACGCCGCGGTAATGACCGCCGGCTTCGTCGGATTCGCGATGGGAGCCACCTCGAACGCGATGGCGAATATGCAGGCCGTAACGCGCCGCCACGGGCCGTCGCACGTGGCATACTTCGCGATACCGATGGTCGGAAGTCTCTTCATAGACTTCATCAACGCGCTGATAATTACGGGAATACTGGACTTCCTGTCGAAATAGCGGAAAATAATAACAGCACAAAGCAAAGCCGCGCCCGCGCCTGAAATTTCATAGGCGAGGGCGCGGTCTTTTTACTTATACTCATTTAACTGCCAACGAAAAATAGTTGGATTTATACTATTTTTACTTTCCTGCAAAAAATTCGTCCTTCCGCGAATCTTCTGCGCCCGGTGAAACGGGGCAGGCTCAGCGGAACCTCCGTCCTAAATACCTAGGCAAAACGAAGCGATAGAGGTTGCTGTCGCTACAGAGTCTCTCAGCCCCCGCCGCGTCTCATCGGGGTTAGCTGCCCGCGTTTCCGCGCCTGACGCGGCGTCCCGCGGCTTTCAGCTCCGGTACGCTGCGGTTTTTAACGACGCTCGACGCCGGGTCAAGCCCGGCATTACGAGAGAGTTCTTCTCAGCCGAAAGTTAAAATTATATAACGGTCGGAGGTGTGCGGCTTATATCTTTCTCAGCTCGTACTCCCTGACGCCTATGCCTATCTTCTCCGCGTGGGCGAGCGTCTCCTCCCAGTGCGTGTTTGGGTGGATGGTGTGGAAGTGGTCGCAGCCCGCGCCGTTTTTCTTTATCTGGTCGTCGAGATAGGTGCCGGCAACGACGGGGGCCTTCATCACGGCGTCGGCGCAGGCCTGGTCGAGCGCCACTGGGTCGAACGAGGCGAAGAAGCCGATGTTCGGGACGACGGCGGCGTCGTTCTCGGCATGGCAGTCGCAGAATGGCGACACGTCCACGACGGCGGCGATGTGGAAGCTCGGCTTTCCGTCTATGACCGCCTTAGCGTACTCCGCCATCTTGCGGCAGAGCAGGATGTTCGACCCCTCCCAGTCCGGCTGCACCGCGTCGAATGGGCAGGCCGCTATGCAGCGCCCGCAGCCGACGCAGTTGTCGTGATTGATATTCGCCTTGCCGTCGGTTATGCGTATCGCCTTGTGCGCGCAGTTGCGGGCGCACCTTCCGCAGCCTATGCACTTATCGTGATCCACGCTCGGCTTGCCGTCGCTGTGCATCTCCATCTTTCCGGCGCGCGAGCCGGAGCCCATGCCGAGATTCTTTATCGCTCCGCCGAAGCCCGTCTCCTCGTGCCCCTTGAAGTGAGTCAGCGAGATTATCACGTCCGCGTCGGCTATCGCGCGCCCTATCTTCGCTTCCTTTATATACTCGCCGCCAGCCACAGGCACGCGCGCCTCGTCCGCGCCCTTGAGGCCGTCGGCTATGATGACGTGGCAGCCGGTGCAGAACGGGTTGTAGCCGTTCTCGTAGGCAGAATCGAGATGCTCGAGCGCGTCCTTCCTGCGCCCGACGTAAAGCGTGTTGCAGTCCGTAAGAAACGGCTTGCCGCCCAGCTCTTTCACCTTGTCCGCGACTACCTTCGAAAAATTCGGGCGCAGATAGGCGATATTGCCGGGCTCGCCGAGATGCAGCTTTATCGCGGCGAACTGCTTCTTGAAGTTTATGCCGTCTATACCGGCCGTTTCGATGAGCTTTCTGAACTTCTGCAGAAGATTCATCTCCGGCACAGCCCTCATATCGGCAAAATAAACTGTTGAACGTGACATGTATTCTCCTCCGTTTTTCAAGCCTTGCGGCGTTTTTCCCAAACACGCCCTTTATAATACAACATCGAGCCGGCTCAAGAAAAGACGAAATCTCCGCGCGCAGATGCGATTCAATTAGTCAAATAAAATCAAACATAAATAGCTCTTTTTACTGCACGCAGCCATCCGCCCAAACTCGATTTGGACTTATAATCAGCTCACGGAACGCCGTAAAAACGACGGCGGGCCGCACCCATTTGGAGGAGGAATAAAAAAATGCTCAAAAACAAAGACGAGGGCGTAAGGGCGGAAAAGCTCGGAGGAAGCGGCAAAGGCGCGGCGATGAGATTCCCAGTGGAGATACCGGACGACGGCGGCGCGTTCACCATGACGACGCGCATCGAGCTTGAGCCAGGAGCATCGATAGGCTACCACCTCCACGGCGACAACGAGGAGGTCTACTTCATCATGGACGGCGAAGGGCTCTACTGCGAAGACGGCGAGAAGCACGCGGTAAAGGCCGGAGACATAATGCTCTGCCGCAAAGGCCATTCGCACGGACTGGAAAACACCGGGGCCGGAAAGCTCGTCCTCGGAGCCGCTATAGCCAGGCGCGGATAGCGCGCGGCGCGGGCCGCGGAAAACGCACGAAACGGCGCGAAGGCGGAAAGCCGCGCGCCGTTTTCCATCGCAGGCCGCCGGACGCTGCCATTACGGCCCGGCCAAACGCCGGAGGCCGGCGCTCCGCGGCGGCGGAACCGCCGCCGGTACCAACTCAAAATACGCCGCGGACGGCGCTTTTACGCTCTTCTGAATTATTCTTAACCTTACTTTTACATAACTGAAACGCCAGAAAGAGCCGCCGCACCATATTCACCTCACTTATGTACATAGTTATCCACAATTTGTGATTAACTATGTGTTTTTCAGCCGTTTACGCCCCCGCAGGCTGAGCTGTGATATTAAAAACATCGAGTTTAGTGTGTATAACCCGGCGCTGTTCTTGTGGACAAAGGCCGCAGATGTGAAGAAAACCGAAAACAACTTCCCTCACTTTTTTAAGAAAAGCGCCGCGATAATCACCGAAGCCAGAGTCTGCCCGAAAGTCAACCGGGCAGAGCGGCTTTTTTGAAAATTTTCACCGTTACGATGTAAAGCTCCCCTAGTCATGGGAATAGAGCGCGGTCACGCGGCTGAAACAAAAATCGCAGAGACTCTCCGCGCATTACAAAAAGCACGGAAAATCTCTGCCGCCTGGAGTTTTTGTATGTGGATGCGAGGAGGCTGGTATAAACAGGAGCACCTTCTACCTGCATTACATAGATTTGGACGACGTTCTGGACGATATGCTGAACGCTGTAGCGCGCGACTCCGCTGAGTCAGTCGGCCATGCAGTATGCGGAAGGGCCGAGCGCGGAGCGTACCATTTCTGCGCGAAGATAAGAGAGAACGAGGATTATTAGATTATATTCATGGACGAATCGATAACAGGCAGGCTTCTTGAAAAAATATCAAAATCGTGCAGGGAAAAATACATCGCAGAGATAACGAAGTCAGGAGCGTTGTCGCGCGAAGAGGCCGAAGCTGTTTTTTATTTCCAGATAAACGGATGTCTCGCGCTGAACAGGCTGCTGGTGCGCGGAAAGCGCTCGGACTGGGTGAAAATCCAGAACGCGGTTGACTCTTTTATAAAGGCCGGAATGGCGCAGTTCACCTCCTAATGGCTCATCGCGCGTATATATAGTGCTTTAACTTTTACATAAAAACGACGTCGTTCCGCGAATCTTCTGCGCGGAACCTCCGTCCTAAACAAACACTGAGGCTAAAACAACGCGATATAGCCACGAAAGCTGCTGCTGGGTACGGGACGGAGGCGCCGCAGAGCCTGCCCCGCTTCATCTGGCACATGGACGTTGCGGGGCGACATATATTTTTTTATAAAAGTTAAAGAACTATACAGAGAAAGGCCGCCCCGGAAAGGGCGGCCTTTTGTTTCTTCGAAAATTTTTACGGGTTTTATTCGACTACGATCTTCTTCGAGGACTCCCAGAGGCCGTGTACGTTGCAGTAGCTGACCGCGATGAGCTCGCCGGACTTGGCGGGCTTGAACATTACGCAGCTCGCGGGCTCGGCGAGAGCGACGCCGGGGTTGTCGAGGTTCATCGTGTCGCCGTGGCTGTTGTAGCAGAACTTCGCGACGTCGACGACGGGGCCTTCCTCGGGCTTGAAGTAGAGCTGTATCCAGCTGATGTGGTGGAGCGGCGTGTTGGGGTGCTTGATCTCCTTGCCTACGCAGACTTTGACGAGCGCTTCCTCTCCCGCTTTGACAGTCTCGGGGGCGTCTATCGTCGGTACGTGCTTCTCAGCCTTGAAATCTCCGTCTTTTACAACTTCTCCGATTTTCATTTTTGTTCCTCCATTTTTTTTTATTTCTAAATTATTTTCAACTTCCGCACTAAGGCTATTATACCACTTTTGTGCAGAAAAGCCAGCGGAAAAGTGAAATCTGGGATTTTTATTTTCGCGCCGTTCAACCGGTGAAGAGAAACGCCGGTTCGCCGCCGTTCCAAGCTTTACGCCGCGCTGCGTCCGCGAGAGGGCGCCGGAAATCTTCGCGGCGCGCCGGCGCGCTACGCGGACGGTGCGGCTTTTTATAATTTTTATAAAAAATCCGATGTTTTCCGCAGTGCGCGGAGGCTGGCGCGCGTCAGCCCCGGCTGCGGCGTTTCGAGAGTTTTTCGAGCGAGAGCATGACGCGCGCCATCGCGGAGGCGAGTTCGGGAGAGAGGCCGCCGTCCGCGAAGTATTTTTCGCGCTCGGCTATTTCAAGCTCGCTGTTTACTATCGGGACGCGCCTGTATACTTTCGCGGGCGCAGCGCGGTTTCCCGTCAGCCGCACCGGGCCGACGCGGAAGAGGACGCCGACCGGCGCGCCGCCGAAGAAGGCGGATATACCGCGCTCGAGGCGCGCCCTGCGGAAGCGCGCCGACGAGAGAACCATCTGGTCGGGGACGTTGACGGTGATGAGAAGTTTTTCGCCGGCGTCCTCGCAGACGGCCGGAGCGCTGCGCGAGGCGAGCGGCTCGCCCGCCACTTCGCGCCAGTTTTCCGAGAGTTCGGAGAGTTTCATCGAAAGGCGCAGGAGCTCCCAGCGCGGGCCGGAAGCTCCGTTTTTTTCCGCGCTTCCGCTCGTTTTTCCAGAGAGCGCGGAGGATACGACGTCGCCCGCGCTTTTCGCCCGTTCGGCCTCCACGCGCTACGCGTCCTTTTTTCTGCGCGCGCTCTCTATCGCGACCCAGAGGAGCTGGATGTCGGAGGGCGGCACGCCCGGTATGCGCGAGGCCTGTCCGAGGGTCGCGGGCGATATTTTCGCTAGTTTGCCGCGCCCTTCGGCGGAGAGGCCGCGTATCGCAGAATAGTCTATGTTTTCGGGGATTTTCAGTATCTCCATGCGGCGGAATTTTTCCACCTGCTTTTTCTGGCGCTCGATATAGCCCTCGTATTTGAGTTCGTTCGCTATTTTTTCGCCGAGCTCGGGGTCGAGCGCCGAATCGGTGAGCTGCGCGACAAGCTCCCACTTCACCTCGGGGCGGCGCAGCAGCTCGAGCGCGCCGACTCCTTCCGAAAGCGGCGAGGAGCCGGCCTCGGCCAGCTTTTCGTTGACTTCGGCGGTCGGATGTATCTTGTATCCGCGCAGCCTTTCGCGCTCGTTTTCTTCCGCGCCGCGGGCCGCGAGGTATTTTTCCCATTTCCAGTCGGGAAGCAGGCCTACGGCGCGTCCCTTCGCGCAGAGCCTGTCCGCCGCGTTGTCGTGGCGCAGCAGCAGACGGTATTCGCAGCGGCTCGTGAGCATCCTGTACGGCTCTTTCGTCCCCTTCGTTACAAGGTCGTCTATCAGCACGCCGATGTAGGATTCGTCGCGCCCGAGGACGAAAGGCCCGTCGCCGCGCACGCGCAGCGCGGCGTTTATCCCGGCGATGAGTCCCTGTCCCGCGGCCTCTTCGTAGCCGGAGGTGCCGTTTATCTGTCCCGCGAGGAAGAGGTTCTTGACAGGCTTCGTCTCGAGCCACGGATGGAGCTGCGTCGGCACGACGAAGTCGTACTCTATCGCGTAGCCGGGGCGCAGTATGTGCGCGTGTTCGCAGCCCTTTATCGTGCGGACGCTTTCGAACTGCGCTTCGAGACACATCGAGGTCGAAAAGTTCTGCACATACACCTCGCGGCCCTCAGGCGTTATGGGTTCGAGGAAGATAGGATGACTATCCTTTTCGGGGAACTTTATTATCTTGTCGTCGATGGAAGGGCAATATCTGGGCCCTTCAGTTTCAAGCTTACCCATGTAGAGCGGCGACTGCTCGAAGTATTTTCTGATTATTCTGTGAGTTTCTGCGTTCGTGCGGGTGAGGCCGCAGACCATTCCAGTGTAGACTCGTTTTTCGCCGAAGTGAGAGAACGCCTGAGGCTCGCCGATGCTCTTCTGGCATTCGAGCGAAGCCCAGTCTATCGTGTCGAAGTGGAGCCTCGGCGTAGTGTCGGTGCGCAGGCGGCCTATCTCGAGGCCCGTCCTCCGCAGCGACGCGGCGAATTCCGTCGCGGGCGTCATGCCGAGCGGGCCGGATTCGCGGCAGGCGAGGCCGACGTATATCTTCGATGCGAGGTATGTCCCCGTAGCGAGCACGACGCAGGAGGCGTAAAAACGTTGTCCCGTAGATATTTTGACGCCGCGCGCCTCGCCGTTTTCTATCAGCAGCTCTGCCGCCTCGCCCTGGTGAAGGTCGAGATTCTTCTGCGTCAGCAGCGCGGTGCGGTAGTGGTCGCCGTAGCGCCTCGGGCTGCACTGGGCGCGCAGCGTGCGCACCGCCGCGCCCTTAGATGTGTTGAGCCAGCGGAGGTGCTGCGCAGCGTCGTCGGCTGCAGCGGCGCACTCGCCGCCGAGCGCGTCTATCTCGCGCACGATGTGGCCTTTCGCCGGGCCGCCTATAGACGGGTTGCACGGCATCATCGCGATGCTGTCCAGGTATATGCAGAGCAGCAGCGTTTCCGCGCCCATACGCGAAGCGGCGAGCGCCGCCTCGCAGCCGGCGTGGCCCGCGCCTATCACTATAACGTCGTAATGTTCGCCTATTTTCATATTTTTCTCACTTCTTTACACTGTTTCTTCAATTTTATCTATTTTTCCGGAAACTATCCGGTATACCGAGCATGGTACGGAGGGCGACACGGGTTCGGCCGTCGCGGCGAATATCTGTCCGCCGCGCTCGTGCAGCGTTGAAAAAAGCTGATCCTTGCCCGCCGGGTCCAGCTCCGCAGCGACTTCGTCGAGCAGCAGCACCGGCTCGCGCCCGAGCTTGCGCCGCACGCTCTCCGACGCCGCGAGCATCAGCGCCATCGCGGTGCGGCGCCGCAGCCCGCGGCTGAGCGACGACGACGCCGGGCGCTCGCGCGAGGTTATTATTATGTCGTCGCGGTGAGGGCCGACCACGGGAAAGCGCATAGCCCTCTCGCGCTCGCCGTTCACCATGACGGCCTTAGCGTAATCGTCCTCGCAGCTCCGCTCGAAGCCCGCGCCGCCGCGCTTGAGCGAAAGGCCGACCCCGAACGGCGCGAGCCGCTCGAAACCGCGCAGTGAATCGCTCATCAGCGCCACGCCTTCCTCGCGCATCCTCCATATCCACGAGGCGAGCGGCAGCAGCGCGCGGTCGGCTATCATCGACGGCATCCCGCGCTTGAGGAACACGGCCTTCTGCCGCACGCCGCGCCTGTATTCGGAAAGCCTCATCGCGTAAGAAGGGATTATCAGAGCGAGCACCATGTCGAGCATACGCCTCCGGTAGACCGACGAGCCTTCGACTATCGACATATCGTCCGGAAGGAAGGTCAGCACCGGTATCTTCCAGCGCAGGTCGGCCGCGCTCGCGGCCTTGTCGTCCACGCGTATCGCGTAGCGGCGCGCTATCTTCACCTTGATGATCTCGGAGCCGTCTATCTCTCCCGTAAGCTGCACCTCGGTCGAGCCGCTGTTCCACGTCGGGATCGAAACGGCCTTAGTGCCGCGGTCAAGCGGCCCCCATCCAGCGATTATGTTGAGCCCTTCGAGTATGTTCGTCTTGCCGGAGCCGTTTTCGCCGGTAAGCAAATTCAGCCCCGGGGACCAACGCATCTCCCGGGGCTCTATGTTTCTGAAATTGTTGAAACGTACCCGCCTGAAGCCCATGCCTTAGCCGAGGTCGGAATCGAAGGCCTTAAGCTCGTCCTCGGAGAGGTTTATAGGCGCTATAAGACAGAGGAAACCGTCGCCGTCGCCCCGCTTGACCGACATGTGGCCCGACTGCCCGTTGAACGAAAGCCTTACCTGCGGCTCGCGCAGCACCTTGAGCGCCTCGAGGAAGAATTTTGAATTGACGGCGATGCGGAGCTTGTCGCCTTTGATCTCGGCCTCTATCTCTTCCTTCGCCTGCCCGAAGTCCGGAGCCTTGCCGCGCAGCACGACGGGGCCGTCCGGGGCCATGTCGAGCACGACCATCCTGTTGAAGTCGCGCACGATGACGTCAACGCGCTCAAGCGCCGATATCAGCTCGCCCCTGTCGGTCAGCACGTCGAGAGTGCTGTGCTTCGGCAGTATCTTCTCGTATGGCGGGAACTTGGATTCGACGCGGCGCACGGTGAATTCGAGCGTCTCGGTCTTGAAATAGAACTGCGCGCTGTCGAACAGCACCTTGACCTCGGTCTCAGGCGTCAGTGAGCCGAGTATGCGCTGAAGCTCCTTTATCCCCTTCATCGGAAGCAGGGCCTGCTCGCCCTCCTTCGCGTCGAATACGGATGCCGCCGACAGCGCGAGCCTCCTCGTGTCGGTGGAGACGACGTTGAGGCGCGACGATACTATCTGGAGGTTGGCGGACGAGAGGTAAAGCGGAAACTCTTCGCCGGCCGAGGCAGCTAAAGTGCCTTCGTCGAGAACCTTCGCGAGCTCCCCCGCCGCTATCGAACAGAACAGCTCCGCCTCGTCTGACGAGGGCAGAGCGGGAAACTCGCCGACCGGATAGGTAGAGAAGTTGTATTTGCTTCTGCCCGCCCTCAGCACGACCTTTCCGCCGTCGACGTCGAGGGTGAACTCTTCGCCCGGCGCTTTCTTGAAAAGGTCGCTCACCATCTTTATCGGGAAGACGGCCTCGCCGGGCTCCAGCACAGTGACTCCGGCCGCGCGGCATATCACCGAGGTTTTTATATCGGTCGCCTGAAGTATTACCGATTCGGCCGAGGCCTTCACCAATATCGAAGAAAGTATGCTTACGGTGCCTCCCGTGGAGGTGCTCCGCTCCGCGAGGCTCCAGCTGCCGAGGAACTGTTTTTTATTGATTGTAAGTTTCACAAGTCGGACCTCCTAGTAACACATCTCTTTTATATTTAAAACCGTAATAGCAGTAATAGGCGGTGTGTAAATGTGTAAATCCCCTATTTTCCGTTGCAGTCCGCCGTTTTTCGGTGTGGAAAAGTTTTTGTGTTTACCACAAACTTATACACATTATCCACAATGGATTTGTGAAAAAGCCTGTGCGAAAAAACTGCCCACAATTCAAGACACTGTTTTTCTGCCGTTTTTTATATCTTGTTTACAATGTTATCCACAAAGGATCTCACCCTCATATCCGTCTTTATAAGGTCGGATATTTTTTTACAGGCGTGGATTACATTCGTGTGGTCCTTTTTGTTGAAGGCGTACGCTATCTGTATCAGAGGCTCGTTTGTCTTGTTGCGCGCGACGTACATGGCGACCTGGCGCGCAAGCGCGAGGTCGGCGGTGCGCTTCTTCGACAGCAGATCCTCTATCGTTATGCCGAATGTTTCGGCGGTGAGCTGCTGTATCAGCCCTATCGTCACCTCGGTGCCCGGCACGCTCTTTATCAGATCCTTGAGCCAGACTGAGGCGTTTTCTATCGTTATCGGCTCGTGGTTGAGGTCGGCGCACGCGACTATCCTGTTCAGCGAACCCTCGAGCTCCCTGATGTTGCTCGGGATATTCTGCGCTATGAACATGATGACCTCTTCGGGGATATTGCGGTAGCCCTTCATCTCTACTTTTTTCTGAAGTATCGCGACGCGCGTCTCAAGATCCGGCGGCTGTATGTCGGTCACCAGCCCCCACTCGAAGCGGGATACGAGCCTGTCGGCTATGCCCTCGATGTCCTTAGGCGGCCGGTCGGCGCTGATTATTATCTGTTTCTTCGCGTCGTGCAGCGCGTTGAAGGTCCAGAAAAACTCCTCCTGCGTCTGCTCCTTGCCCGCGATGAACTGGACGTCGTCTATCATAAGCACGTCGAGCTCGCGGTAGCGCGCGCGGAATTCCTGCGTCGTGTTGTTGCGTATAGAGCTGATAAGGTCGTTCGTAAACTTTTCGGCGCTCACATACAGTATTTTCGTTTTCGGGTCGGCGTCCTCGATGTGGTGCCCTATCGCGTGCATCAGATGCGTCTTGCCGAGCCCGACCTTCCCCCATATGAAAAACGGGTTGTATGTGTTGCCCGGAGACTCGGCTACGGCGAGGCTTGCCGCGTGCGGCAGCCTGTTCGACTTGCCGACGACGAACGTGGAGAATACGTAGTTGGGATTGAGGCCGTTTTTGCTCGAAGCCCTCGCAGGCGGCGCGGCCTCGGCCGGAGGCGCGGCGACCCTGCTCGGCGGCTTTTTATCCTCCTTGTCTTCGTGTGTTTCAGCGACGGCGAAGCGGAGCTCGGAGGCGAAGCCCGTTTCTGCGATGAGCTTCTGCATCCTGTCCATGTATCTGTTCCTTATCTGATCCATCGCGAACGGCGTGGCGACGTCAACCAGAAGCACGCCGTTCGCGAGAGAGACAGGCATACATGTTTGAAGGTACATTTCGACCGTTTTGTCGTCCTTGCCTATTTTCTCTATACAATATTTATAAAATTCGTTCCAAACCAAATCCGCATCGTTAGCCATTCATGTCACTCCAAAAAAGAAGAGAAACGGTTATATTCTTCTTCATCAGATTTTATCATGAATCGAAGAAAGGCAAGACAATTTTTTGTATCCGCTTCGCCCGCGGCGGCGGCGCTGATGATAATTAACAAAGTCGTAAGAAATACACAGAAGTTATACACATATTCACAGGCAGAATCACATGTATATGTGTAAAAGTGTATATCCAGATACAGAGAAGTTTTTCAGCCGAAAATCTAAAAATCAGACTATTTGACGATGGCTGACGAAGTTCTTTTTTCTGCGGAAAATGCGTAAAAAATGATTTTTACAAAGTTATTACCATAATGTGTATAAAGCAAATACTTATAGTAAGCTTTTTCCCGTTTCATTAAATAAGCAAAATCAGACATTTTGGGCGCCGTTCCGCTCTGTAGTTGCGTTTAAGCGTATAGAGCCCTTCAAAGTCTGTGAATTATTCACATGGTGTGGATAAAAGTTGTGTTTAAGTATGTGTAATTCCGAAAAATATATATTTTTGCTTTGAAATCAGATATAAAAAGTGTTTATAACAGTTGATTAATACTGACTTATATAAGAGCGAAAAAAATCCGCCCTCTCGTTTTCACGGAAGGCGGACCGCCGTTCAGACGCCGATTGTTCTTTTACCTGTTCCAGCTCCAGCGCTCGCCCTTTCCGGGCTTTTCTGGGTTTCCGGTCATCGTAGCCTCTGAGCCGCTCATTTTTATAGAGCTGAATTCGACCGGGAACGGTATGTTGGAGAACGAGAGCAGCGGATTCACCTTGCTCGTGACGAGCTCCGTTATCGAGTCTGACTGCTTCGCTCCCTCCGCGTAGAGGATTGTGTCTTCGAGATAGACTCCGTCGCTGCGCAGGCCGAGCCTTCCCTCGGCCTCAAGGTTCAGGTCGAGCTTTACGACGAGCAGCTCCGCCTCGAAGCGCCCCTTCGCCCTGTACCCATTCGGCGTGAAGTCGAACCTGAGGCTGCTGAATCCGCTCGCGCCTCCGTTCCTTTCAAAATATTCGTTGACGTCGCGCTCGGCTATCGTTATCTCGCCGCGCGAACTCTCGATGCAGGACATTATATCCTCTCCGCTCCGCGCACTTTCGACGCCAGCCGGGTCTATGACGGCGTCTAGCCTGACCTCCTTTATCCTTATCCCCGATATGTCCGCGCCGAGGCATTCAGCCCACGCGCGCCTCGCGCCGTCCGCGACGGTGACGCTGACGCTCTCCGGGCGGAATTCGTCCCTCAGCGCTTCGCCGATCATTCGCGCCGCGCCGGCCTCCGTCTGTCCGGCCCACGCCTGTCCCGATATCGCCGCGGCGGCCGCGGCGGCCGCCAGTATTTTTTTATTGAACATACTTAACGCACCTTCTGTCAGTTTAGAATTACACCGTCTGATTTTACAATATAAAGTAGTTCCGCAGTCCCGCGCCGCTCCAATTTTTCCACCTCTTTTGCAGCGCCGGATTGTGCGCGTGACAAAAATAGGCAAAATACGTTGTCCTTTTGTCCGCGCGTATTTTATAATCTGATATATCTGTTTAACAATGCTGTTTTATCGGTTGCTATCAGATTTTCAGAGTTGTTATATAATATGTTCGGATAGAGATAACAGGGGTTTGAAATATGAGCTTATGGGAACTCTTCGTTTTCTTTTTTAGAATAAGCGCGGTGACGTTCGGCGGAGGCATAGTCATTCTCGGACTGGTGCAGCTCGAACAGGAAAAGCGGCGCGACATAGACCCTGAGGAATTCGCCGATATGGTGAGCCTCGCGGCGTCTATGCCTGGGCCTATCGCCGTGTCTATCTCGTGGCTCATGGGAAGGCATTACAAAGGGCTCGCCGGAAGCATCGCCGCTTCCGCCGGAGCCGTGCTTCCGCCGTTTCTGATAATCCTGCTGCTGTCGCCATTCGTCATTAAATATTCCGACGTTCCCGCGGTCAAAGGATTTTTCAGAGGGGTGCTCGCGGGGACGAGCGCGATGATAGCGCTCGTAATAGTTGACAACGTTAAGAACGCGCTCGCCGGCAAGTGGTGGAACGTCGTGCCGTACGCCCTCGTCATATCTGCGATAGGCGTTTTCCACATCCATCCGTTCGCCGCTATGGCGGGGGCGCTCGCGCTCCAATACGCGCACGAGAGGATTGCGGCATGACCGGGAAGATAGCCGAGCTCGTCTGGGCGTTCCTGCAGGTCGGCATAACGGCTTTCGGCGGCGGGCTTTCTACTCTTCCGCTGATAGAGTACCAGCTCGTTATAAAGAACGGCTGGATGACGAGCGACGGCTTTAACCAGCTTGTCGCAGTCTCGCAGGTCACTCCCGGGCCGATAGCGATAAACGCCGCGACATTCGCGGGATACCAGCAGGCGGGATTCCTCGGCTCGCTTTTCGCGACGGCCGCTCTCGTGGCGGCCCCGGTGGCGGCGCTCTGCGTCGTCCTGCTCGCGCTCAGGCGCGTCAGCGCGGAGGGCGGAAAAAAGTTCAAGTCGGTTCTGCGTCCGATAGTCGCCGGGCTGCTCACTCTTTCGGTCATATCGCCGTTTTCGGCGACGTGGCAGAACGGATGGAAGGCTGTCGCGATGTTCTGCGCCGGGATCGTGCTTATAAAGTACAGTAAATTCTGTAAGGAGCGTCCGTCGGCGATGCTTATGGCGTTCGGGCTGGCGGGAGCGGTTTTTTTAAGATAGGGGACTTTTATAAAATTAAGCTTCAAAGCTAATAGGCTAATTATTATCTGCCAGTGTCAGAAAGTTTTTTATATTTTATATAAACTTTGCCAGGCAGACTTTAAATGGAAAAGTTTTTGCACCTTGATATGAGAATATAGGATTTTACAGCTTTGCGTTCACTGCCGCGGAGATGATAATTAAACCTTTGTTATAAAATTATCAAACCGTGTGCTATGAATTAAAAAAGCGGCGCAGAATTGTGTGAAAAATAATTGACAGAAGCGTGCGTTTGTTGTAACTTAATTTGCACGCACTACAACATTTTTACACAATTTTATACAGTGCGGGAAACTGTGCAGGAGGAGGGTTGAAAACGGCTGCTTTGCCGGTGCTGGGAGCGTTTTCTTTAGCAGCTGAACTGATGATTCTGAAGGGAGAGTTTTTTATGAGGAGATTTGCGCTTACAGTAGCTGCACTATTTATTTTCGTAGCCTTGGCAAGCCCCGCCATAGCCGCGCCGCTCGTCTTCCGCTTCGCCGGACAGTCTCCGCCCGACCACATGGCGACGAAGACTATGGAGGCGATGGCGAAAGAGATCAACGAAGGAACCGACGGCCGCGTCGAGATAAAGACTTATCCGGCGGGACAGCTCGGAAATTATACGCTAGTCATGGAAGAGATGATGCGCGGGACGGTGGATATGGCGTGCATGTCGCTTGCGACAGACTTTGACCCGCGTCTCGAAATGACTTACGCGAACGGCTTCGTCACGGGCTACGAGTCGGCCAAGAAGGCTCTTACGCCCGGGGCCTGGTTCCCGACGAAACTCGACGAATTTCTTAATTCCGTAGGCGTCCACCTGTTAGGGTCGTACGTCGAGGGCTTTATAGGCATAGCTTCGACGAAGCCTCTTATCGAGCCGCTCAACCCTAAGGTGGACAAAGGCGTGCTTACGCGAGTCCCGAACATGGTGTCGTACGTGACCGGAGCCAAGGCTATGGGCTTCCGTCCCATCACGATACCCTATCCCGACGTTTATCAGTCGATGCAGACCGGCGTCTGCGACGCGGCGGACGGATATCCGACAGCCGCGGCGTACACGATCCTCGGCGACGTCGTGAAATACTGGTACGCTACGAACTACTCCATGGAGTATCTCGGAATCATGATCAGCGACAAATCGTGGCAGAAGCTGACGCCGGAGGATCAGCAGGTCTTCCGCGACGTGGCCAAGAAGTACACTCTGCTCTCGATAGACAACGCTCAGGCGGAGGACGAGAAGTATATGAAACTCATGGAGGAGAAGGGCGTCAAGGTATTCAGATACACCGAAGAGGAGCTTCGCCCGATCAAGGAAGCCTGCATGGCGACCTGGGTCGAAATGGGGAAGCAGGGGGTCGGCGTCGAACTGATGCAGGAATTCACGGAGAAAATGGGATCGCTGTAAAGCGCCGTTTATCAACGTCGTTAAAAATAAGCATGTGAACGCCTGAGGGGCCGTGTCTTTCCCCTCAGCGTTTTCGTGCCTGAAAGGAGCTTATTAAATGTCATCTGATGAAAAGAAGACTGAGATGCTCGAAGAAGCCGGGCCGGCCTGCGCGGGCGAGGAGGAAGTCCTCAACGTAAGGCAGCCGAAGTGCATCTTCGACAAGATAACCGTCTCGTTCTATTCAGTGGTCTGCTTCGTAATGTCCATGCTGCTGATGATCATCATTACGGCCGCAACGCTTATGCGCTATGTTTTCCAGATGGACCTCTACGGCTACGAGGAATGGGTCAAGATATTCGCATTCTGGCTCTACTTCATGGGAGCCGGCTACGGGGCTTTCGCGGGGACTCACATTTCCGCGGACCTTATAAGCGCCTATCTCAAGGACGGGGTTTTCAAGAGGACCCTCACCTTTGTGAAATGCCTCATCACGCTCGGCGTGACGCTGCTTTTCACGAAGTACGGCTGGGACTATTTCATCTTCGGCTTCCTCGGCCCGCTCGGGACAGGCGTCGCCATCCCGCGCACCGTCGCGTGGAGAATCCCGCTCTGGACGGCCTACGCCGCCATATTCCTCGGACTGCTTTCCATGTCCTACTACTTCCTCTGGGATACGATAAGGGCCGGAAAAGCGCTTTTTGGAGGTAAGAACTAATGATATACGTAGCTCTGCTTATACTTATATTCTGCCTTACGATAGGCGTCCCCGTACCCGTAAGCTTCATGTCCTCCTGCGCGTGGCTGATATTCTTCGGCGGCGCAAACGGCGCGGGCTACCCAGCCACGCAGCTCCTGCCTTACGGCTTCACGCAGATGAACTCCGTTTCGCTTATAGCGATAGCTATGTTCATCCTCGCGGGCGGCATCATGGAGCGCGGACGCATAGCTGAGAAGCTCATAGATATGGTAGACGTCTTCGTCGGACATATCCGCGGCGGACTCGGCATCGTCGCCGTCATCTCCTGCGCCGTCTTCGGCTCGATATGCGGAGCCGCCTGCGCGACGCTCTCCTGCATCGGCGCCATAATGTTCCCGCGCCTCAAGCAGGGCGGCTACCCGATGGGACACGCCTGCGCGCTGATGGCGAACGCATCGCTGCTCGGCCTCCTTATCCCGCCGAACGCCACTCTCATCATTTTCGCGTGGATCAGCGGCATCTCCGTCCTTTCGTGCTTCCTTTCGACGGTCGGCCCCGGCGTCTTCACAATAGCGCTGCTCAGCATCATCAACGTCTGGATGCTCCGCAACAATAAGGAAGTCTTCGTCGAAGTCAAGCGCACCGGCAAGGAACGCATGGATATGTTCATGAAGCGCGGACGTCTCGCTATACCGGCGCTCGTCATGCCCTTCATGGTCCTCGGCGGAATCTACGGCGGCGTTATGACGACGACCGAAGCCTCCGCGCTGGCCGTCTTCTACTGCATCCCTATAGGGCTCTACGTCTACAAGGGACTTTCGTGGAGAGGACTCTTCAACATCGTCGTCGAAAGCGGCATCACGACCGGCGTCATCATGGTCATGCTCTACTCCGTCTCGATGCTCTCGCGCCTCTATATCCTTGAGGATCTTCCGGGACGCGTGCTGCATCTCTTCTATTCCATCTCGACGAACCCGATAGTCGTCATGATGATGATCAACGTCTTCCTCGTCCTGATGGGAATGCTCATGGACGACATCAGCGTCGTCGTCCTTACGACGCCGATACTGCTTCCGATAATCCTCGACCTCGGCTTCAACCCCGTCCATTACGCGGCTATAGTCGGAGTCAACACGGCCCTCGGCTGCATAACGCCGCCTGCGGCCCCGGTCCTATATCTAAGCGGGCGAGTGGGAGGCGCGCCCATCAACGAGATAATGAAGCCGGCGCTCACCTTCATGGTGCTCTGCTGGATTCCGGTGCTTCTCATCACCGCCTACATCCCGAAGGTCTGCCTCTTCCTGCCGCACGTCGTACTCGGTGTGCCCTGGTAGGACAGCGCGGAAAGACCGCACGGAATCAAAAGCATACGGAGCCGTCCATTCGCGTGGCGGCTCCGTTTTTTTGTGCGCGCGGCGCGCATGAATATGTCTTTTCCGCTTTCTGCCGCGCGCTTATGAGGTTATAATATCGGACGGATAAACGAGAAAATAAAAGGTGATTGTAAATGTTTTTCAGAGATCTGTTCGCTTCTCTTTGCTTCATATTCTTCGGCCTCGCGCTAGCGACGCAGCATCCGTATCTGTACTTCGGCGCCATGATGTGCGGCTGCCTCGCGCTTACGGCGAAGAAAAAGCGGTGGCCCAACCCCTCGTGGTCCGACGCCATATACGACAAATTTGAAAACTGGGTCCACGACAAGGCCGAGGGGCCGCAGCGCGAATTCACCGACGGCGAGAAGATAAAGCCGCTGCCGCCGCTCGACGATAAGAAATAGCCGCCGGGGCCGGCGCTTTACGAAGACGGAACGTCCCTGATGACGAAAGCCCCTTGCTGGCCGGACGGCAAAACCCGCTGCTTCTGGGCCAACCCCAAGAACGAAAAGTACGTCGCCTACCACGACCGCGAATGGGGCGTGCCGCAGCGCGACGACGGGAAACTCTTTGAAATGCTGCTGCTCGAATGCTTTCAGGCCGGCCTTTCGTGGGAGTGCGTGCTGAACAAGCGCGAGAGCTTCCGCCGCGCCTTCGACGGCTTCGACTGGAAGCTCGTCGCGTCGTACGGAGATGAAAAAATCGAAGAGCTGAAGAACGACCCCGGCATAATCCGCAACGGCCTCAAAATCCGCGCCGCAGTGACGAACGCACACGTCTTCGCCGAAATCCGCGAAGAATACGGAACTTTCGCAAACTACCTGTGGGGCTGGACTAACGGCGGGACTGTGCGCGAAACTGGAAAATCGAGCTCGCCGCTGTCAGACGCCGTTTCAAAAGATTTAAAGAAGCGCGGCATGAAATTCGTAGGCACGACAGTCGTCTACGCGTACTTGCAGGCCGTCGGCGTGATACAGTCGCACGAAAAAGGATGCTTCCTCGCAGGCTGACGCGCGTCCGCCGCTAGAGCCGCGCCAGGAGCTTCGCGCAGAGCGCCGACTTCACAGCCAGCGAAAGCTGCTCCGCCTGGTCGTGCGAGCGGAAGCTCAGCCCTGTCAGAGCCGCTATCCTCTCCATACGGTAGCGCGCCGTGTTTTCGTGAATTCCAAGGATTCTCGCCGTTTCGCGCACGTCGCAGCCGGACGCCGCGAAACGCTCCAAAGTCGGCATAAGCTCCGCGCCGTTCTCTATGTCGTACTCGCGCACCGCGTCGAGCACGCCGTCGCGGAAAGCCGCCGCTTCCGGCCTCTCAGCGAAGGGGAACAGCGCCCTGTATATCCCGAGCTCGTCGTACATGTGGTACGGCGCCGGCGACTCGCCGTTGATCAGCGCGGCGTAAAGCGCCTCCTTCGCGCACTCCCCGAACTCTCGAAGGCTGAAATGAACCCGGCTCGCCCCTACGGAACACGTCCCCTCAGGGTCCACGGCGCGCGGGAACTCCGCGGCGGACTCGCGGACGCATTCATCGCCCGAGCAGAAAAAAAACGCGCCTCGCTTATAAAGGCACAGCCTGCCGCGCGGCGAGAAAAAGCGGCTTTTTTCGTACCTCCCGTAAAATTCCATAAAATCCTGCTCGCCGAAATACTCCGCGCCGTGCATATAAATCGCGAAAAAACGCTCGCCGAACGACGGATTTATGCGCCTCGCGCGCCGCGCGGCCCCCTCGCCGCCCTCCGCTCCGGAGAAAACAGCCTCCAGCTCCCCCTGCGGAAAATAGACGTCCTTCATCCTCTCCGCGAGGCGGCGCGCCTCGTAGACGATATCCTCGAAATACAGCTTCGCCGAAGTAATAAGAAAAACCGGGAAATTCTTGGAATCCGCGTAACGCAGGGCAGCCTCGGGAAGCGGCAGGCGGAAGACGTTGCGTATAGCCAGACCGCTCGCGCCGCGCGAAACCAGATGCTTGACCGCCTCCGTCGTCAAATGCGGCGAATCCTTGGCGAAAAGCAGGGAAGTCAGGATAAACTGTCCCTCCTGGAAATTCGTGCGCATATACCTTTCCTTCAGCATAGGGTCGAGTTCGTAGTCGAGTATCCCGACGTTCTCTATAGGACGTGACATCCCGCCGCCGCCCGCGACGAGCTTCACCCCGTCCGCGTACATATTCGCGAAATCGGAAACAGTATAATACACTGCCCGGCCCCCTCGAAGTAAATTCATGTAATTTATTATAATTTATAAGGCTTTATATTGTAATATAAAACATAACACGCTTAACAGAAAAGGCCGCTTAGCCGGAAAATAGACGAAACAGCTTCGCATTCAAC
Source organism: Cloacibacillus sp. An23 (assembly GCF_002159945.1). Classification (NCBI taxonomy): domain Bacteria; kingdom Thermotogati; phylum Synergistota; class Synergistia; order Synergistales; family Synergistaceae; genus Cloacibacillus; species Cloacibacillus sp. An23. The sequence goes on along the minus strand of NZ_NFJQ01000007.1, from coordinate 33,206 downwards.
CCAGCATTGCCGCCTAAGCGCGCTTCTGCGGCTCTATAAAATCATCGCGGATTCGTTGTTACGCAATATAAAAACGCGCCGTTGAAACGGCGCGCCTCTTCGTGAGAAAATATCGTAAAGATACGCGGAACAGGATAAAAAAACGAAAACCGAAAAAGAGGAGGACGCTGCGATGGATATAGCGCGCTTTGAACTGGAATTCTGGCTCAACCCGCTCGACGGCAAGGCGGAGTACAACTTCGGCTCGAGCTGCTGCAAGCCCGTGACGGTCGGCGAAATGCTGGAACTTACGGGGACGGACAGGGAGGAATTCTTCCGCGAGATCGAAGTCATGAGCCTGCATTACGGATACTTCGAAGGGATGCCGAGGCTGAAGGCGGCGATAGCGGCGCTCTACGACGGAAGCGTGACGCCCGAGATGGTCATATCTGTACACGGAGGCACAGGCGCTAATTCGATAGTCTGCCAGGCTTTATGCGGCCCCGGCATGAACGTCGTCTGCGTCCTGCCGAGCTACCAGCAGCACTACTCGATACCGGCGGCTCTCGGCTCCGAGGTGCGGGTCTACAACTGCGGCGAGGGCGAGGAATACCGCGTCGATCTCGAAAAAATACGCGCGATGGTGGACGCGTGGACGAAGATGATATGTCTGACGAACCCCGGCAACCCGACCGGCTACCGCTTCTCTAAGGAAGAACTCGAAGAGATTGCGGAAATGGCGCGCGGCGTCGGGGCCTACGTGCTCTGCGACGAGATATACCGCGGGCTGAGCGCCGAATATATGCCGTCGATATGCGACATCTACGAAAAGGGCATAGTCACGAGCAGCACGAGCAAGGTATTTTCGAGCGCGGGGACGCGCGTCGGCTGGATCGTCACGCGCGACCTTTCTATAAAAGAGGCGCTGATGAACTGCCGCTCCTACAACAGCATCTGCGAAGGGCCGCTGAACGAGCTGATCGCCGCGATAATACTCGAGCACAAGGACGTTTTCTACAAGCGCAACGGCAAAATCGTCGAGGAGGGGCGCGCCGCTCTGCGCGAATGGCTGCGTACCCAGCCGCGGCTGCGTCTCGTCTGCGACAGCGCTGGACCGACGTCCTACGTTTATTACGACTACGACGTGCCGGCGCAGAAATTCGCGGAAGATCTGCTCGCGAAGAAAGGCGTGCTCGTCTGTCAGGGCGGCTGCTTCCAGCAGGAGCGCAGTTTCCGCATCGGCTACGGCTTCGGAGACGTCGAATATTTCAAAGCCGGGCTCGCGCGTTTCGGCGAGTATTTGAAGGAGCTCGATGCGAACGAAGCGGCCGAGCGTTCGCGCTGACGGTTTTTGGGGCGGAACATATTAGTCACTAAAAATCAATAAGTTTTTACACGAATTTATAGCGCTTCGCCGCGTTTTTACGGGCGGCGGCGGTTTTGGAGGGACGGAAAACTTATGGAGATAATGTTTCTGAGCAGGGCCGACATAGAAAATGTGCTCGACATGAAGAGCGCGATAGAGGGAGTGCGCGAGGTCTACAGACAGAAATCGCTCGGGAAGACCGCCGTGTGGCCGCTCATCTCATACGATTTCGAGGAGCCGCGCGGCGTTATGGACATAAAGTCCGGCTGCGTCTTCGGCGAAAAAGTCCACGGCCTCAAGATGCTGAACAGCTTTCCCGGCAACGCGGAGCGCGGCCTGCCGGTGTTTACGGGGATGCTGATGATATTCGACTCGGAGACCGGCATACCGCAGGGCGTGATGGACGCCTCTTTCATCACCTGCATGAGGACGGGAGCGGCGGGGGCGCTCGGCGCGAGCCTTCTCGCGCGCCCGGAGTCGCGCCGCCTTTTCATACTCGGCGCGGGCCGTCAGGCGATATTTCAAATCGCCGCGTCGCTGCTGCTGATGCCGAAAATCGACGTCGTGCGCGTGTCCGACCCGCTCGACGCGGAAAACGCGAGGAAGTTCGCCGCGTCGTGCCGCGAGCGGCTGCGCGAGTCCTTCGGCATAGACGCTTCCGCCGTCTCGTTCGAGGCCGCAGAGGACATAGCCGCGGCGCTCGCCGAAAGCGATATTGCGATAACCGTGACTCCGGCGCGCTCGCCTGTAATAAAGAAAGAATGGGTGAAGCCGGGGCTGCACCTTAGCTGCGTCGGAGCTGACATGCCCGGCAAGGAGGAGATAGAGCCGGAGATTTTCGCCGGAGCGCGCGTATTCACCGACGATACGCCGCAGTGCTTCAGATGCGGAGAGCTCGAGCTGGCGGCGGCGAAGGGTGTGATCTCAGAAAAAGATGTGGCGGGAGAGCTCGGCGACGTAATCGCCGGGAAAGCGGCTGGGCGCACCTCGCCTGACGAGATTACGATATTCGACGCGACCGGCATAGCGACGCTCGACCTGGCAACTGGCAAAAAGGCCCTAGAGCTCGCGAAGGCGAAGGGGCTCGGACGGTACGTCGAGCTGTAAGTCCCGCCTCCGCCGGCGAGCCTTACGCCGTATATAGTTAAACATCGCGAGAAAGACGGATTTCTCGTCATTCCGCGCCGCGCCTGGGCGCGCGCCATCCATCGGCCGCGCGCCCAGGCGGTTCTTTGCGTCCGCCCGCCAAAGCGGCGCGCGGGGGCGGGCGGAGGCTGCGTCCGGCGCGGCTTCTGCGGCGTCTCGCCGTCTTCCGCCTTGATTTTTATAGTCTGACTGACGGATTGGGCGCGCGGGCTTCGTGTTTTTCCTTTCCTCCGCGGTATGTGCGGAGCCCGCGGATATGCCGTGCCGGGCGTGCGGACTGGCATGGTCCGGCGCGTACGCTCTCCGCCGCGCGGCGGCGCGAATTTGTTCACGCGGACAAAATATCGTCGTCACGCGGCGGCGGCGGTGTGGCAAATTCCCGTGATGTGTTATAAAATGCAATCGAGTGAATGTTAATCATTTCTCATTCCGGAGGGGGGTGCGGTTCTGTGATGAAAATGACGTGACGCTTCGCGGTCCGCGTGATGCGCGTGGCGCATGACTGCACAGTTCCGCTCGAAGGCCGCTCCGGTTACGGCTCCTTCTAGCTTTCCGCAGTCAAAAGTTCCTTATATAAGTTTTTTAGCCGGAGGCCCCTTCAATATACGGGGGAGGCTTTGCCGTGCTTAAAAAAATCATATATACAGAAGGAGAATGGTTTCATGAAGAAGTTGCTCTCTTTGATGGCGGCGGCGCTCGTACTCGCCTTCGCCGCTCCGTTGTTCGCCGGGGACGTTCCGGTCATCCGTGCGAGCTACACGATGACGACGCACCAGCAGGCTTTTATGGTCGCGATGGCCGAGGGCGAGAATTTCAAGGATCTCGGCGTATGGCTCAAGCCCGTGGTGCCGAAGGAGAAGTTCGACCTCTACGACAACGGCAAGAAGGTCGCGCGCCTTGAGGTCGTCGTTACGAAGAGCGGCTCCGAGGCCACGACGCTTTTCGCGCAGGGGCACCTCGACCTCACGACGAACTCATTCCCCGCGATGCTCTCCGGCATAGACAGCGGCGCGAAGATAAAAGTCATAGCCCCGCTTCAGTCGGACGCCATCGCGATGGTGGCGCGCAACGACATCGACGTTAAGGGCTGGGACGGCTTCGAGAAGTACGTCAAGGAGTCGAAGCGTCCCGTGACCGTCGGCTACCACTCCCCGACGAGCGCCCCTAAGATAGTCTTCGAGGCCGCCATGGCGCAGTCAAACCTCCGCGTGACCGGCGACGCGAACGCGACGAAGGAGCAGGCCGACATAGTTATGATGGACCTCAAAGGCATCCCGAACGTCATCCCCGCGATGGTCGCGAAGCAGGTCGAGTTCGCCGTCATCCCCGCGCCGACTCCCGAAGTGGTAGAGGCGAAGGGACAGGGACATATCGTGCTCCAGCTTAAAGAGCTTCCGCCGGCGGGCGAATGGGCGGACTTCCCATGCTGCTGCATAGCCGCCAGCGACAAGGCGATAGCCGAAGAGCCCGAAGCGCTGCGCTCCTTCGTGAAGCTCATGACCGTGAGCAGTGAGTGGTGCCTCGCCAATAAGGAAGAGGCGGCCAAGGCCACCGGCGACTGGCTCGGCGTAGAGCCCGAGGTCATCTCGAAGGCCGTTATGGGACTCTCCACGACCGTCACTCCGACGTGGATGAAGAACGCCTCGCTCTATCCCGACATCCTCAACGAGCTCGGACAGCTCACCGGCTCTCTCAAGGGCAAGAAGCTCGCCGACGTTCAGGACCAGGTATTCGACTTCCGCTTCACGAAGTCCGCAAGGTAAGAATTTACGGCGCGCCTCCGGCTCTTTCCGGCCGGAGGCCGCCTGCCGCCGCGCGAATGTTCCGCGCGGCGGGCTTTACGGAGGAATAGATGAAATTTCTTTTTGAGAGGGTTTTTCTGCCGTGCGCCGCGCCGCTGCTCGTGCTCGCGATATGGGAGGTCATAGCCGTAGAGCTTAAAAACGACGTCGTGCTTCCGACCGTCGGACAGGTCTGGACTATCTTTATGCATCCGAACAAAGATCTGCTCCGCCTCGGCTCACTGATGCAGAACCTCGGCATGAGCTCGATCCGCGTGTTCTGCGGTTACGCCGCGGGGCTCGTCCTCGCCCTGCCGCTCGGCATACTTATGGGACATTACAAAAAGGTCAACCGCTTTATGACTCCGCTCGTGGAGATCCTCCGCCCGATGCCGCCGCTCGCGTGGATACCGCTCGTCCTCGCGTGGTTCGGCGTAGCCAGCTTCGCGACGATGCTCGGCGTAGAAGAGGGCGAATGGTACGTCTTTCTCAACAACATCAAATTTTCGATGCTCATCATTATTTTCATAGGCGCCTTTTTCCCGATACTGCTCAACACGGTCTACGGCGTTTCGAGCGTGCGCTCCACGCTGATAGATTCCGCTCGCGTCCTCGGGGCATCCGAACGCGACATATTTTTGAAGATACTGCTCCCGGCGGCGGCCCCGTCGATAGTGACGGGCATGAGGCTCGGCCTCGGCGTCGCATGGATGTGCCTCGTAGCCGCCGAGATGATGCCGGGCAGCATCTCCGGCATCGGCTACGTCATAACGCACGCCTACACAGTGGCGCGCACGGACATAGTCATAGCCGGCATGGTCAGCATAGGCGCCGTGGGCCTCGCGCTCGACGCGGCCTTCCGGTACTTCGAGGCGAAATGCTTCGCGTGGCAGAGGCTTTCAAGATGACGCCGCTCATCGAGACTAAAAATCTGCGCAAAGAGTTCGTCCTGGACGGCGGCGGAAAGCTCGAGGCGATTGCGGACGCCAGCATCGCGGTCGGCGGCAAAGAATTCGTCTGCCTGCTCGGCCCGTCCGGCTGCGGCAAGTCCACCTGGCTGCGCGTAGTCGCGGGACTCGAGGCCGCAACGTCCGGCGAAGTATTATACAAGGGCGCGCCCGTGACTGGGCCGGGCAAAGAGCGCGGCATGGTCTTTCAGGAATACTCGCTCCTGCCGTGGCGCACTGTCGCCGACAACGTGGCGCTGGGCCCCGAGTTCGCCGGCATGGAGGCGAAACGCCGCCGTGAGGTCGCGATGGACTACCTCGCGCGCGTGGGGCTTGAAAAGTTCGCGGACGCGAAACCGCACGAGCTTTCCGGCGGTATGCGCCAGCGTGCAGCCATCGCGCGAGCCCTGGCCAACAACCCCGAAGTGCTGCTCATGGACGAGCCCTTCGGCGCTCTCGACGCGCACACGCGCGTACTGCTCCAGCGCGAGCTGCTCAGGATATGGGAGCAGGACAGAAAAACGGTCGTCTTCGTCACGCACAGCGTGGACGAGGCGCTATATCTCGCGGACAGGATAGTCGTCATGACCGCTCATCCCGGCCGCGTGCTTGAAGAAATAGAAGTCCCGTTCGAGCGTCCGCGCAGCCGCGCGACGAAGGGATACGGCGAAATGGCGGAGCGGATTCTCGAACTTTTGGAACTGAATCAGAAATAAAAAGGGGAGCCGATTATGAGCAATATTGAAAAAATAGACGCGATATTAGAAGAAATGAGCGAAGCGGTGCGCAACGGCCCGGTGCGCATAAAAGAACTGAAAGAGGCGGGAGTACCCGTCGTCGGCACCTACTGCACCTTCACGCCGTGGGAGCTGGTCAACGCCGTCGGAGGCGTCGCCGTCTCGCTTTGCAGCACGAGCGACAAACCTATATCGGCGGCGGAAAAACACCTGCCGCGCAACCTCTGCCCGCTAATCAAGTCGAGCTACGGCTTCGCGCTCACCGACACATGCCCGTACTTCCACTTCTGCGACATAGTCATAGGAGAGACCACCTGCGACGGCAAGAAAAAAATGTACGAGCTGCTGAACGAGCTGCGCCCGACCCACGTCATGCAGCTGCCGCAGGACCCGAAGCACGAAATGAGCCGCGAGCTCTGGAAACATGAGATAATCAAGCTCAAGAAAGTCCTCGAAGAACGCTTCGGCGTCGAGATAACAGACGAGAAGCTCCGCAAATCCATAGAGCTGCGCAACTCAATGCAGGCGGCCGCGATGCGCTTCTACGACACGGCGACGCTCCCCGTCCCGATGGTCGGCGGCAAAGAGATAATGCTCGTCTCCGACTTCCTCAAATTCACCTTCGACTACGAAAAGAGCGTAGCCAAGGTAAACGAGCTCGTTGACGCTATACTCGAAGCCTACGCCAACGGCCTCTGCCGCAAAGACATATCCTCGCACCGCATACTCATAACGGGCTGCCCGATGGGCAAATCGCTCGAAAAAGTCGTAGACGCGATAGAAAACTCCGAAAGCCCTTCGCTCGTTGTCGGCTTCGAAAACTGCGGAAACATCAAGGGGTTCTGCCGCAAAGTGCGCGAAGACATAGACCCGATAGACGCGCTCACGGAAAAATACCTCTCCATCCCATGCTCCGTCATGTCCCCCAACGACGAACGCATCTCGCTCATCCGCGAATACGTCAAAAAATACAAGGCCGACGCCGTGGTTGACGTGATACTCCAGGCATGCCACACCTACAACGTCGAAAGCTACAACATAAGACGCTTCCTCGCCGAAGAAGGCGTGCCCTACATAGCGGTCGAGACCGACTACTCGCAGGGCGACGTCGGACAGCTCGCGACACGCTTCGGCGCCTTCACGGAGATGCTGTAATGGCGAACGTAGGCCTGGACATCGGCTCGACGGCGACCAAATGCGTGCTCTGGAACGGCGCGCGCTTCGTCTACTACATAACTCCGACCGGATGGGATCTCAATGAAAGCGCAGAAAAAGCCGTGCGCCAGGTATGCCGCCGCGGGCACATACTCAAGCGCGACGACGTACACATCACCGTCACCGGCTACGGACGCAACATCTTCGACGCCGACCACCGCGTCACCGAGATAACATGCCACGCCGCGGGGGCCCACCGGCTCGCGCCAGAGGCGACCACAGTGCTCGACATAGGCGGACAGGACTCGAAAGTCATAAAAATAGACGAAAACGGCAAAGTCCTCGACTTCCTGATGAACGACAAATGCGCGGCCGGCACCGGCCGATTCCTTCAAAGCATGGCGGCCCACCTCGGCTGCAAGCTCGCGGACTTCTGCTCCATCCCCGAAGATACGGAACTCCAGCCCATCAACAACATGTGCACCGTCTTCGCCGAGTCCGAAGTCATCGGCCTCCTCGCCAAAGGCGTGGACAAAAACTCGATATGCCTCGGCCTGCTCGACTCCGTGGCGCAGAGAGCCGCGAACCTCCTGTCGAGAGTCTCCGACGGCGGCGAAATCTGCTTCACCGGAGGCTGCGCCCAGAACCGCCTGCTCGCCCGCCTGATAGAACAAAAAACCGGCCGCCGGGTGATAACCCCGGAAAAAGCGCAGTTCGCCGGCGCGATAGGCGCCGCGGTGATAGAAGAGCGCAGCCGGTAACCCACAACGCAGCCCGCGCCAAAAGCCCTGTAATATAATCGTGATTATAATAATCACGATTATATTTTTTTGCCATAACGCGCGCCGCCCGGCTTTGTTGTTAGGTGAACTCGCTATGATAGGCAAAGAGAAAACTCATATTGTCTATAAGAACAAGAACACGGACAACAGCCGTAACGGACACAGCGGAAAAACCCTTCGCACCAGTTTCGGAAACGTCGAGCTCTCTGTACCCAGGGACAGAAAAAGCGAGTTCGAGCCTCAGCTCCTTAAAAAGAACCAGACAAGCATAAGCCAGGATATTGAAGAGAAAATCATATCAATGTATGCAAAGGGTATGAGCACCGACGACATCTCAGACCACATCAGGGACATATATGGTATCTCCGTATCGGACACCACTGTAAGCAGAATAACCGACAAAATACTGCCGTTGGCTAGGGAATGGCAGCAGCGTCCACTTGAACCTGTCTATGCAGTAGTCGTCTACCTCGACGCCATACACTACCACGTCAGAAGCGAAGGACAGATAGTAAAGAAAGCCGTCTACATAGCGATAGCCATAGACCTTGACGGACGCAAAGACGTGCTCGGCATGTGGGTAGGGGAAAACGAAAGCGCAAAGTAGAGCCTGCCCCGCTTCATCGGGCACTGGGCTTCAGTATTAAACAGCCTGAAGAACAGAGGCGTAGAAGACATCTTCATCGCCTGTACAGACAACCTTAAAGGATTCGACTCCGCCGTCAACGCAGTATTCCAGAATACGGAAATACAGAATTGCATCATCCACCAATTGCGCAACTCTGGGAAATACGTCTCATACAAAGACATCAAAGAACTCATGAACGACCTGAGAGCCGTTTATACCTCTCCTGATGAGCAGTCGGCATTGGGAGCGCTTGAAGGCTTCGGAGACAAATGGGACAAGAAATATCCTAAGATATCCAAATCATGGAAAGATAACTGGCCAAACCTGAGCACATACTTCAAATACCCGCAGGAGATCCGGAAACTTATCTACACAACGAACGAAATAGAAGGATTTAACAGGCAGCTGAGGAAAGTGACCAAAGCGAAGTCAGTATTCCCGACAGACGACAGCCTCTTCAAAATGCTGTACCTTGCGATGATAGATATAACGAAAAAATGGACAGGCCGCCGCGCCGACTGGGGAAAGATACACGCGCAGCTGTCCATATACTTTGAGGGAAGGATGCCGGAATAGGGCAAATGACAGCGCTAAGAAACGAAGAAATCCCCCGAACAATACGTCGTTGACATACGGCTCGGGGCAGTTATGGTTTTAATGTGTTCGGACGAAACGATAAAAACGATATGTCCGGAACGCCATAAACGTATACAGAATCGGGGACAGACTCTGAAATTCACACCAGCTGCCATAGAGCGGCAGTCTGAAGTTATTTACAGAAAGACCTTCACACTCTCGCTTTAGTTGAGACATTGCATGATATAATCTAAAGATGGGCTAGGAAATAAGCAGTTTGTTTGATTTGTCTCCGCATTCCACCCAAATGTTGATGATATTTCCAAACAATATTCCGGTATTCTTGTTTTTAAACCATTAATAATTGATGGGGTAAATCTAGATGTCGGTCCAGTAACAGCAATAGTGCACAATAAATTATTGTCACCATCTATAATAGGTCCACTAATGGAAGAAAATCCTTCCTGATATTCATTAACACAATACGCATATCCATTTTTGCATAGATTGTAGAGTTCTTTCATAATACTTTTTTTATCTGTATTGGTAAAAGTTGTCAAGTTTCTAGAGTCATTAATAAAAGAATCTTGTTCTTGTGGGCTAGCATATGCCAAGAATCCTCTGCCACCAGCGCCTGCCCATAGAACATATCTACTTCCTATAGCTGGGGAAAATTTAAAGCTGTGGAAGGCAGAAACTTTTTCTAAGCATACCCTGTAGTTGTCTTCACGTATATATATTACAGCAGTTTCTTCAAATTCATCTCTTAATTTTTGCAAATAAGAGTAAATAACTTTTCTTAAAAAGTCACTTTGTTTGGCACAGTATCCAAGCACGTATATACGGCGTCCTAAACTATACCGTTTAGTATGCTTATCTCTTATTAAAAATGATTCTTGTTCTAATATGCCAACAATTCTTGATGCTGTTGAATATGGTATGCCAACTAGCTTTGATATTTTCGCGAGAGACAAGGAGTCAGTCTCTCTTACAAAGCAATTCAGTATTGACAGCGCACGCTGTATAGCTTGAGTACCCGATTCAGTTTGTTTTGTCTGCATAAACCTCACCTCATAGCTTTCTAACATAAATAATTTTATCAATGATTTTATAAATTTGCATTGACATGGAAAATTTTAAATTGTAATATTAAATCACCAGATAGAAAATATTATATCCATAATCTGGATAGTATATTATTAAGGAGAAAACTTATATGAGCATAAGAATACAGATGCCTGTAGGCGATGATATTATTAAAGATTTACATATTTATGACATGGTAGAAATCTGTGGCCCGATTTTTGCAGGACGGGATGCAGTGTTACCTAAGGTTGTAGCATGTATTAAAAATGGAACGTGTGAAAAAAATGGCATTCACTTGAAAGGGTCTGCTGTTTTTCATACGGCGGTCAGCCCGGCCGGTATCGGTCCTACTTCAAGCAACAAATTGGAGATTGAAGGAAGTATCCCCGCTCTTTCTAAAGCCGGAGTAAAGATGCATATAGGGAAGGGAAGTCTGAAGAAGGAAACCGCTGAAGCTCTGAAAGAGAATAATTCTATTTTTCTTGTTACTCCTCCCAATACTGCTCTTCTGACTGCAACAATAAAAAGTAAACGCGTCGTTGCGTTTCCTGAAGAGGGAATGGAAGCCCTCTACGAAATTGATGTCGAACGATTCCCGGCGATAGTGGCCATTGCGCACGGCGAGTCGATTTATGATTAAGTGATCAGTGTTGTAAATTTTACTTTGGGGTGTGTAGGATGCTAGGATACGACGAAATTGTAGAGAAAACAGCAGAGACATTGGTTAAGGCAAGTACTGTTTTTCGCCCTGACCAGATAGCCGCTTATAAGAACGCTATCGAAAAAGAAGACAGCAGCTATGCGAAGTGGGTGTTAAACAATATACTCGAGAATGCCGAAATAGCAGAATCGAGAGTTTTTCCGCTGTGCGACGACACCGGCATACCGCATCTTTTTGTAGAAATAGGCGATGAATGCGACGTGCCGCACGGTTTTTTTCGTGCCGTTGAAGAAGGTGTAGCGGCGGGGTTGCGAAAATTGCCGGGGCGTCCGATGGCTGTGCTTGGGAACGACGAAGAACGTATCAGCCAGTGCCGCGGACTGTCCGATGATTCAGGAGCGTTGCTGCCCGCACCTATCCAGATAAGGCGCACGTCGGGAAAAGATATTAAGCTGACCGTTATGATGTATGGCGGAGGGCCCGAAATCAGAGGTAAAACCCTTCGTGTTTTTCATAAACACTCATTGGATACGGTAGTCAATGAAATGATTGCGTGGGGCAAAGAGGGGGCAAAACTGCTGGGATGTCTGCCTTGCGTGCTCGTGTTCGGTATAGGGCGTTCAAATTATGAAGCGGCGGCGCTCTGTGTGGAAGCAATGGCAAAAGGTAATTTCCTCGTCCAGTCTCCCCTTGAGCGCAGAATAACAGATGTCGTTAATGAAGCTGGATATGGCGCGTTGGGACTCGGCGGCAAAACGACTGTGTTGGGTACTTTCGTCAAAGTCGGGCCTCAGAGGGCGAGCGGAATCCGCGTTGTATCTATGCGGCTTGGATGCTGTTTTGATCCGCGCCGCGCAGAATATACATTTCAAGCGTAATGCTTAATTAATGAGGAGGCTTGTGTATGAAGATATTTAAGAACGGTACTGTCGTTACCGGAGACGGGAAGACAGTCCTGGAGAAGGCCAATGTTATTGAAGTCGATGGACTGGTCGCCGATGTTAATCTGTATTATGACGAAAATATTGAAGCATATGCAGAAGAAGTAGTGGACTGCACGGGCAAATGCGTTATGCCCGGAATGATCAACCATCATCAGCACGGCGTTACGTTTGGCGTCATGTTTGCCAGCGGCTGTGTAAACTACGGGCGCGACTTTATTTTGGACCATCTCGACAGAAGTCTTTTACAGGGCCATACTACCGTACTTAACGTCGACGGTTTTGCGACGATGGACGAGGTGCAGGAAACGCAGAAATGCCACCCCATCCGCATTAAGACGGCGACGACCCATGCTCCGATTAATTATCACGCAGGAGAGATCTGCGACGGTAAAGGATTCCTTCCGAAGCACAAAGCGATGACTGTAGAAAAAATGCTCGCTGACGGCGCGGTCTGCATCGGCGAAGTCGGCGGCGGTCATACTCTCGGCGGCGGCGGTCAGGACTATCTATACATCCCGCGCGCAGTGAAAGAGCTCAAGGGTAAGGATATAGACTATCTCCAGGCGAGGGCCATGAAGCTCTCCGTCCTCGGACGTTATATTGAAGAATCGTACTACGACAGGGATCGTGTGGCGGCGGCGCTGAAGGAAGCCAAGCTGGACAGCTTCCTCACTCCCGAAGAGACGCGCGATATTGTTTACAAGACGACGCTTGCGTCAGTCAAGGTAGCCCTTGACGGTTATCGCGAAGCTGCTGTGCTTGCAAAGCGCTATAACGTTCCGCTGATGATACACAATGCTCCTACATCAAAATATATCGTGCATGAAATAGCGAAGATGGGGCTCAACACGCTTATCTGCTGCCACTCGAACTATCTGTTCACAACGGAAGAGTGCGTGGAAAACGGGCGTTACCTGAAGCAGTTCCCTGGCGTAATTCTCGATGCAGCAGTGCATGATCCGTGGGGAGCCAAGCACCTCGTCGCTACGCCGGACAATCTCTATGCGTTCTACGAGAACGACCTGATAGACATTATTTCCACCGACTTTGCCGCCGGCCACAGCGATTCAATGCTCGAAGCGATCCAGCACGCGGCTCTTGAGAAGAAGCTGGTAAGCCTTGCCAAGGCGGTCAGACAGGGAACCTCGCGCGTGACGGAAGTCCTGCCTCTTCTTGCTCCTAACCTCGGCGAGCTCAAGAAAGGCTACACTGCCGACATCGTGGTAACCGAATATCCGCAGCTGAAAAATGTAGAGAGAGTATACATCGGCGGCAAGCTCGTCGCGAAAGACGGTAAAGTTATTCGTTAAACTATTTTATTGAAAGGGCCGATTTAGTCATGAAAGTTAAGAAGGTACTTTGCGCTGAAGGTCTCACCGGATTTTATATGGATGACAAGGAAGCCATAAAGGCCGGTGCCAAGTCTGACGGCTTTGTATACAAAGGGAAGCCGGTAACGCCCGGATTCAAGAGCATACGCCAGCCCGGCGTCGCCGTTTCCGTCATGTTTGTACTGGAAGACGGGCACGTCGTGTACGGCGACTGCGCCGTCGCCCAGTATGCCGCTAGCGGCGGCCGCGAAGTCCCGAATACCGCGGATGCCCTCATAAAGCTCATTGATAAGTACGTCACGCCATACTTTGAGGGTATGGACATAAAAGAGTTTAAATCTACAGCGGAGAAGTTTGACCGTTACGAGTTCGACGGCGAGCGCTTGCCAGCCTCCGTGCGCTACGGCGTTACCCAGGCCATTCTTGAAGCTGTCGCTTACGAACAGAAGCTGACGATGTGCGAAGTCATACTCAACGAATACCATCTCCCCGTAGACCTTACGCCTGTACGCATCAACGCCCAGTCCGGCGACGAGCGCTATACGAACGTTGACAAGATGATCCTGAAGAAAGTCGGAATGATGCCGCACGGCCTTATCAACAACGTCGAAGAAAAGCTGGGTACCGACGGACAGATATTCCTTGACTGGGTAAAATGGGTCACAAAGCGCATTAAAGAGATCGGCGACCCCGATTACAAGCCTGTTATGCGCTACGACGTGTACGGATGCATCGGTAAGGCTTTCAACAATGATCTGGATAAAGTCGGCGAGTACCTCATCAAGGTTGCCGAAGCCTGCGAGCCCTATGACGTCTTTGTCGAGATGCCGGTCGATATGAAGTCGAACGACAAGCAGCTTGAAGCTATGAAGTACCTGCGCCAGTATCTGGACAAAGCCGGCTGCCGCCTAAAGCTGATCATCGACGAATACGCCAATACGTACGAAGAGATCGTACAGTGGGTCGATGCAAAAGGCGCCGACATGGTTCAGGTTAAGACTATCGACCTCGGCGGCATCAACAATATCGTAGAGGCCGACCTTTACTGCAAAGCCCACGGCGTACTTGCCTATCAGGGTGGCACCTGCAATCAGACTGACAAGGCAGCGATCGTATGCGCAAACCTCGCCGTCGCTACTAAGCCATTCGCCATGGCCGGAACTCCCGGTATGGGCGTAGACGAAGGCGTAATGATCGTTCATAACGAACAGGAGAGACTCCTCGCTATACTTAAAGCCAAACAGGAAGGGAAACTTTAGACGTACCCCTTAGTCCTCGCTCCAGTAGTGCTTGTTGAAACTCCATAAAAGCATTACTGGAGCTTTTTGTAAGTTCTGTATAAAAGGAGTTGAGCTCGGTGATAAAAGTTGATGTTTCGAAATGTGTCGGGTGCAAAGCATGCGAAAAGGTCTGTCCGTCCGGCGCAATAAAAGTGATAGACGGCAAAGCCGTAGTAAACGATAACTGCGTGCACTGCGTCACATGCATTAAGTATTGTAAACTGAACGCTCTTTCTGAAGACGCCGTCAGCGAACAGACTTTACTGTGCCGCAACTGCGGAGTCCGCTGCCGCATACCTGAGGGGAAGCAGGGCGCGTGCAAGAGATTCCGTAATGAAAACGGTCAGCTGGTGCTCGTAAGACCTTTACAGATTCCTGTCAATACATCAATACCGGCAGAAAAGATCGCCATAATGAAACCGGTTGTGTCTGCTGTCGGCGCTGGAGCAGCCTATCCGGATTACAAACCTGCTCCATATATAGTAACCGAAAAACGCGATAACCTGGACGTCGTCACGGTTGTTACCGAAGCCCCTGTCTCTTACAGCTCTATGATGGTGAAAATTGACACCAACGCCCACGTAGGCGACGAAGGAGCGTTGGTCCGCCGTGACGGAAGAGTCGTCGGTATAGTTACCACCGAACAATACGGCTCTCATATTCTTATTTTAGGTGGAGTCAATAAAGTAAAAGGTCCTGATGGAATGTTCGTCGTAAAGACGATGGCTGAGCTTGGCAACAGGGAGAAAGTCTGCCTGACTGTAGACAAAGGCTGCTCGTTAGAGCTGCGTGTCGGCGACCATCCCGTCATCAACGGCGTTGTAGACGATAAAATGCGCGTCGGATGCGGCGGAGCATGCTGCGGATTGTTTGCCCGGTCGCTGGCTCCTCTTATTGACGAAGCCATTATTCTGGACCACCACATCACCGGCCTCTTTACAAAACATCCGGCCGGCGCCGAATTAAAGCCTTACAGCGGCGTTACGCCGGTCGGCCGTTTAGCGACGAACGGGCGTTATTTCTTTGAACACGGCGACGGATGGGGCGGCACGAATATCAAAGATCCGATCGAAGCGATCAAAGAAATAGACATGAATATAGCCAAACCCGGTATGAAAATACTGGTCGCTGAGACCACATGGCGTAAAATCGCGCTCTTTGAGGTCTCTGAAGACGGTAAGCCCGTGCCGGTAGAAATTCCGGCAGAGCTTGAAGAATTCCGTAATATGGCTGCCGGCTGCTGCGAAGACAGCCGCGTATCGGCCATGTACTACGCCGGAGTCGGCGGCAGCGCGCGCGCCGGCGTAACGGTAGACCCGATACAGATCACCAAGGCGGTCCACCGCGGCGACGCAAACCTCACCATAGCCGGAGCGCCGACGTATATTATGCCCGGAGGCGGAATAACCTTCCTGGCCGACGTTGAAAAAATGATAGATCATCCGTTTAACTATACGGCTTCGCCCGCCGTCCTGGCGCCCATCGAATATACGATGACTGTTGAAAATTACAAGAAAATAAAAGGTCACGTGCATGCTATGCGCACGAAAGAAGACGTTATAAAAGAAGGTCGTTTTGAGTTTACTGAATTAAAAGACTAACATCGCGATAAACGCGCCGCTGAATGCCACCAGCAGCGGCGCCCTATCGATAGACATATTTACAAGGAGGAATTTTGTATGAGAAAGTTTCTAGTAGCGATTCTCTCAGCGGCGGCAGTTTTTTCCTTTGTAGCTATGACGCCTTCTGCCGTGATTGCGGCGGATAAGGTTGACCTGGCCATCAGCGGCGGATCGATCGGCGGCGCATGGGCGGCGATAGGAGAAGGCGTAGGAGAAGTCGTCAGACGCAGTTACCCCGGTTCAAATACGGCGTACGAAGTCGGACAGGAAGCTGCCAACTTGATGCTCGTTTCACGCGGGAAGGTCCAGCTTGGAATAGCCCACGCGCAGTTCATCAAAATGGCGTCAGAAGGAAAGCCTCCTTTTAAAGCAAAACTTGAAAACCTGCGCGCTCTCTGCATACTTTATCACGACGTTATGAATCATTTCATCGTGAAGACCGATACCGGCATAGCTTCTTTCGCCGACCTCAAGGCGAAACAGTATCCGCTTAAAGCGTATTTCAACACGAAGGACTCCTTCATGGACATCGTAGGTCAGAAAGTGATCGAAGCGGAGGGACTCACCCAGGCCGATATCGAGAAATGGGGCGGATTCATCAAAAACAGCTCTATGGGAGCTGCGCTCGACCTCATGCGCGACGGGAAAATAGACGCTTACAGCAACGTAATACAGATTCCGTCGAGCCACATAGTCGATGCTGGCACCACTCTTAATCTTACGCTGCTCGGCATGACTCCAGAGGCCCAGGAGAAGGTAAACGCCGAACTTGGAACATATTCGGCCGTTATCCCGCAGAGCGCGTACGGTTTCCTTGAGGGCGACGTCCCGACCGTCGCCGCGTCAGTGGTTCTTTTCTGCAACACAGATCTTCCTGAGAACGAAGCGTATATGATCCTTAAATCGATCTACGAGAATTTTGACTATTTCCGCAGCATCCACGGTTCTCTTAAAGATATGACTCTCGAGACCATGGAAGACGTCAGCCCGCTTGAGCTTCATCCCGGCGCTGTCAAGTTCTTTGAAGAGTATAAAGCGAAGTAAGCCCATCTCCAATTAAAATTATGTGAAAGAGAAAGGAATTTCCTTTCTCTTTCACTGGAAATCTGTATTTGACGCCTCTTAACTGAAAATGATGAATAAAATAAAGTATAGCGTAATAAAAGACGGTGTTGTGCTTGTCGATTACGGCCCGGTGACGATGACGTTGGAAGCGCGCAAAGGTGGCGTCCCTTATACCGATGCTGCGGTGCATGGCGCGCAAAGAGCCCTCGATGCTTTTGAAGCGATAGCGGAGCATTTGGACTTTTTAAGAACGCCTGTCGGTGGGATTGGGCGCATTTCTCCAGATCTGCCTCTCCCGGTTCGTAAAATGGCAGAGTCTGTAAAGTTGCTGCAGGAGGAAGATTTTACTCCGATGGCGGCTGTTGCCGGAACCACTTCTGATTTTGCCGTGGAGGCCATGGTGGAGTGTGGAGCGAGTTACGCGATAGCGAATAACGGCGGCGATATTGCGTACTATATGGCTTCAGAGGAAGGCGAATCTCTGAGGGTTGGGCTTATCAGCGACATCAGCACCGGTCATGTCTCGCATCTGCTGAAAATTGATTCATTGGATAAGATAAGAGGCCTTGCTACAAGCGGATTGGGAGGCAGGAGTTTGACTCGCGGCATCGCTTCGGCCGTCACTGTGATGTCGTCGGATTCATCTAAAGCGGATGCCGCCGCAACGGCTATCGCCAACGCGTGTATCTGCGATGATCCTGCGATACTTCAGTGTCCGGCGTCAGAAATTGATTATGGAACAGATATTCCTGGTCTCATGGTAACCAAGTCGGTAGGCAGGCTCAGGCATGGAAGTCCGGAAAGGGCGCTCCAAGCCGGAAGCGACAGAGCCAAAGAATTGCTGGATAGAGAGATGATACAGGGGGCAGTGATTTTTGTTTTCGGCGCCATGAGCGTGATTGAAAAGTGTGTGCAAGGCGAACACCTCTTCCAGGTCACACAATTATCGTAATCCATTCAACTAAACACGAGGAGGCTCTCTTGTATGAATGACGAAAAATTGAATGTCATTGGTTTAAAACAAAGTTTTGTTGATGCGCGAGAGAAAGTCAGCGGAAGCGCGAAGTATCTTGACGATATGGAATTTCCCGGCCTGTTGATTGGTAAAATCCTGCGCTCGCCGCATCCGCACGCCAGGATACTGTCGATCGATACTTCGGCGGCTGAGGCGTTGCCGGGCGTTAAGGCGGTAATTACGGCCAAAGATTGTCCCAAAAATAAATTCGGCATGGAAATCGCCGACGTGGACATGCTCGCCGTCGATAAAGTGCGCTACGTCGGAGACGAAGTGGCGGCGGTCGCGGCCGAAACTGACGAAATAGCCCGTGAAGCGCTGAAGCTGATCAAGGTTGAATACGAACTTTTGCCGGTCGTCGACGACCCGATAAAAGCAATGGAAAAAGATTCCCCACTCGTGCATGAAGAGAAGGGGACGAATATAGCCCGCGAGTATCATATTCAGCGCGGCGATATAGAAGCTGATTTCGCTTCGTGCGATTACGTGTTCGAAAAAGAATTCAGCACCCATCGCGTCTCCGGATTGTACCTGGAACCGTTCGGCGCAGTGGCCCAGTGGGAGGCGAACGGCAGACTGACGGTATGGACAGGTCTTCAGTCTGCGTTCCAGGGACGCAACGAAATAGCGAAAGCCCTTGGAATCAAACCCACGCAGGTGACGGTCAAGGCTCCCTTCATTGGAGGCGGATTCGGCGCAAAGATATGGATACGCAACTTCCATCCGATCGCCGCCGTCCTAGCCAAGAAGACCGGACGCCCCGTCAAAATTCTGCTTACCCGTGATGAAGAGCAGCTTACTACAAGACCCAGAATCGCTCCGCGTATGAAAGTGAAACTGGGTATGATGAAAGACGGCACCATGGTCTGCAAGCAGATGACGATCATCGCAGACAACGGGGCATATTCATGGGCGGCTCCGAAGGTCCTGCTGAATTTGTCGATGCGTACAGATTGCCTTTACAGGTATAAGTCCAGCAAATGCGACTCTTATCTCGTATACACCAATTTAATCCCGACCAGCGGATTCCGCGGTTACGGGAACAGCCAGAGCCACTTCGCAGTCGAATCTTTTATAGACGAGTGCTGCCGGAAAATCGGCCTTGATCCTGTGGAAGTCCGTCTTAAGAACTGCGTGCATAAAGGCGACGTCACTCTGCACCGCTGGAACGTGAAGAGTTGCGAACTGTCCGAGTGCATCAGAATCGCTGCTGAAAAGATCAAAGAAGGAAGACTTCCCAAAGAAGATCAGAACGGCAGGATAAAGCGCGGAATCGGCGTCGCATGTATGACCCACGTTTCCGGCAACCGCGGAGGAGACAAATTCGACGGTTCTGGTGCGATGATAAGAATTCACGAGGACGGCGAAGTCTTCATATTCTCCGGTGAGTCGGATATGGGGCAGGGCGCAAAGACGGTGTTCGCGCAGATCGCCTCGGAAAAGCTCGGAGTTCCCATCAGCGACATCACAATAATGCCGCTCGATACTGATGTCTGTCCTTTTGGTATGGGTACTTACTCAAGCCGCGTTACCACTGTTGGTGGAAGAGCCGTACTCATGGCCTGTGAAAAAGTCCTTGATCAGGTTCTGTCTCTTGCGGCCCAAATGAGCAAGCGTCAGCGCGACACCATGTATATGGAAAGTGGGCTTATTAAATGCAGCCGCGATCCGTCCATCCTGTTCACGCTTAAGGAAGTCGCTACGAAAGCTATCAGAAGCCGCGCCGGCGTGCCTCTTACCGCGTACGTGACTTATGATCCTCCGACGGAAGGCAGCGATAAGGATTTCTACGGAGACTATTCAAGCGCTTACAGCTACGGCGCGCACGGGGTAGAAGTGGAAGTAGACACTTATACGGGCAAGGTGAAAGTCCTCCGCGTGATTGCTGTGCATGATGTCGGAAAAGTCGTCAACGAATTTGGCATAAACGGACAGATTACAGGCGGAGTTGCGCAGGGAATCGGCTGGTGCTTGTATGAGAATATGCTTTTCAAGAAAGGTTATCCGGCGACGAATGGTCTGCACGGCTATACCTTTATGACAATTAAAGATATGCCCGCGGTAGAAGGCATCAAAATAGAAAGCAACGACCCTATTGGACCGTACGGCGCAAAGGGCGTCGGAGAACCTACGCTGATACCGACGGCTCCTGCTATCGCAAACGCTATTGAAGACGCATGCGGCGTGCGAATCAGGGATCTTCCCATTACTCCTGAGAAGTTATACTGGGCGTTGCATCCGCAGGATAAATAATCCCCGGGCAATATGGCGCATATCGTTAAAGCCTTTGTAATGGCTTTTTCCGTATTACCGACAGAGTAAAATGGAGGGTGAACAGTGAATAAACTTTGGAGATTGATGACAGAAGAGGGTAAGAAACGTAAACTGTCCGGCACAGACGCAAAGGTTGTTAAATGGATAGCCGTAGCTATGTCGCTGTACCAGTTGGCGCAGGCGACCTTCCTGACTGTACAGCCGCAGATGCATTACGCGATCCACCTTACGTTTATAATGGTTCTGTGCTCCTTGATTTATACAAGGACATATTCTCCAGGGCCTCGCACCACTAACAGGATACCGGTCGAAGACTGGATATACGCCGTAATTCTTGCGCTCGCCGGCGTTTATTACTGCAGCCAGATGGATATATATCTGACGCGTATGCCGATGGTCGACATGTTGTCGAATCTTGAAATAGTGATCGGTATATTGACCGTCGTAGCCGTTATCGGGCTGACGAAGCGCTGCATGGGATTTGTGCTTCCCTTTATCGGATGCATCTTCCTGGCTTACGCGTTTTTCGGCCACCTTATTCCCGGAGTTTTCTATCATAGAAAGTTGCTCGCCGTCGACATTTTAGACCAGCTCGTCTATACAACGAACGGAATTTACTCGTCGCCGATAGCCGCCGCTGCAACGTACGTGTTCATGTTCGTCATGTTCGGCTCCTTCTTTGCAGCTTCCGGAGCCGGCGACTTCTTCTACAAATTCTCGATGGCTGTTGCCGGACGTTACGCGGGCGGCGCAGGCAAAGTCGCCATCATCACAAGCGGCCTCTTCGGAATGATCAACGGAAGCCCGACGGCCAACGTCGTCACCACAGGTTCGTTCACTATTCCTATGATGCAGAAAGCCGGATATGACGGAATATTCTCCGGCGCTGTAACTGCGGTCGCCGCGACGGGAGGCGGCATTATGCCTCCAATAATGGGTACTGCCGCGTTCCTTATGGTTGAAATGGCCGGTATCGCCTATAAAGACATAGCGATAGCCGCTTTCGTCCCAGGCGTCCTCTATTACCTCGCGCTTCTTCTAATAGTTCACTTCCGCGCCCGTAAATTCGGCCTTGTCGGCCTGAACCCGAAGGAACTTCCTTCCGTTAAAGCGACGCTTAAAGAAGGCTGGATATTCCTTATCCCAATAGTCATCCTCGTCGTTATGCTTATGAGAGGCTACACGGCCAACCTCGCTGCCGTCGTCGGAACAGTGGCGGTCATCGCCGCTTCATGGACGCGCAAAGAGACGCGTATGAAGCTGCCTGAGATTATCAAGGCGCTTGAAGATGCGGCGAAATCCTCCGTCATCGTCTCCCTTTCCTGCGCCGTCGCCGGATGCGTCATAGCTGGACTTATGACGACGGGACTGAGCGGTAAACTTGCGAGCCTGATCCTCAGCCTCGGCGGAAACAGCACGCTTGTCGCGCTTATACTGACCGCCGCGATATGCACCCTGCTCGGTATGGGAATGCCGGTCGCGGCAGCTTACTGCCTTACCGCCGCGCTTTGCATTCCGTCTCTCTATGAACTCGGTCTCCAGCCCCTTGAAGCTCACATGTTCGTCGTCTACTTCGCGACGCTGTCTGCCATTACTCCTCCTGTCGCCGTCGCGTCTTACGCGGCAGCCGGTATATCCGGAGCAAACGCCGCTACCGTCGGATGGCAGGCTTGCCGTATCGGGCTTGTCTCGTTCGCGGTTCCGTTCATCTTCGTGTTCGACCCGATGCTGATGGTGACGCCGCAGAACTTCTGCCTGCGGAGCATATTCATCGTGGTAATGGCGACGATAGGAGTTATCATCCTCTGCTCCGGGCTGGAAGGTTATTTACGCAAACAGATGCCGATGATTCTGAGAATTCTGGCTGTGCTGGCCGGATTGCTGATGATTTATCCTGAACCGATCACGAGCTATATCGGCCTTGGTATTTCCGTGCTGATTATCGCGCAGCAGATGCTCGGAATTAAAGTAGGAGGGAAAGCGAATTGAAAAAAGTAGTAAAACATTTATTCCCTAAAAACGTGGCGGAAGCCGTGGCTATGCTCGCTCAATATGAAGGCGAAGCCCGCCTTGTTTCCGGCGCGACGGACTTGATGCTATGGATGAGAGAGGGCAAGGTCTCTCCCTCCGTGCTCGTCGACGTTTCCGACGTTGAGGAAATGAGAGGCGTCGAAGTAAAAGACGGGAAAATATTTATCGGCGCATCCATGACTCATGCGGAAATCGCGGCCCATCCTCTGGTGAAGAAAATTTTCCCTGCTCTATCCGACGGCTGCCGCAGCGTAGGATCTCCGCAGATACGTAATCTCGGTACGCTGGCGGGAAATATAGTCAGCGCCCAGCCGGCCGCAGACTCCGTAGTCCCAATGACAGCCCTTGGGGCCGTATGCGAAATTGTAGACGCCGGCGGTTCGTGTAAACAGCCCATTTCGTCGCTTTCAAAAAGCGTCGGCGTCAGCAATCTCGACCCGACAAAAGAGGTAATGAAAACGATAGAGATCGAGATCCCAGACGGGAAATACGGAACGGCCTTCAAGAGAATAGCGCCGCGCGAGGCTATGGCGCTCCCTGTCGTCAACGTCGCCGTAATGCTTCATGCCGGAAGCGACGGCTGTATAAGCGCCGCGCGCATAGTCGCCTCTCCTGTCGCCGTAGTTCCCTTCCGCGCGCAGAAGGCCGAGGCGTTCCTGATCGGGAAAAAGCCGTCCGCCGCACTGTATGCGGAGACTGCTGTAATTGCAGGCGACGAAGCGTCTCCACGCGACTCGCTCGTGAGAGGATCTGGCGCATACCGCAAGGTGCTCGTCAAAGATCTTGTCGAACAGGCGCTTACAGAAGCCGCTCAAACGCTTATGTAGGGAAGAGGTGATTCTAATGCAGGAACTGAAATGCACGGTAAACGGTAAAGAAATAGCTATTGAAGTCGACCCCAGCCATTCCCTGGCGGACGTTTTAAGATACGACCTCGGCCTTACTGGTACTAAAAAAGGATGCGAAGAAGGGGAGTGCGGGGCTTGCACCGTGCTTGTGAACGGGCTCCCGGTCGACTCTTGCATCGTGCCCGTCATGAAAGTACAGGGGAAAAACGTACTGACCATAGAAGGGCTCGAGCAGAACGGAGAACTTGATCCTATTCAGGAGGCGTTTGTGGAAGCCGGAGCTATCCAGTGCGGATTCTGCACGCCCGGAGTCGTCCTCTCCGCCAAAGCGTTGCTTATGCGCGAAGAAAATCCGACGCAGGAAGACATTAGAGACGAGCTGTCCGGTCACTTCTGCCGTTGCACGGGATATTTGCAGTTTTACGATGCGGTAAGAATTGCTGCGGAAAAGATAAAAGCAAAAAAGAACAAATAGAAACTAAAAAATTAATTATTCAGCCGGGCCGCAAAATATTTTAATAGCAGCTCGGCTGAATAAACATCGTGGGGAGGAAAAATGTAGTGGAACGAGTCGGGCTCTTTACTCCAATAAAAATCAATACGTTGGAACTTAAAAATCGCGTCATTATGTCTCCTATGTTTACAAACTCGGCCGGCCCGGGCGGCGTCGTTACCAAGAATACGATAAAGCATTATGTGGACAGGGCGAGGTCCGGCGTCGGCCTCATTATGACAGAGCATACAAGCGTAAGCTCATATTACATACACGCAGGGCTGCGCCTCCAGATAAGCAGAGACGAGCACATTGACGGCTTTAAGAGATTGGTTGAAGCGGTTCATAATGAAGATTGCAAGATAGGGCTTCAGATAGCCCATTCAATATACGGCGTCGGCAAAAAACCGCACGAGCTTACTAACGAAGAATGCTACGGCATCATCGGCGATTTCGTAGCGGGAGCGAAACGCGCATACGCTGCTGGTTTTGATGCGATTGAGCTGCACTACGCCCACACATACACGATG
Organism: Cloacibacillus sp. An23; assembly: GCF_002159945.1. Lineage (NCBI taxonomy): Bacteria > Thermotogati > Synergistota > Synergistia > Synergistales > Synergistaceae > Cloacibacillus > Cloacibacillus sp. An23. Next base: position 8,929 of record NZ_NFJQ01000007.1, on the reverse strand, counting down.
GCAGACTTTATCTCCCGCAGGACCAACCTTCGTACCGATGAGTTCGGCGGCGATATATACGGGCGTATGTTTATCCATCTGGAAATACTAAAGAAAGTAAGAGAATTCGTCGGGCCTGACTATCCGATTTTTGCCCGAATCAGTGCGGAAGAGTTCGTGCTCGGCGGCAATACGATCGTCCAGAGCCGTATATTCGCACAGGAACTTGTGAAACACGGCGTGGACTGCATGGACGTCTCCGCCGGAGTCCGTTTTGACGACGCGCCGGTAAAGGGATATTCTGACCAGAGGGGCAAGCCTACAATAGAATACCCGGACGGCCCGAACGTATATCTTGCCGAAGAAATCAAAAAGTGCGTAAACGTCCCCGTGATTACAGTCGGTAAGCTGGGAAATCCGGAGTTTGCCGACAGCGTGATCGCCGAAGGCCGCGCCGATATGGTTGCGCTGGCGCGTCCGCTCATCGCAGACCCCATGTGGGTTCGTAAAGTAAAGGACCACAGATTCGACAGAATCACAGAATGCCTTTACTGCACGGAATGCCTCTATGAGCGGCATGACCCGTCAGCGTATGTCCATTGCATGCGCTACACATGCCAGAACGCCTGCCCGGCAAACGTGGAAGTCCCGCTTTATCTCGATTTTGCCCGCCGCGGGATGTACAGGGAAGCGTACAAAGTGATCCAGAACGAAAACCCGCTCGTTCTTACTTGCGGAAGAGTATGCAATCACCTATGCGAAAGCATGTGCAACCGCGTAAAAATAGACGAGCCTATAGCGATTCGCGGTATCAAGCGTTTCATCACAGACTGGCTGCTTGAACACGACGGAAAGTTTCCGATGCCGGAGATGGAGAAAAACAACGGCAAGCGAGTCGCGGTCGTCGGTTCCGGGCCGTCCGGCCTTTCCTGCGCTTTCTATCTGCGGAAAAAAGGATATGACGTAACCGTATTTGAGCAGTTGAACGTAATAGGCGGCATGCTCGTCGTCGGCCTTCCAGAATATCGCCTGCCCAGAGACAAATTTAAAAAAGAGCTTGAACTCTTCAAGGAAATGGGCATTGAATTTGTGACGGGCAAAAAAATAGGAAAAGATATCAGCATAAAAGATCTTCGCCACGACGGATATATGGCAGTATATCTTGCCGTAGGCGACCATAATGACAGAAAACTCGGAGTGGAGGGCGAAGATGCGGAAGGCGTAGTTTCCGGCGTTTCTTTCCTGCGTTCCGTAAACACCGGCTGCGGCGTCGATTTGAGTGGCAAAGAAGTCATCGTAGTCGGAGGCGGCAACGTCTCTATGGACTGCGCGCGCACCGCCATCCGTCTTGGAGCTTCGAAAGTGTCACTTTTCTGCCTTGAAAAGGAAAAAGAGATGCCGGCGCATCCTGACGAGGTCAGAGAAGGCAAAGAAGAAGGGCTTTATGTCTTTAACGGATGGGGGCCGAAGGTTATAGAGAAGAACGACGGACGTGTCGGTTCTGTAACATTCAAGAAATGCGTGTCCGTATTTGATAAAGACGGTCGTTTCTCTCCTGAGTACGATGACAACGCGTTGATGAAAGTCCATGCGGATTATGTCATCTGCGCGATCGGCCAGGCTCTGAGCCGGGAAGTCGCCGACCTCGACAAAGAACTTGTGGAAGTGCGCGGCAACGTGCTGAAAGCCTCATATTGCGGCACGACGGACACTCCCTGGATATTTGCGGGAGGCGATTGCACTACGGGGCCTGATTCCGTTATAAACAGCGTAAATAGAGGAAAAGAAGCGGCGTCTTCTATAGATCGTTATCTTGGTGGAGACGGCCAGGTGATTTCGCTGAAATATCTTCCCAGAGAAATGACGAAGCCCATAGACGAAACTCCTACCCCGCGCGAAAAGATGCCGGTGCTTAAGCCGGAAGAGCGCAAGGGCTGCTTCTGCGAAGTCGAATGCGGGTTTGCCGAAGAGCAAATCGCAAGAGAGGCTGGCCGGTGCTTGCGCTGCGATGTGTTGAAGATAAAGAAATTATAAAACGAAACTGAGAGAAGAGGTTTTTCTTTGCCATGTTGAGAAAAACGACGATTATTGTTCGTGGCGGCGGAGATCTGGCTACGGGCACAATATACAGGTTGTGGAAAGTGGGATATCCAGTGATAGTGCTGGAGACGCAGTATCCATTGGTTGTTCGTCGAAGCGTTTCCGTCGCATCTGCGATATTTAACGGTTCGATACAGGTAGAAGACATGACGGCTGTACATGTAACCGATCCTGTAAATTTCAATATGTCTGAAACAGGCATCGTACCAGTCGCCGTCGACCCAAATGGAGAAGCTATAGCCCGTCTGCATCCTGATGTCGTAATCGACGCTATTATGGCAAAGAAAAACCTCGGTACTACTAAGAGTATGGCGCCGCTCGTGATTGCTATCGGTCCAGGGTTTTCCGCGCCGGACGACGTGCACGCCGTGATAGAAACTAAGCGAGGCCACACATTGGGGCGCGCCATTACTAACGGCAGCGCCCTACCTAACACCGGAGTCCCTGGATTGATGAAAGGGTTTGGCGTCGAGCGGCTGCTTCGCGCACCATGCGACGGTTATCTCATGCCTGTGCATAAAATCGGTGACAGCGTCAAAAAGGATGAGGTCGTCGGATATGTAAACGGTGCAGAAGTGCGTTCTCAACTTGATGGAATACTGCGCGGCCTTATTCATCCGACGGTGCGCGTATCAAAAGGTTTGAAGATCGGAGACGTCGACCCGCGCGGAGACCCTGCTCATTGCTGGAGCATCACAGATAAGGCTTTGGCGATAGCCGGCGGAGTTTTAGAAGTGTTGATGAGGTGGAATTTTACTGATTGATTGGGTAATTTTTGCGAAAAATTAACTCCATAATATATCTGAAACTGGCGATGATACCGCTTTATGTGGAGTTCGTCATGTTTTGCACCGTGTATAAAATGCGTTTTTTAGGACGGCTATTATAGCGAAATACTAACTAAGTTATTTAAGACGCAGCTGAATTTTATGTATGTTATTGGTTTAACGGTACACAAAAATTTATATACAAGGTGGAGGTTGGTACCATGAAGAAAATAATCATTTTGTGTGTTGTTACAATGATACTATCATTTACCGCTATGTCTAACCGCAATCTATATGCCGCTGAATGGCCGTCAGATAAAATCACCATGCTGATTCCATATAAGGCCGGAGGATCATCCGATGCTATGGGAAGAGGGCTGGCTAAATATTGGGAAAAATATCTCGGCGTTCCGATTGTTATAGACAATCGTGACGGAGCTTCTAGCCAAGTGGGGACTACGATATATTCCAGACTTCCGGCTGATGGAAACACGATATATTTGGGATGCCAAGTATATTTCAGCGCCAATATTATTACGCACAATGCCAAATACAAGTTTGATCAATTTGACGTGTTAAATATTCAACAGGAAGACGCCGTTGAAATCGTCGTATTAAATACTTCAAAGTACGATACTGCGGAAGCGCTTGCTGCGGCTGTGAAAGAACGCCCGGGAGAACTTACTTGTGGTTATATCGCCGGAGGCCCTCAAAATATTGCCGCGTCGGTTTTGAGAAAAGAATACGGATGGAATTTTAAATCTGTAACGTATGACAACGGCAACGCATTACGCACGGCGCTGTTGGGCGATCATCTGGATTTTATGATTGGCAATTCGAGCGGCGATATTTCTATCACCGGAAAAGCAAAAATACTTGTTGTGTTAGGTACGAAAAGAAGCGGGCTTTTCCCGGACGTGCCTACTTTTGGAGAGATCTTCCAGGGCAATGAGTTCCCCAATCTTTCAATGAGCACGTTTATAGCCGTTCATTCTGAGTTGAAAGAAAAATACCCTGAAAGGTATGAAAAATTATTAAGCACATACCAGCAGGCATTAAACGACCCGGAATATCAAAAATTTTTATCTGATTCGATGCAGGCTCCGATCAACCAGTATATCGGTCCGGAAGAAAGCAGACGCGTCAATCAGTCCATACACAAACTGGTAGAAAAATACAAAGACGAACTAACTGTCAGATACTGATAATTTGCTATAAACCTTTGCCTTAATCAGGTAGTTATTAAGGTCAGATCGCTTTGACATATGCGGATAGCGGATATGCAATCGATTGTGTTTTTGAGCGTTAAGGGGGTAGCATAAATAATGCGTAGGGTATTAGCGTCTCTTTTTGTACCAAGCCTGGTTCTGATCCTGTCTATCGCTTATTATATAGAAAGTCTAAAAGCAGACAATATAGATAAATTGCTTATCAGGCCTATATGCATACTCATTGTAATTTTTTATATATATTTTATAGCGGTCGAGTATATGCGCTGGCGAAAAAGAACTAATTATGCGGAGAAGGCTTCCGATGTAAAGAAGAATTTGCCTTATAAAGAACTTATTCTTCTTGCATTTACCGCCTTATATATATTAGTAATTCCGCATATAGGTTTTGTACTTACAAGCATATTGTTTATGGCAAGCACACTGTATTTTTTAAACGTACGCAGCAAAGAGGTGATATTATGTTTTTCTATTATCAGTTCAGCACTAATATATGCGGCGTTTAAGGTGGTATTGATGGTTCCGCTGCCAAGCGGCCCTTTCGGCTTTTGATTTTTTCAGAAAGGAGATTTTAATATGGACTTCACCCCTTTCATCGAAGGTTTTGCCATCGTTTTAGTTCCTAAATATATTGCATATATGTTTTTCGGCGTATTCTTTGGACTGGTGCTGGGCACTTTGCCCGGACTTACTGGAACGTTGGGAATAGCTTTGATGCTGCCGTTCACATATACGATGGATCCGCTGACGGCTCTTGTTTTTTTATTGTCCATATATTCCGGTGGATTGTTTGGCGGGGCTATTACAGCTATTATGATCAATACTCCGGGGTCGCCAGCCAATATAGCGACGATATTGGACGGCTATCCGATGATGAAAAAAGGGCTGGCGAGCGAGGCGCTTGGATTGGCTCTGGCAAGCTCTGTTGTCGGAGGACTGATAGGATGCGTATCTCTTTTGCTGATCACAGAGCCGCTTGCAAACCTGTCTTTAAAGTTCGGGCCTGCGGAGATGTTTATGGTAGCAGTCTTTGGATTGTCTGTCGTAGGCAGTTTGGGCAGCGAGCCGCTTAAAGGGGTTTTCAGCGGACTTTTTGGCATATTGTTGGGTACTATAGGTATGAATGCTAACGGTATTGAGCGCGGAACATTCGGTATCTTATACCTGTTGGATGGCATACCGCTGATACCATGCTTAATCGGCTTTTTATCTTTGCCAGAGATCCTGTCTCTCATAAGCCAGCAATACGTCGTCCACGGCGAGATTTCAACGCCGAGTTTCGTTAAGATCCTTTCTGCTTGGAAAGAGATAGCAAAGAGGCCTGTTCAGGTGATAGCGACTTCAATTCTCGGCGTTATCGTCGGCATTATGCCTGCCGCCGGCGCGACTGTGGCCAGTCTGCTTTCTTATAATCAATGCAAACAATTTTGTAAGCGGAGAAAATTATTCGGTACAGGCATACCTGAAGGTATTATCGCAAGCGAAACCGCCAATAACGCTTCAGAAGGCGGAGCTATGTCTACTATGCTGGTGCTGGGGATTCCGGGAAGCGCGTCGACTGCCATGCTGCTGGGGGCTCTTATGTTGCAAGGGTGGGTTCCGGGGCCCAATCTTTTCATAGACCATAGGGATATTATTTATGCCTCTATATCGTCGTTGTTTGTGCAGCAGTTCGTCATGTATATAGTCGGCATGGTACTTTGTCTATGCGCCGCGTATGTTCTGAAGGTTCCTGTTCGGTATCTGATACCATGCGTGCTGCTGTTTATGGTATTGGGGGCTTTCGCCAACAGAAATGCGTTTTTTGATTCGGTGCTTATGCTTGTATTCGGCGTGATGGGTTACATTATGAAACAATATGATTTTCCTGTGATGCCTACTGTTTTGGGTATAATATTAGGCCCCATTGCCGACCGGGAGCTGCTGCGTACCGTACAGATGTATTCGGATAATTACTGGGCAGTTTTTCAAAAACCAATTGTCGTAGTTTTATTGTTAATAAGTGTTGCAAGCATCCTCTTACCGGTGATCTTGCAGCATCGTGACAAGAAGCATGAAAGGGCGGCGTCGTAAATATGCGCCTGATAAAACAGATGTAAAAATTATCTTAAAGTTTAATTTATACGTATATAGTGTGGAAACTTTTATTTTGGGTTTAAGGAGGAATTGCCAGATGAAGACATCGCAGGCGGGGACGCTTGAATCGATGGACTGCCTCGTGACGCTCGAAGAAGCGCCGTCCGGCGCGGGCGTCTCGATAGAGATAACGGGCGCGAGCGCCGCGCGCTTCAAAAGCGCGATGGAAAAGAAGATAACGGAGACCCTCGCCGCGCTCGAGGCGAAGGATCTGAAGGTGACCGTACAGGACAACGGCGCGCTCGACATAGTGCTCGGAGCGCGCGTCGAGGCCGCCTACAAGAGACTGAAGGGGGCGAAGTAAATGCGGCGCACTATGCTATATCTCCCCGGCAACAACCCGAACATGCTGACGCGCGGCTGGCTCTTCGGCTCCGACGGAGTGATCCTCGACCTTGAGGACGCCGTCGCGATGTCCGAGAAGGACACGGCCCGCATACTCGTCTCAAGATTCCTCGAACAGGGCGAATTCGGCGACCGCGAGGTGACCGTCCGCATCAACGGAGTGGACACCGAATACTGGAGAGACGACCTCGCCGCGATAGTCCCGATGAAGCGCCTCGACGGCGTTCGCGCGCCGAAGGTGGACGGCCCAGAGACCGTCAAGATACTTGACGAAGAGCTCTCCATACTCGAAGACAAAAACGGCATCCCGCAGGGCAAGCTCAAGCTTTTCTGCCTGCTCGAGACCGCGAAAGGGATATGGAACGCCTACGACATAGCCACGGCCTCGCCGAGGGTCGCCGCGATAATCCCCGGAGGCGAAGACCTGAGAGCCGACCTCCGCACCGAGCGTTCCGACGACGGAACAGAGCTCGAATGGGCGCGCCGCATGCTCGTCTTCGCGGCGCGCGCCGCGGGAGTAGACCCGCTCGACACAGTTTACTCGCGCGTCACGGACGACGCAGGACTGCGGCGCGAGACGGAATTCATCAAACAGCTCGGCTTCGCAGGCAAATCCGTCATACACCCCAACCAGATAGCGATAGTCCACGACGTCTTCAACCCGACCGAAGCAGAGATAGCCAAGGCGCAGAAGATAATCGCCGCGGCGAAGGAGGCGGCGGAGCGCGGACAGGGAGCCGTATCCGTAGACGGCAAAATGGTGGACGTCCCAGTGGTGAAGCGCGCCGAATACACGCTCATCCGCGCGGGGCTGCTCGCATAGGAGGGACAGGCAATGACAGTCAACGCAGTAAAACGCGAGATACCCGACTACATAGAGGGCTACGGCAAGGTACGCCACTTCGAAGGCGCCTTCGCGAGAAAACCCGAGGGCCGCATAGCAGGAGCGAAACTTCGCTGCTTCAATAACGACCGTACCAACAAGGTCGCGCCATCGCTCAAGGACGCGATAAAGGCGAGCGGCCTCAAAAGCGGGATGACCATATCCTTCCACCACCATCTGAGAAACGGCGACTACGTCGTCAACATGGTGCTCGACGCATGCGCGGAGCTTGGAATCAAAGACCTCACGCTCTTCCCCACCGCGCTCTTCGGAGTCCACAAAAAAGTGATCGAACACATAAAAAGCGGGGTCGTCACGAAAATCATGGGCTCAGTCAACGGCCCGATAGGCCAGCTTGTCTCAGAAGGCGGCATGGGCGTGCCCGTCGTCCTTCGCAGCCACGGCGGACGCCCGCGCGCCGTCATGGCCGGAGACGTGCATATCGACGTCGCCTTCATCGCCGCGCCGACAGCCGACTGCTGCGGCAACATCTGCGGCACGATAGGCAAATCGGCCTGCGGCTCCCTCGGCTACGCCTACACCGACGCCGACTACGCCGACACCGTGGTAGCCGTCACCGACAACCTCGTCCCCTACCCCGCCTCGCCCGTCTCAATCCCGCAGACGAAGGCAGACATAGTGGCCGAAGTCCCCTCGATAGGGGACCCCGCGGGAATCGTATCCGGCACGACGAAGGTCACGCGCGACCCGCTGCGCCTGCTAATCTCCAAATACGCCGCGCAGCTCATCGAGGCGAGCCCGTACTTTAAAGACGGCATCTCCTTCCAGACCGGAGCCGGCGGCATACCGCTCGCGGTCACGGCCTTCATGAAAGAAGCGATGCTGCGCAAAGGCATAAAAGGCGGATTCGGCCTCGGAGGAATAACCGGCTACTTCGTCGAACTGCTCAAGGAAGGGCTCGTCGGGAAGCTCATGGACGTGCAGTCCTTCGACCTCGACGCCGTAAAATCCATAGCCGAAAACCCGAACCACATCGAGATATCCGCCGACTGGTACGCGAACCCGTGGAACTGCGGCGCGGCGGTCAACATGCTCGACGTCGTCATACTCGGCGCGACCGAAGTAGACACCGACTTCAACGCCAACGTCAACACCGAAGCCGACGGCGCTCTGCTCCACGGCACGGGCGGACACCAGGACACAGCGGCGGGCGCGAAACTCACGATAATAGCGCAGCCGCTGCTGCGCGGGCGCATCCCCTGCGTCACCGACAGCGTCTACAGCGTCACGACGCCGGGCGAGGTGATAGACGCGATAGTCACCGAGTACGGCGTGACGATCAACCCGCGCCGCAAGGACCTGCTCGACGCCGTAAGCGGCCTCAAGGGCCTGCCCATAGTGCCGATGGACGAGCTTGCCGCGCGCGCGAGGAAAATGTCCGGCCCGACAGACCCCGTAGCGACGACCGACAGAATAATCGGCGTCGTCGAATGGCGCGACGGCACCGTCATCGATGTCGTGAGACAGCT
>NZ_NFJQ01000006.1 GCF_002159945.1 Cloacibacillus sp. An23 | reverse complement strand
CGCAGAGAAGGATTAGGTCTTGCGGCTTTAGAAGCTATGACTTCTGGCTTGCCTTTAATTACTACATATGTTGGTGGAATCAAAGACTATACACAAGATGGTGTTACCGGATGCTGTTTGAGTAATCCATTAGATGTTAAAGCGATGCTTCTCGCTATATTGAAAATGTACAATGACGTTATTTTTTGTGAGCAATGTGCATGTAAAAACGTCTGTATCGCTGAACGTTTTGATGTACATAAAAGCATTTCTTTAACTATGCAGATATACCAGATAATTGAGTGTCACGCATGAACGGGAATTCCTCATTGTTCAGTGTAATAGTGCCTGTCTATAAAACAGAGAAATATTTAGAGCAATGTGTGCAAAGTATCATAGCACAGAGCTTTAAAGATTTTGAACTTATATTGGTAGACGATGGCTCTCCAGATAATTGCCCGCATATTTGTGATAAATATGCAGAAAGTGACTCTAGGATATATGTTATACACAAAATAAATGGTGGATTAGTCAGTGCAAGGCAAGCTGGTGTTGCAATCGCAACCGGCAAATATGTTGTGTGTGTTGATAGTGATGATTGGATTGATAACAACTATTTAGAAAAATTTGCAGAGATAATATATACATATGGAGTAGATATAGTATGTTGTGGCGCCACTTGGATTTATAACAATAGAAAAGTGCAACGCCCTATACCCATGCAAATAGGATTATATGATCAAACAGATATAGAGAAAAAGATATATCCGCAGTTAATAGAAAGTAAGCGAGGTGTATATTTTGCTCCAAGTTTATGGGCGAAAGCATTTCGCCGGACGATTTATCAGCAGCAGCAGTTATTAGTAGATTCCTATGTAAGCGTAGGAGAAGATCACGCTTGCGTTAAACCGTGTATTTACCGTGCTCAGTCGCTATATATACTACCTGATTGTTTATACAATTATCGCCAAAATATGACTTCGATGACGAAAAATAAAAAACCGTTTGATTGGAATGGACCACGAATTATAGGCCAGCATTTTGAACGACAAATAGATATGAATCAATACGATTTTCAATCACAGGTATATAGAAATGTGGTTCATAATTTATTCAATGTATGTGTGTCACAGTTTAATCGAGATGATAAATATACAATAATTGCGCTGGATATAAGAAAACAAATCAGCAGTCCATATTATAGACATGCTATCATAAAAAGCTCATTCAAGCGTTATTGGAAAGGTACTTTTGTGCGCTTTGTTCTTCTATTTAAAATAACAGAGATAATTTGGTTATATCATAAATATATATGTAAAAGGCATTGCTTATGATCTGCACTTCTTATAATAAGCTCATTATTACTAACATAGTTTGTATAGTTTCATTTATACTAATGATTTTGTGGAAATATCTACATACGTATATGTTTGTTCGCTGGGGAGTCCTTATCACATTGGCTATATTTATATTTGAGATTTATCATATATATAGGGTAACTAATACTATATTTCATCCTATTATAATTTTTCTAATGTCATTTTATTGTTTTCAAAATGGCCAACTATTATTGTTAGCCTTAGATATAAATTTTAATACATTTTACATTAATACTTTCCCATTATTGCAAAAAAAAGTTGTTTTATTCAGTTGTCTTAGTAATATCATTGCTGGGCTTGCAGGAGTATGGTGTGTAAGAAAACATAAACTGCAAACATATCAACCACAATCATGCATAGATAGATATCCTGCCTCAATGGTCTTTATCGCTGTATCTGTTGGTGCGATAATAAGCGGCATTATTACCATACCAATACTCTTAATAAAATTCTTTTATTATGGTTTGACTGGAGGGTACTATGCTGTTAGAGCATTTGAACAAAGTCTACCAGCAATTGTGCCATTATTGGAATATTTTTTTGTTGCATTTTGTTTTTTAACTATTATTTTTTCTTCAACAAGTCATATAAGAACTTTAGTTTATATAGTTCTCTTTTGTTGGTTTGTTATAACAGCATTATGTGGCGATAGGACAACCGGTGCTGCCGGGATACTAGTTCTGATATATATTAAATATACGATGAGATCTCGAAAGAATAAAATCATCTTGCCAGTCATAAGTATATTATTGATTTGTTTTATCAGATTTTCTTATATTTTCAGGAATAAATTAGATTGGATGGTATTATTAACTGGACATAATATATTTATATCTTTTTTAACAGAGCTTGGTTTTAGTTGTTTTCCGCTATTTTTGATGATGGATATTGTTCCACGAACGGAACCCTTTCTAATAGGAACGCAATATTTGTCATCTATTCTGGCTGGAATATTTCCCTCTAGTCTTGATTTCAGTGGCTATATAAAGCGTTTGGTATCCAATTGGAATATATATGATGATTGGATAAAGACATATTATGGACAATATACATTTGGTATTGGTTTTTCTTTAAATGCAGAAGCATATATAAATTTTGGATGGTTTGGTATTTGTGCAATATTTATAATTTGTATAATAGTTATAAAAAATTTAACATATAATACAACATTAAATAAAAACAATAGATATAGTTTTTATAAAGTTGTTATGCTTTTATTTATGTGGATCACTCTTCCACGACGTTGTTCGTATTATATATGGAATGCTTTGTTCTGGTATATTTTTATGATGGGATTCTATATCCATAGTTTTGTATACGTTTTATCTTGTATATATGTGCACAAAAAGAAAATATCGCCATTATTTAGAAAATAAGTGTCTAATAGAAATGAGGATAATGAAATGCGCATAATCACAACAACTGGATATTACGCGACAGGATCGAGTGCGATTACCGACTTTTTGTCTGAATTTGATAATTGCAAATCGCTGACCAATTATGAATTTCGTTTTGTTCAAGACCCAGGCGGAATCTCTGATTTGGAATTTGCCTTAGTAGAAAATCATCATAGGCATAATTCTGGTTATGCTCTAAAGCGCTATAAACAATTAGTCGATTTTCTCGCTGGTAATATGTTTATAAAAAAGTATGAATATTTTTTTCATGGACAATGGAAAAAACTTTCTTATGAATATATAGAAGCTCTGACAGATTTTCGGTTCAGGGGATATTGGGCTTATGATGTAAAAGAACGTGGTCTGCTCTTTTATTACAGAAAAAGATTAATTAGCAAATTATTACAGAAAACATTATATAGAAATAATGAAGAAAGGCATTACAATGAGATGCCCAATGAAATTACCTATTGTAGCCGTCCTACTGAAGAATATTTTCTGGATTGTACTAGAAAGTATATAGATAAGCTGTTTTCTAGTGTGAATGAGAAGCATAAGCCTGATGTTATGGTCGATCAGATCGTGGCTTCTTCAAACGTTAATAGGTATATACGGTATTTTAATGATATCAGGGTTTTTGTTGTAGAACGGGACCCAAGAGATTTGTACCTGTTAGCTAGATATAAATGGCATTTATCCATTTTGCCTACAGATCTTGAATTATTTTGTAAATGGTATAAATATACGCGCGCACATAGAAAGGAAGAAAATTACGATCAACGATTTGTAATGTTTTTGTATTTTGAAGATATGATTTACAAATATCAAGAAACATCTCTTAAGATTATGTCGTTTTTGGATTATTCAAGCGATCATCATATAAAGCCACGAACAATGTTTATCCCTGAAATATCCATTAACGGAACAAGACTTTGGAAGACAGATTTAGGTCACAATCATTATCAAGAAATTGCCTATATTGAAAAAGAACTATCTGAATATCTTTATAGGTATTAATGAAGAATAAGGCAGGTGATAATTCTACATGAAAATAGCTATGGTTTTTGATGGACTAGGTTGGGGCGGCATAGAGCGAGTCGGCATAGATTATTGTAAATTGATGCTGGAACTGGGACATGAGGTGGATGTGTATAACTTAAATCCTAGTTTGAACGCGATGGAAGTTGAAATCTCGTCGCTATGTAATGTCAATCATATAGTGTTTACACAACTAATGTCCCCTGAAGTGTACAGCTATGGTACGAAGAGATGGTGGTGGGGAAAATACGCCTACCCTCTATGTTACATTTGTATATCAATTTTTGATTTTATCTATAGAGCATTTTATCGAAATTCAAAAGTTCAATATGATATTGCGATAGCGTTTTCAGGGCACTTCCCTGATTTAACGTTTATAACTAAAGATTTTATTAAAAGTAAGAAGAAACTTTGTTGGCTACACGGCGCTCTATATAAATATATTATTATGACACAAGGGTATTTAAATTTATATACTAAAATCAAAAATCTTGTTGTTTTGGTATCTGATGGAGAAGAAGAAGTTTTCCATTATAATAAATGGCTGCATTTAAATATTACAAAATTATACAATCCGACGTTTATAGCTCAGCGCATAGTGCATCAACAAAAAGTTTTAGAACTAAGAGAAAAATATGGGAATTTTATCTTGATGGTAGCGAGGTTTTCTTATCCACACAAAGACCATCGCACAGTTATCGATGCTATAAAAATATTAAATGAGCAATACCAAAGAGATATTAATGTCGTGTTCGTTGGGAACGGTGAATCTGAAGACACAATGAAGACATATGCACAGCATCAAGGAATAGCATCTAAGATTGTCTTTGCTGGTGCCCAGAGGGATGTTCAAGATTATTATGCAGCTTCTCATATGCTTGTACACGCGAGTGTAGCTGGTGAAGGGTTGCCAACTGTGATGATAGAAGCAATGGCCTATGGTAAGCCTGTCGTAGCAACAGATTCTAAAGTCGGGCCTAGGGAAATCTTAGGTAACGATGAGTTTGGCTTATTATGTAAAATCAAAGATCCTTATGATATGGCTGAAAAAATCAATAAATTACTATCATCAGAATTATTATATAAACACTACGTTATGCAAGGATATCTTAGGATAAATTCTTTCAAACCAGAAACTATAAAAACTCAATTAGATAAATTATTAATAACTACTATGGATATCGCATAAGCATAAGATGAATTGCCATGTTACGCGTTTGTGACGCATTGTTTATTGTGTGGTAAGAAGGAGACAAAATGATTATTGGAGTGTGCGGTTTTGGGTATACGGGGTCAGGGGCTGTTATTGACTTGCTGAAAGAATATTGCGATGTTCAAGTGTTAGACTACGAAGAATTTGGTATTGCATATAGACCAGATGGTCTTGAAGATTTAAAATACCACTTATTTTCTCCTTCACGTTATATGGCATGTGATGTCGCAATATCACGTTTCCTGCAGTTCATAGATTATACTTTTCGTCCAACATCAAGATATGGTAATGTTTCTACTCAGATACATGAATTAACAAAAGAATATATTGCTTCTATAGTTCAAGTCCAATGGAAAGGATGTTGGTCATGGGATGTCTATAATTCGACTTCTATAGAGAAAATATTTAAATGGCATATATTACCATCAATAGATAAAATACTGAATCACTGTTGTGATACATATATTTCGAAGTTTTTTACTCGGCAAATGTATCTTTCTAGCTGTCCACAATTTTTTGATGAATTAACCAGAAAATATGTGACATCAATTTTAGCTATTTTAGGATATGATGATAAAAAGATGCTTGTTATAAATCAGGCGTTCTCAGCTGATAATCCTTTAAAGAGTTTTGCTTTTTTCGAATCACCGAAGGCCATTGTTGTGGACAAAGATCCACGTGATTTATATTTTTTATGCAAGAAAGAATTAATAGCAGACTGTATGTGGGTGCCAACTGATAATGTTGATGATTTTATTGATTACTATGCTTGTATGCGTCATGATTATTATTATTTAAACGCCCCCAATATCTTATTGATCAATTTTGAGTCTTTAATATATGAGTATGAATCTACAATAAATAAAATAGAATCTTTTATCGGGCTTAAATCGCAACAACATATATTGCCCAAACATTATTTTGTACCTAATATCTCAGAAAACAATACACAGTTGTTTAGAAAATATAAAGACTATAAAAATGATATAGAAAAAATAAAACAGAGGCTTCAGCGATTTCTATATCCATATAACAAATATGCTTCTAAAACGACATGGGGGAAAGCGTTTTAGTTCCAATGAAAGGTCTGTGTATGTTACGCTTTGGCCTTCCTAAGGCAGTCATTGCTTCTTTTGCATTTCTTATAATGCGTGTAATAGAAAAGAGTTTGATATTTATCACAAGCCCTATTTACACGCGTATGCTTTCTCAGGACGAATATGGACAAGTTTCCGTGTTCCTATCTTGGCAAAGTATGCTCGGTATAGTAGCCATGTTTTGTTTATCGTATGGTGTCTTTAATAACGGCATGATAGATTATGAGCAAGATAGAGATGTCTACTCATTTTCCATGCTCATTTTGTCGAACGTTATTACTCTAGTATGTGGGATTATTTTATTCTTAACGTATCCTTATATCCAACCAGTTCTTGGAATAGATATACCACTGCTAAGCTTAATGTTTTTTATATTCCTCACACAGCCTGCCTTTAATTTCTGGATGTCCCGTCAAAGATTTGAGTATAAGTATAAGGCTATGTCTGTAATAGTTATCATGTCGGCGATATTGTCTTCTGTTTCTGCAATTGCGCTCATACAGTATTGGCCTGGGCACGGAGTATATGCACGCTTATTTGGCGGATTCAGTATCTTTATTATAGTATATTGCTTTTTCTATGTTTATATTGCGTTTAAAGCAAAATGGCATCTTAATATTAACTACTGGAAAGGTGCGTTGCTGTTTAATCTTCCCCTTATACCGCACTATCTTTCTGGGCATATACTGAATAACTCAAACCGTATAATTATTGCTTCTCTTGTTGGGAATGCAGCTGCTGCTAAGTACAGTCTTGCATATACTATAGGGCTGGCTGTGACGATCGTATGGAGTTCAATAAATTCCTCTTTGATTCCATATACATATGAAAAATGCAGAAATAGGGACTTTGTTTCATTAGCCTCCACAACAAATGCAATAGTGCTTCTTTACAGCATAGCATGCGGCATCTTGATATTGTTCGCCCCAGAAATGCTTATGATAATGGCTCCATCTAGTTATGCTGAATGCGTTTATATAATTCCTCCAATAGTCGGCGGAGTTTTCTTTATGTCGATGTACTTTATTTTTGCTAACGTAATTTATTATTATAAACGGCCTAAATATGTCATGTATGCCAGCGTTACATCGGCTGTTTTAAATATTTGGCTGAACTATATACTGATACCTCAGTATGGCTATTTCGCTGCCGGTTATACTACGTTAGCCTGCTTTATTCTTCAGTCTGTTCTTGACTATTATGCTATGAGAAAAGTGACCGGCATAAGTATTTACAATATGCGTTTTTTGCTGATGTTAGGTATATGTGTCCTATGTGTCTCCTTACTCTCCAGTTTTCTTTATTACAACGATTTTATGCGATATGCACTGATAGCAGCTTTATGCATTGCATTATGCATATTTAGAAAAAAAGTAATGTCGGTGATATTGAAACTTCGTGTATCGCGTTGATTGGTTCGCCGATCGTAATAACGTAAAAAATAAAATGACAAGGAGCAGATATAATGAAAGCGTTGATATTGAATTCCGGAATAGGTAAGCGCATGGGAATACTCACGAGCGAGCAGCCTAAATGTATGACGGAGATTTCACATACCGAGACTATTCTCAGCCGTCAATTGAAACAACTGGCTGAGATTGGTATAACGGATGTCGTTATGACTACGGGGCCGTACAGCGATGTTCTTATGGAATATTGCCGTTCTCTTGACCTACCGCTGCGGATCAGCTTCATCAACAACCCAGATTATGCTAAAACCAACTATATTTATTCCATTTATTGCGCGAGAAGTTATCTCAAAGACGACGATATACTTCTTATGCATGGCGACCTAGTTTTTGAAAATCATGTGCTGGATATGGTTCTAGACTCTCAGGACAGTTGTATGGCGGTCTCATCTTGTCTTGAACTTCCGGAAAAAGATTTCAAGGCGGTAATCAGCGATGGGCGTATTATGAAGGTGGGGGTTGAATTTTTCGATTCAGCCGTGACAGCGCAGCCTTTATATAAGCTTTTGCATAAAGATTGGATAAAGTGGCTTGATGAGATAGAGCGTTTCTGTGAGAACGGGCAAACTCAATGCTATGCAGAGAATGCTTTGAATGCCGTCTCTGCTGAGTGCCATATTAAACCGGTTGATTTCCGAGATGCCTTATGTGCTGAAATAGATACGCCGGAAGATCTTGCCGTAGTTTCTTCAAGGCTTCATGACGTTGAGAATCGTACTGTGTATATGTGCTTTTCGACCGATATGATTCATAGCGGGCATATATCAATAATACGCAAGGCCCAGCGGCTTGGAAGGCTTATCGTCGGTGTGCTATCTGACGAAGCTGTCGCAAGCTACAAACGTTTCCCGCTGGTGCCATTTGAAGAACGCAAAGCTCTGTTCGAAAATATTGCTGGCGTTTATAAAGTTGTAGAGCAAAAAGCACTCAGTTACGCCGATATCTTAAAGACACTAAGGCCAGCTTACGTAGTTCATGGTGACGACTGGAGGCAAGGCTTTCAAAAACCTATACGTGACGAAGTCGTTTCTATACTTGCAGAATACGGCGGAAGGTTAGTGGAATTTCCATACTCTCAAGATAAACGTTATGCAGAAATAGAACGGGATTTCAGCAACCAGCTAGCTCTGCCAGATATGCGCCGAGCGCGTCTTCGCAGACTTTTAGCGATTAAGCCATTAGTCCGTATCATCGAAGCACACAGCGGCATTACAGGATTGATAGCAGAGAAAACTGTGGTCTATCAGGACGGTAAATCATATCAGTTTGATGGAATGTGGGTTTCGTCCCTTTGTGATTCTACTGCAAAAGGCAAGCCGGATATTGAACTTGTAGACATGTCAAGCCGTCTGCGGACGATAGATGATATTATGGAGGTTACTACTAAGCCCATTATTCTAGATGGAGATACCGGCGGACTTATAGAGCATTTTGTATATAACGTAAGGACTCTGGAAAGAATGGGAGTCTCAGCTGTAATAATAGAAGATAAAACCGGATTGAAGAAGAATTCGCTCTTCGGAACTGAAGTGGAGCAGACGCAAGACAGCATAGAGCATTTTTCTGAGAAAATAGCGGCCGGTAAAAGGGCTCAGAAGACAAAAGATTTTATGATAATTGCTCGCATAGAGAGTCTTATTCTGGAACGCGGAATGGACGACGCATTAACTCGCGCTCATGCGTTTGCTTCTGCCGGAGCCGATGCAATTATGATCCACAGCCGTAAAAAAGATCCTGCCGAAGTCTTTGAATTCTTACAAAAGTTCCGTGCTTCGGATTCAATTACCCCTGTTGTCGTAGTACCGACTTCGTATAATACGGTGACGGAAGATGAATTTGCGGAACGCGGAGCCAATATAGTAATATACGCTAATCAGCTGACAAGAAGCGGTTTCCCTGCAATGCAAAAAGTCGCCCAAACTATACTTGCTAACCACAGGGCTAAAGAAGCCGACGATATGTGTATGCCGATTAAAGAAATATTGACGCTTATACCGGAGGAGTAGACTGTGAAACAGAGGATACTTAACGGTACAGATATTAGGGCACAAATCCCATCTATCTTAGAGGATATTGGCGCTGCAAGGCCGTTACTTATATGCGGACATGTCGCAGATGAGCATGAGCTTGATAAAATATTCTCTGATGCAAACATTCCATTTGCGTATTTTAGAGGTTATACCTCAAATCCGTTATATGAGGATGTTTGTCATGCGGTGGAAGTATTTAATAACGGAGGATTTGATTCGCTCATAGCTGTCGGCGGAGGCAGCGCTATTGATGTGGCGAAATGCATAAAGCTGTTCTGTAAAATGGATAATACGAAAAATTATATCCAGCAAGAATATAAAGAAAACGATCTTCCTCTGATAGCGATTCCTACGACAGCAGGTACTGGCAGCGAGTCTACACGGTTTGCGGTGATTTATTACAATGGAGAAAAACAGTCAATAACACACGATAGTATCCTGCCAAATATAGCTTTACTTGATGCAAGGTTTTTGAAAACGTTACCTGTTTATCAGAAGAAATGCACCATGTTGGACGCACTGTGCCAGGGGATAGAATCATGGTGGTCTGTCAATTCAACTGAAGAAAGCAAGGAATATTCCCGCATCGCTGTAGAGCTGATATTTAGAAATATGAAAGCATATATTGACGGCGGGAATGAGTATGGACATGCAGCCGGACAAATAATGTCGGCGTCAAATTATGCCGGGCGTGCTATCAACATCACGCAGACTACGGCTCCACATGCAATGAGCTATAAATTAACGTCGATTTATAATATTCCCCATGGGCATGCTGTTGCAATATGTCTGCCTAAAGTATGGCGTTATATGTTAGTGAATAAAACTAATACTGTAGATCCAAGAGGTGTGGAGTATCTCAGATCTATATTCAATGACATTGCATCATCTTTAGATTGCGATTCTGCAGAACAGGCAGTTGAATGGTTTGAAGAACTTTTATCATCGCTCAATATAACATATCCGCATGGAGATGAGATGGAAATAGAGGCTCTATCGCAATCAGTAAATCCTGTTAGATTAAAAAATAATCCTGTTGGCATATCTCATAATGCATTTAGAATGTTGTATAAACAAATAGTGAGGGTGAATTAGGAAATGAATTTATCGTTTTTAAAAGACTACGACTTTTTTACAGGCGTCCCAGATTCACAGCTGAAACCGCTTTGCAGTTATCTTATAAATGAATATGGAATATCAGATAAACATATCATTGCGGCAAACGAGGGCAATGCTGTCGGTCTTGCAGCCGGATATTATCTTGCGACTGGCAAAACTCCGGTAGTGTATCTTCAGAACAGCGGAATAGGAAATATAGTGAATCCTGTTGCGTCTTTATTAAATGAAAAAGTATACGGCATTCCATGCATATTCATTATTGGATGGCGTGGGGAACCGGGGGTACATGACGAACCTCAGCATATGTTTCAGGGAGAGATTACGTTAAAGTTATTGTCAGACTTAGGCATATCATCATTTGTTATCAATAAGCATACAACAGAGGATGAACTTATAAGACATATGAAAGAAGTTTTTTCTCCATTGCTCGCTTCCGGTAAAAGCGTTGCGTTTGTTGTAAAAAAGGGTGCGCTGGATTTTGATGGTAAGGCTGAATATAAAAATACAAACACCATGTTGAGAGAAAAAATCATTGAGCATATTGTTAATGCTGCCGGTAATGATTTAATAGTCTCAACAACGGGGAAAGCTTCACGAGAACTGTTCGAAATACGAGAGGCTAAGCACCAGGGGCATGAACATGATTTTCTGACAGTAGGCTCAATGGGACACAGCTCATCCATCGCTCTTGGAATTGCTCTCAAAAGACCAGAAAGAAAAGTTTGGTGTATCGATGGAGATGGCGCTGTACTTATGCATATGGGGGCAATGGCGGTAATAGGGGCAAACAAACCTAACAATATGGTCCATGTCGTCATTAATAATAATGCGCACGAGAGCGTTGGTGGAATGCCTACCGTCGCCGGTGCGATAGATCTGATAAAAATAGCTGAAGGGTGCGGGTATCCATTCTGCAAAATAGTGAGTAGTTATGATGAACTCGATGCTGCACTTGAAGAAGCTAAAAAAGCTGAAAAGTTGGCATTTATAGAGGCTAAGGCTGCTATCGGAGCTCGGGCTGATCTTGGGCGGCCAACGACAAGCCCGGCTGAAAATATGAGGGCTTTTATGCAAAATATCCGATGCTAGCGTCTCGACAAAAATCATCAGCGTAGTAAAAGTTACACACTATACTGCCGCATACTTTTAGATACATGCGAATAGGAAACGGTTTAGAATCATTAATATTACCTATTTTTGCTTATAGCTTCGATGACAGAAAATGGTATATAGTCTTAAAAACGACAAGTCTTTATTAATAAGATTTGTCGTTTTGTGTGCGGATGCCATGGAAAAATGCCGGAACTTGATCTGGCATCGCTTGACGACATCAGAGACCATAATCTGAAATTCCGATAGATTACGGCCTTGTTGCCTCGCATAACGGCATCAAGCAGATATATGTGCTTAAGTGGCTGACCGAACAAGTGTCGCAACAGAGAAACTCGCCGATATTGCGCAATGAAAATGCACTGGATTCGGCAGTATCGGGCATAAAAATAAAAGGTATCATGACTATTGCGTCACGTATGGTGATAAGTCGAATGTGGAGAACATTCAGCGCTCGGCATAGTCAATTGTCAAATTACTACCGCTAATTTTTCAGCGCTGTCGGAGGCGCCACGAACACGCCGTCCGGGCGCTTATATGCGGCGTTTGCCATGCCGCAGATGACGCATAGGACGGACGGCGGCTTGCTGCCCGGAGATTCCGCAGTTTGCTTTTGTATTTTAAGCAGGCTCGCGGCAGCCGCGTCGATTTGGTTGGCGCCAAGTTTGATTTCAAAGGCGCACCAGTTCCCGTCCGGCATTTCTATGACGGCGTCGATCTCGTTGTTTTTATAGTCCTGATAATGGTAGAGACTGCCGCCGAAAGATTCCGCGTAAATGCGCAGGTCGCGCTCACACAGCGCCTCGAATAAAAAGCCCAGAGTTTCAAGGTCGTTCAATAACCCATCCGGCGTCGCTTTCAGCAAAGCACAGGCAAGAGACGGGTCTGCGAGATGTCTTTTTTCGGATTGCTTGACGCGGACTGACGAGCGGATGTTAGACGCGAACGGCGGCTGATTGTCAGTGATGAACAGTCTTTTTAGTATATCGAGATAAGAGGCGACCGTATCGGCGTCTATATCTTCGTCGTCAATCGCTTTTATGTCTCGAACAAGAGTTTTATTGCTTACGGTCGTGCTTTCGTTGCGCGCGAGCGAACGCAGCAGCAAACGCATTTTTGACGTATCCCGCCGCACTCCGTCTATACGATAAACGTCGTCGTCGATTACGGCGTTGAGGTATTCGGATGGAAGCAGCGCAGCCTGCTCCAAAAGCAACCCCAAGCTGCCGGGCCAGCCTCCGCGTATAATCAGCTTTATCAGTTCTCTGAGATCTACAGTTCCCGTCATGGACGGCGTGATTTCGCCGCTGCAAAGCTTTTCAAGCGACACGCATCCACTTGAATCTCCGGATTCGTAAAGCGACATCGGGCGCATTCGCAGCCGTCCGATACGTCCCGCGCCGCTGTGCAAAATCCCCTTGTGGTTTGGCGTGGCTGAGCCTGTGAGGATAAATTGCCCCCTTTGATGCGTTTCGTCGACTTTATAACGAACCGCGTCCCACAGTGGCGGCACCTCCTGCCACTCGTCGATCAGCCTGGGAGTTTCGCCCTCAAGTACCAGCTCGGGCGCGATCTCGGCTAAATGCCGGTTCTGAAAGTTCCCAGCCGGATCGCCGATATAAATCTCACTATTGCAGTGATATGATGACGTCCATGTCTTGCCGCACCATTTCGGCCCTTCGATACAGACGGCTCCAAAAGCTGCGAGGTATTCGTCGACTTTCTTATCGATTATGCGTTCTTTATATTCCTGACGCTTCATTCGGCTCTCACATCCGGCATTTTTTATAATTTCATTCGGTCATATTTTATATCACTAACCTGACATAATTATATATTATATTCCGTTCTTTGGTGAATCACCAATGCGCACAATAAACGACATCTATAAACGCATCATAGGGCGTTCAGCTTATTGGCCGCGTCCTGCAATATATTCTGCGCAAAATGGGCATAGCGTAACGTCATGGATATCGTTTCATGCGTCATAAGCTTCTGGACTTGTTCGAGCGGCACGCCATTCATAACGAGCTGAGAAGCGAAGTCGTGTCTTAGGTCGTGCCACCTGAAGTCCGTTATTTGCGCTCGCCTCAAAACAGAAAGCCAAGATCTTTTTATTTCTGTCAGTGGAGCACCGATTTTGCCATATCTGATGACATAGTCGCTTGGCTTAACGTTTCTCCACTCTTTTTCTGAATATTGTTTCCAGCTTTTCAAGGAGTTTACGACACGATCAGACAACGGAAGATCGTAATCTTTTACAGATTTTGACTACATCGGAGATAAGTGCATCGTCCACTTGCCGTTTGTGTGTTCGGTCAGGTCACCCTATGTCATAAGCCAGCAGGGCGTTCTGACGTATGCCGGTGTAGTTGGAGACGATGACCGCCGTCTTAAGATAGTCGATTCCGCGCTCTTTTTCTCGTTCGTCCAATGCTCGGTACAGTCGTTCGCGCTCTTCGGGAGTAAGATAGCGTACACGTTTTGTGCTGTCCTTTTCTTGCAGCTTATAATTTTCCGGTGGTTGATATCTGTCAGAAATTAGTTTATTTTTTATGCCCCAGTTCCACATGACGCAAAAATGGCGCAGCCTTCCGTTGATCGTTATTTCTCTATTTCTGCGTGCAGATTTAGCGAAAGTGACGTATTGCTGGATAACGGAATAGTCGATCTGAGAAAAATGTTTGTCGAAGAATCCAGTAAAAAGCCGCATCGCGTCAATCTGACCTATTGTTTTCGAACCGTTCTTTAACGGCGGAATGATACTGTCATCATCCGGCATCAGATAAGCTTTATAAGCGTTACGCACATCGCGCACGGTAGGATCTTTCACAACTTCGATTTTCGGGCGGTCATTTGGCCCCGGTTTAAACTTTTTTTGCGGATCGCTCCCTCGCGCGGCCGTACCTTTCCACATTTGCGCCAGCCCTCGTGCTTCTTGCAGCGACGATCCGCCATCCGCTATTTTTATCTCTCTTTTCTTGCCGTTTGGATCCTTGTACAGCAGATAGTACGATTTCACCCCGGAGGGCTGTACGAGCAAATAAAGCCCTCCTTCATCCCACAATTTATATTTCGTATCGCGCGGCTTAGCTTTGTTGACATCGCTTTGTCTTAATTTCGCCATATTACGCCTCTTTTATAATATAATAGACTAGATTTTATATATTCCTTATATAGTTTTATGTCAATTTCAACCCCACTTAAAACCCACCCAAAATTACATTATAGTGTTTGCAAGTTTTTTATAGATTATTTTTGATATGTCTATAAATCAGCTAATATCAACATTTTCGCCGGCTCCAGAAAATACAGACTCCCCGAGAAATGCTTCGGGGAGTTTTTTTGTTACAATAGCTCAGTTCAAACGCCTGTGACGGCGCATATTGGGGGAGTTTCCGATGAAAATCGCGTTACGAGTGGAATTTTATATTTTTGACAAATTTACGGCAAACGCCGAAAGAGGCGCATGGTCATGACCGCAGAGGTGGTCGCGGCGCTCATACGCGACGGGGGCAGATTTATGATATGCAGGCGTCCCGCGCACAAGGCGCGCGGGACGCTGTGGGAGTTTCCCGGCGGCAAGGTCGAGCCCGGCGAGACGAAGGAACAGGCTCTCGCGCGGGAATGCCGCGAGGAGCTCGGCGTCGGCCTCACCGTAGGCACTCTTTTCGCTGAAACGTCGCACAGCTATACAGATCTGACCGTCCATCTTATGCTCTTCAACGCCGAGATAATCAAGGGCGAGCCGCGCGCGCTCGAACACAGCGACATAAAATGGATAACGGCGAAAGAGATATCTCAATACGACTTTTGTCCGGCAGACGTGTCCTTTCTGGAAAAGCTGCGAGACGAAGACGCTTCGCGCGAAGAGTAGACATCCGTTCAGCGCAGGCGCGCAATGACGAGGGCAGCCGCGTTCGGGGATAGACGACTGTCGCGGCTGCCTTTTCGTATTTTTTGTTCCCGCCTTACAGCATATCCGGCAGGCGGTCTTTGTATGCGTTCATCTCGCGCCCGTAGGCGGCGAGTTTTTCTTTCGCGCGGGCTATCTGTCCGCGCACCTGTTCGGGCGAGGCGCCGCCGTAGGTGTTGCGGCGCTCCATAGAGCGGCGCGGCGTCAGCAGCGGGAGGAGGTCTTCGCCTACTTCGGGGATTACGGCCTGCCATTCGGCGAGCGTCAGCTTGTCCATCGGACGGTCGTGCTCGATGCACCAGCGGACGGCGTGGCCGACTTTTTCATGCGCGCTGCGGAAGGGCACGCCGCGCAGCACCAGGTATTCCGCGACGTCGGTGGCGAGGATGAGGCCGTCGGCGAAGCCGCGGTTCGCCTTTTCTTCGTCGATTTCGACGTGGGCGAGAAGCGGCGGCAGCACGGAGAAGATGAGTCCGAGGCATTCGAGCGTGCGGAATAGGCCGCGTTTGTCGTCCTGAAGGTCGCGGTTGTAGGTGAGCGGGATTCCTTTCATCATTGTGAGAAGGTCTACTAGCGCGCCGGTGATCTGTCCCGTTTTGCCGCGCAGCAGCTCGAGCACGTCGGGGTTCTTCTTCTGCGGCATGATGCTCGAGCCGGTGCAGAAGGAGTCCGGCAGCCTGACCCAGCCGAATTCCGTCGTGAAGTATATGATGAGGTCTTCCGACAGGCGGCTTACGTGGTCGCCGAAGACGGCGGCGAAGTAGAGGATGTCGAGGAAGTGGTCGCGGTGCGCTACCGTGTCCATGCTGTTTTCCGTCATGCGCGAGAAGCCCATGTCGCGCATGGTGAATTCGCGGTCGAGCGGCAGCGTGGAGCCGGCGAGCGCGCCGCATCCGAGCGGAGATTCGTCCACGGCGTCGTAGGCCGCGAGCAGGCGCCGCGCGTCGCGCATGAAGGCCTGCGCGTGCGCCGCCCAGAAGTGCCCCATCGAGACCGGCTGCGCCTGCTGGAGGTGGGTGTAGCCCGGGACGACTACGTCCGCGTGTTCCTCGGCTTTCACAAGCAGCACGTTTATCAGAGTTTCGAGCCCTTCCCATATCCCGAGCAGCTCTTTGCGCAGGTAGAGGCGCACGGTCGTGTTGACCTGGTCGTTGCGGCTGCGCCCCATGTGGAGGCGCGCGCCGGTCGCGCCGCATTTTTCTATGAGGCGCGATTCGATGTTCATGTGGACGTCCTCGAGCTCGACCTTCGGTTTGAAAGTCCCGTCCTTTATCTCCTGCGCTATCTCGCGGAGGTTTTTCTCTATCGTCTCGGCTTCGTCGCCTGCGAGCAGCCCCGTGTGCGCGAGCATGCGCACGTGCGCGATGCTGCCGCGTATGTCGGCCTGCGCCATGCGCCAGTCGAGGTCAAGCGACTGAGTAAAACCGAGCACCGCCGCGTCCATGTCCTGCGAGAATCGTCCTTTCCACATTTTATGTTTTCTCCTTTCAACTGATAAGCCGGTATAAATTTTACACATTCGTCGCAATTATAGCATTTTTCTGCGGCGCTCAGCCTTTTTCGAACGTTTTATACAACGGCGGAAAACGCCGCGGCGTCGCGGTTCTTTGTGGCGTCCGCGAAAATTCCGCGTACGTGACGAAACGTGGCCGCCCATGCAAAACCTCAGTTCCCAAAGCCGAGGCCGAACGAAGCGATACGGCGGCGAAGGCGGCTATTGGATACGGGGCGGAGGCCCAGCGGGGGGGCCGCCCGGCTTCGCCGCGCGCCGGACATTCGCGGGACGGCATGATTTTTTTATTCTATTGTACCGTCCAGGCGGTCTAACGGCCGGGACATCCGGCAACACGCTGATACTGAACGGAATTAGCCGCGGCGTCCGATAGGGCGCAAAACGTTTGCGGAACGACGGCGTTTTCTGAAAAAGTCAAAACATTATATAAGTGCGGAGGCGGCGGAACGGCCAGTAAGTTTTGCGCTCTTCCGGCGGCATTTCGGAAGTTTCCGGACAGGGGCGCGGCGGCGCGGCCTTGGGAAAATTTCCAGAAGCCGCTGCGTTTTCCCGCGTTTCGGCGAGCGGCTCAGATTTCCTCGCCGCCTGACAGGATTTCGCCTTGTCTTTCACCCGGGACGCGCGCGGTTTTTCTTTCGAGGCGCTCTATTCTGTGGAGCAGCGAGGCGCGGTCGGCCTCCCAGTTTTTGTCCTTGAATATCCTGTGGCGTTCGAGCCAGCGCAGCGCCTCCCGCGCATGGGCGAGCGCGTCGGCCGGGCGGCGGAAGCGGTGTTCTTCTATCTTCGCCATCGTTTCTAGCGTGCGCACCGGGCGGCGCTCGGTCGCGAGCGATTCTTTGTAGTAGCCGTACGCGGCGCGGTAGTTCCCCGCCGCTCGTTCGGTTTCCGCGAGGCGCAGCAGCGCGGCGTGGCGGTCGCGCGTGAAGCCGAGCGCGGCGCGCCACGTCTCGCGCGCCCTCTCCTCGAAGCCCTTCGCAAGCCACAGGTCGCCCGCGCGCACCATGTCCGCGGCGCAGTCGCAGTCGCCGGAGGCCATAGCCGCGATGCGGCGCTGAAGGACGGCAAGCGACACTATGTCGAGCGTGTTGTGGTAGAAGACGCCGCGCAGCGGCGAAGCGTCGGAGTCGCGCAGGAACCGCGTGTACATCCACGGGATCTGGCTGCCGGGCACGTCTTCGCCGCTGCGGCGCAGGCCGAGGACGTTTTTTTCCATCGACGAGAGCGAGCATGATTCGAGCCGCCCGCGGTAAAAGTGGCGCGCGAGCATGAGCAGGTCCATGTGCGGCGCGTATCTCCACGACGGCACGCTGCGGGCGAGGGTGTAGCGCGTCAGCAGCAGCGGCAGATCGAAGGCGCGCCCGTTGTAGGTGACGAGGCCGCAGCCATGCGGCAGCTCGTTCTCCACTGCCTCGAGCCATGACCGTTCCCACGCGGGGCCGGCGAGAAAGAGCTGGACGACGCGCAGGCAGTCCTCGGCGCATATCCCGAGGCCGATGAGGAAGGCGTAGGTCCCCGTGCCGCCCGAGAGGCCGGTCGTCTCCGTGTCGAGGAATACAGGCCGTTCGCTGCCGCCCCAGAGCTTCAGAGCCGCTCCGCTTTCGCCGGGCGGCGTCAGCACGTTCCTGCCGTAGGCCGAGCCGTAGCGGAACCGCCGCTCCATGCGGTAGACGCCGCGCGCTATCCATTCTCCATCGGGCAGCCCCGCGACGTCGAGCTCCTTCGGCAGCGCCGCTTCGCGCGGCGCGGGATTGCGCTCCGGCGCGCCTCCAGTTTTTTCAAATTTTTCAGAGTCGAACCTACCGCGCGGACGCGGCACCCGGCGCGCCTCCTTTTTTCACTATGTCTATAACGACTATCTCCGGCGGCGCGAAGAGGCGCACCGGCGGGCCGACGTAGCCCGAGCCGTTGCTGGTGTAGAGCATGCTGCCGTGCTTAAGCTTTTTCAGTCCGCGAGAATGTCCCCGAATGAACAGCCGCGACGAAAGGAACGGTATGACCTGCCCGCCGTGAGTGTGCCCCGAAAGCTGAAGGTCGAAGAAGCCCTCCGTGCCGATTTCGACGACGGGGCGGTGGCGCAGCAGCAGGATGAATTTATCCGGGAAGCGGCTCTTCGTGTTGACGATGAGCGTCTCTGAGCGCGTCAGCCCCCATTTGTCCTCTATCAGGTGGTCGCGGTCGTCCACGCCCTCTACGACGATCCCGCCGGCCTCGGCCGCCTCGCCGCGCAGCACCCGCATCCCCGACATCCGCATAAATTTAAGGGATTCTTCGACATCGTCGTAAAAATCGTGATTTCCCGTCACGGCGAAAAATCCGTACTTCGGCTTTATGCGGCGGAACATCGCCGTCTCGCGCGAGCGTCCCTCAAGGCGCCCGTCCGTCACGTCGCCCGTGACGACGACCATATCGGGCGCGGCCTCGCGCACGAGACGCAGCACGCGCGCGAGCTGGCGCGCGCCGGACGACGGGCCGAGATGCAGGTCGGTGAGCTGGACGACGCGCAGCCTCTCCGTCTCAGGCGGCAGCTTGTCCGTCTCTATCTTTATGAATGTCGCGCATGGCGTCAGCGCGCAGCGCACGCTGCAGGCTATGAGACAAAACGCAGACAGGAACGACGACGCGAGCGAAAAGGCCGCGCCCGCTCCGAAGCCGAAAATTCTGTCCGCAGCCCCTATCACAGCTAGCAGCGCGAACGACCACGTCACGAAGATGAACCACAGCCCGCCGCCCCAGTCGGCCAGGAGCCGCAGCTTCGGCGAACGCGACAGCAGCTTCGTGCGCCGCGCGGCGAACGACATCAGAGCTGCCGCCGCGCACAGGAACGCCCACGCCGCGCCGGCAGCGGACCACAGGCTGGTCTCGTGTATTTTTATAAATATGTAAAGGCAGATCACGCAGAGCGCCGCCGCGCAGGCGCCCCATACGGCCCTGCGTTCGGAAAAACGTTTTTCGTACATTCTGTCGGTCATGCTATATCTGCGCCGAATAGAGGCGGCCGAAGGACTCCAGGAACTTCTGCCACACAGGGCGCTCCTCCCACTCTGAGACGTTCAGCTCGCGGCAGCTCTCCATGTCGCGCTCGAACTGCGCGGCGAATATCTCGGTTATCCGCCTGTCGTAAAAAAAGAGCTGGTTCTCGAAATTTATGTCGAGGCTGCGCACGTCCATATTACATGTGCCGACCGAGGCGCAGCAACAGTCCGAGAGCACCGACTTCGTATGGATGAAGCCGCCGCGGTACATAAAGACGCGCACCCCCGCGCGCAGAAGCGGCTCGATATAGCTGCGGCTGCCCCAGAACGAAAGGAAGTGGTCTTTCTTTTCGGGGATCATGACGCGCACGTCCACGCCGGCGAGCGAGGCCGCTATCATCGCGTTCATAAGCTCCGGCCCCGGCACGAGATATGGCGAAGTTATCCATGCGCGTTCACGGGCGCGGGAGATCATACCGTAATACCCCTTCGCTATCGAATGCCAGGCGCTGTCTACGCCGCTTGCGACGACCTGCATCGGCAGGACCGGCAGGCCGCGGACGTCCGGCGGCGCAGCCCGGAATACATCGCCGCGTTCGCACGCGCCGCGCGGCCTCTTCCCGGAACCCACGCGCCAGTCGTTGAGGAAAATCTTGTGCAGCTCCCCGACGGCCTCCCCCTCAAGCCGCACGAAGGTATCCCGCCAGAAGCCGAGCGGCCCATTCCCCTCGTACTCCACCCCGACGTTTAGCCCGCCCGTAAAACCTACGGCTCCGTCTACAACGACGATTTTACGATGGTTGCGGTAATTCATCTGGCGGCGGAAGATAGGCAGAGCCACAGGCATAAAAGAGCGGCAGTCAACGCCGGCGTCCTCTAGCTCCTTGACGAACGTCCTCCTGATATTCCAGCTCCCGACAGCGTCGTAAAGCAGGCGCACGTCAACGCCGCGCTTCGCGGCGTCCTTGAGCAGCGCGCCGATCCGCTCGCCGAGCTCGTCGCTGCGCACTATGAAAAATTCCATGTGGATATAGCTCTTAGCGGCGCGCAGAGCCTCCTCCATCGCGGGGAAAGCTTCGTCTCCGTTTATGAGTATATCGGCGCGGTTGCGCGTCAGCAGGTCAGCGCCGCTGCACGCATGAAGCATGCGCCCGATGAGAAACGTATCCTCCATCTCGCGCGGGAAAGGCGTCTCATCGACGCCGTAATCCTTCGGCGGACGGAAGCGCCGCCTGTTGCGTATACTGTGGAAGTCAGGACCTATGACGAGGTACAGCACGACGCCGAGCACCGGGACGAACACGAGGGCCAGCATCCACAATATAGTGCGGTCTGGGTTCTGCCCCTCCATGAAGATGACGAAAGCAATAATGGCGGCGTAGATTATCGTGATATGCCACGCGTAATCCTTGAGCGCCAGAAAGAACGCGTCCACCGTATGTGTGAAATGGCGCGTGACGCCTAACCCCTCTTCCGTAAAGACGAAAAATCTGCCGAACATATCGAAGATCGTAGGGAGCAGTCCGGCGAGAAAAGCGAGCAAAAGCGCGAGAAGAATCCACCGTCCGACCTTGTGCATAAAGCCTCCGCCTTTCGTATCGTATGAGCGGGGCGCGCGGCGCGCCCCGGTACCCTATTATATTCCAAACGGGGGCGGCGCGCGACGAAGCGCGGCGAATGCCTAATAGCGGACGCTCTGTTCCGCTTTTTCCGCGCAAAATGGTATAATCGTTGTCATATCAAGAAAGGGCGTAACCCCTTGGGCTTTTGTATTCGTATCATGCGGGCCGGAGAATGTCCGGCGTCATGTGAGAGGTGTGTGTATGTCCGTATTCGCCAAGCTAACAGCGGCCCTCTGCGCCGCGCTCGTCATATTCGCGCCGCTGCCGGCGCGCGCCGCCCAGTTCCCCGCGCACAGCAGGGAGACGCGCGAGCATTTCAGAAGCTGGGGCTTCCCGCATGACGACGGCGTCGTTCTCGTCCTCTGCGGCGGAGGCATGAAGGGGCTCGCGCATATCGGCGTATTCGAGGTGCTTGAACGCGAGAACATCCCTATAGCCGCCGTCGTCGGCACCAGCATGGGCGCGATAATGGGCGGCCTATACAGCGCCGGCTACACTCCGGCGGAGATGCGCGAGATACTCTCCAAGGTCAACCTTATGGAGATAATGTCCGGACGCGCCGGGGCTGACAACGGCAAGTCCTCGTTCAACGCGCCGCCCGCGCCTAACGACGCGCTGCTCTCCGTGACTATCAACGAGAACAACCAGACGCAGGGACGGCGCGCCGTGCTGAACGCGAAGAACCTCTACGCCTTCCTCAGCGAGCTGACGGCGGACGTCACCTCGACAGACTTCGACTACCTCAAATACCCCTTCGCCGCCGTCGCGACGAACCTTCTGAACGGCGACACGGTCGTGCTGCGCAACGGCAACCTCGCGTCGGCGCTTCGCGCCTCGATGTCGATACCCATAGTCTTCGACCCGTGGCCGATGGACGGGATGCTGCTCGTCGACGGCGGGCTGAAGGCGAACCTTCCCGTGCTCGAGGCGAAGAAGATATTCCCAGGGCATCCGATAGTCGCAGTCAACCTCTCGCCCGAGGACATAACGAAGAAGGACACCGACATGAGGTCGATGTTCGACGTGGCTGGGCAGACTCTCGACATAATGATGATAGACCAGATGCGGGCGAACGCCGCGGCCGCGGACCTGATAATCGCGCCCGACGTGAAGGGTTTCAGCACCTTCGAGTCGGGCGGCTACGACAGGATAATCGACGCTGGAACGAGGGCCGCCGGCGCAAGCGTCGCGGAGCTCCACAGGCTCGTGGAGGAAAAGTGCGGCGTGTGGGACCACCGGCTCGAGCGCAGAAGACGCCACGAGCCTCCCAAGGTGGTTGAAATACGCTTCGAGGGCGTGCCCGAGGGTATTTCCGAAAGGCTCTACGAAAAGTACGACCACTGGCTGGACAAGCCGCTCGACATGAAGCTTGTCTCACAGGCGGTGGAAGAGATGTCGAAGTACGAGGACGTGAAGGCCGTAGACGGGCACACCGAGCGTCTGTCGCGCGGCACTGTCGCCGTGGTCTTCCGCGTAGAGCGTCCGGCGAAATACGAGATAGGCGTAGACGGCTACGCGAGCAACCTGCACGGAAACCGATGGTTCGCCGTGACCGCGACGGCGCGCGACACGTTCCTAGACGGCGACGCCGCGGCGCTCGACCTGCGGCTCGGAACGACGTGGGGGAGCATGCTTCGCTATTTCACGCCTATGAGCATAAACAACGACCAGTGGGGGCTGACGCTCGCCGCGCGGCGCGAGAAGTACGAGCCGCTTTATATGAGCGGCGAGACTGAGCTTGAGCGCTATACGGCGAAGCTCGCATGGTACAAGCGCCTATCCGACCGTATGCGCGTCGGCGTCGGCTACGCCGGCGAGCTCGTGACCTCCTACGATGACGGCGACGACGAGCACGGCCCGTATCTGACCTTCAGCTTCAACAATCTCGACGATCCGATACTGCCGACGCGCGGCTTCGAGGTCGTGAGCGACTTCTGGTTCCCGATAGGGCATGACGTGGTGTCGAGCACGCGGTTCACGAGCTATATTCCGATAATGAAGGACAACAAGGTCGTATTCGGCGGCGGACTGAAGACCGGCGACGGAGACTCTCTCGCCTACGCCGCGACGCTCGGCACGCATAACGAGCTATACAGCCTCGGGCAGCATCCGCTCGTCGGCGACCAGGCGTATTGGCTGCACCTCGGCATCGAGCGCGCTTTCATGCGCTCATGGTGGGGAGGGCTCAACGTCGAGATATTCGGCAACTACGGCCGCGTGATGGGAGGCCCGGACGACGAAGAGAGCCGCTGGGAAGCGGGGCTCGCATTCTCCGCGCCGACGAACAATTTCAACTCGAAGCTGATTTTCGTCTACGACCAGGACGGCGGCTTCACTGTCGGATACTCCGTCGGAATTCCGCGCTTCTGGGACGGCCCGCTGCCGTAGCGCGCGGCGCGCCGCAGCATAGACCGCGATGAAGCCGCGCGGCATGGATTATATAGAGAAGGCGTCGCGCAAATACGGCGGCGCACTGTCGCTCCACCCTCCATACGAAGGCCCGGAAGACGGACGCGTCCCGGAGGAGCTTTACTCCGTGCTGCGCGTCAGCGACGGCGTTTCAGAAACGATGAACGCCCCAGGCGGTGGAGAAACGGAAATCGCGTGGATAATATACACTCACGAGATGATACTGCGGTGGTCGTCTTTCTATAACGAGAACTACGGGGTATGCGGCGCAGTATTTTCGGACGACGGCGCTGATTGCGTCTATATACTGAAGTACGACGGGACGGTCGCCTGCTTCGACTGCGCGTATAACGAAGAATTCAAGACGGCGGAATCTCTGTCCGACTTTTTTCTCTGACGCCTTCGGGCGGCTTCCCGAGCGTCAGACGCGGCTGACGAAGAAATCCCCGTCCTCAAGCCGGCGGGGATTTCTTCGCGCGAGCCTGCGCGTTGTTTCTGTTAGATGATGAGTTTGCCGCCCTTGTTCGCCGCGGCGTCGAGCTGGTTTAAGACGTTCGCGCCTGCGACTTCGATCTTCGGCTTCTTCGCGGCCTCTTCGCGCGCGAATTCGCGCAGCTTCTGCTCGTACTCTGCCATCGACTTCTTGATGCCCTCGACGTCGCCCTTTATCCACTGAAGTATTCCGTCGGTGATGGTCTTGTACATCTCCTCGCTCGGCTCGTCCTGTATCGCGCCGAGCTCCTTGAGCATACGGTACTCCTCCTTCACCGAGTCGAGTATGTCAGCGTCGGTGAGAAGCCCCTTCTTGTAAAGGACCCTGTAGATTATATTCTGCTTCGTCTTGCTGTTCTCGTCGCTCGCGGAGAGCGCCTCGACGCGCTGGAGCAGCATGGATATTATCTCTTCAAGACTTATCTGCATTGGTGCCGGCATTGTGATTCCTCCCGAACATAAATTTTCAGGCTACATTTTATCACAGCTTGGCCCAGGCAAAAGATAATTACGGCAAAAATGACGGTTTGTGCTAAAATCGCGCGTGGGCGCGGAGAGTTTTCCGCCGCGCGAGATATGAAAAAAATCTTACGGGGAGAACGAGGCAATGGAACATTCCGGGCATCCGTCTGGCGAGCTGAAGTGGAAGCATTTGTATAAAAAGGCCGAGGTCATATTCTTTTCCGAGTGGCGAACGCTCGTCACGTCGGTCGCCGCCATCATTATATATTCGATAGGGGTCGCCGGTTTCACTCTGCCCTACCGCTTCGCCGACCAGGGAGTCATGGGCGTCTCGGTGCTGGTGAAGTACGCGATAGGCATAAACCCTGCGTACACGGTGCTGGCGCTGAACGTCGCCCTGCTGCTGTTCGGCGCGCGGACGCTCTCTAAGCGCTTTCTCGTATGGACGGTGATAAACGCCTTCCTGGTGTCCTTCATTCTCGACTTTATGCAGACCGTGCCGTTCCCCGTAATAGAGGACAGGTTTCTCGCGGCGGTCGTCGGCAGCGCGATCAAGGGCTCCGGCGCTGGGCTGCTCTACCGCGCCGGCGTGAGCCTCGGCGGCCTCGACATACCGATCTTCGTCATACGCAAGAAATACGGCCTGGAGGTCGGCAAGATAAGCATTTATTTCAACACGACGCTGCTCATTATCTCAATCGGCATCATCGGGCTGACGAACGCGCTCTACGGCTTCATCGCCTGCTACGTCAACGGAATGGCGATGGACCGCGTGCTCTCGTCGTTCGAGAAGCGCAAGCTGGTGTTCGTCATAGCCTCGCACACGCAGGATGTAGTGGACTTCATCACGCATCGCCTAGACAGGAGCTGCACGCTGCTGACATGCGAGGGCGGCTACAAGCATCACGAGGGCTTCACAATAATGACTCTGCTGCGCACGCGCGAGGCGGTGGAGCTGAAAGGCTTCCTGCGCGAGCACTACCCAGGCGCGTTCATGGTCCTCGCAGAGGCCGACGAAGTCGTGGGACGCGGCTTCAAGCGCTGGAGGAACGTATGACGCGGGCGGACGGGCGCGAAGGACGTATAATATTGAGGACTGAGCGGACGTTTCTGCGCAAGATGAGCGGCGGCGGCTGCGAAGCCCCGCCGCTATACTGCGCGACGAATCCGCGATGCCGGCGCTGCGTCGCGCCGCGTAGCCGGGCGGCTCGGCATGAAAGAGACCGGCAGATGGACGATATAAGATACAGAGGCTCGGATATGCCGCACATTCTTTATACGGCGGAACGTCCGCGCAATTTCAAATGAAATATTAAATATTCGGAGGTGTCATATGAAATACACATTCGACGTAGCATACCTTCCATGCGAAGCTCTAAAAAAGCACGACGCGCGCATAGTGGTCGATCTGCTTCGCGCGACGACGCAGATAACGACCTTCTTCGACGTGGGCGGCGAGGTGCTCGTGCCCGTGACCGAGGTGGACGAGGCCTTCGCGATGAAAGCGAAGCTCGGAGACGACTGGAAGATCATGGGCGAGCGCGGCGGACTGCCGGCGCCAGGCTTCGATTTCGGCAATTCGCCGCTCGAGCTTAAGGCCGCGGGCGCGCCGCAGCACGCGATAATAACGACCTCGAACGGCACGCGCGCGATAATGCGCGCCGTTAGGGACTGCGCGCACGTGATAGCCGGCTGCGCCCGCAACGCGGAGGCCGCGGCGTGGGACGCGCTCTGCGCCGGGCCGTCGGTCGGCGTGATATGCGCCGGGCGCAACGGCGAATTTTCGCTTGAGGATTCGGTATGCGCCGGTATGCTCGTCGAGAAGCTGCTGGCGCTCGCGCCGTCGAACGGCGCCGGGGAGATGGAACTGACGGACGGCGCTTTCGCAGCGCTCTCGCTGTGGCAGAGCCTCGGCCCGGACGTCACGGCGATATGCCGCGAGTCTACTCACGGCAAGATACTCTCCGGCCTCGGCTTCGACAACGACCTTTTCTTCTGCGGAGAGATAGACGCGAGCTCGACCGTGCCGGTCGTCAAAGAGATTTCCGGCGTCCCGGCGATAGTCGGGCGCTGACGGCGCGTCCGGAGAAGTTTCGATGAAGGCGGTAATTTTAGCGTGCAGCTCGCTCGCGGGGGCAGTCGCCGCCGCGCAGAAAAAGATGTGCACGAATTGGCCCGTCCGCTGCGTAGACCGGCGCTTCCACGCCGAGCCGAAGGAGATGCGCCTGCAGCTCGTCAGGGCGCTCGGCGAAATGAGCGAAGAGACGGACACCGTGCTCGTCGCCATGGGCTTCTGCGGAGGCTCGTGGGATTCCGTGAGCGTTTCGCGGCGCGTCGTCGTGCCGCGCGCCGACGACTGCATCACGATGCTGCTGAACACCGGCGGAGCGCCGCACGAAAACCTCAAAGAGCCGGGACACTTCTACATCAGGGACTCCGACAGAGGGCGTTACTCTCTTGAAGGGCTGCGCGAAAGCGTAATGGAAAAGTACGGCGAAGCGGAAGGGCGCGCGCTCTTCGAAAGCTGGTTCAAGAATTACACCCACGCGGACATAATCGACACGGGAACCTACGACAGCCGCGACAGGGATTTTCTCGCGGAGGCTGAACGCGGCGCGCGAATCGCGGGCTGCGAACTGCGCCATGTGCCGGGGAGCAACGTCGTGCTGGAAAAGCTCGTCTCGGGCCGCTGGGACGATCTGTTCGTGGTCGCAGAGCCCGGAGAGACTCTGACGTGCGCGAAATTTTTCGGCTCACCCGCGCGTCCCGGCGAAAATTAGGAGGCGGCGGAAATGGCGGATATCATGGAAAGTCCCTTTAATTTCAGAATGCCACGCGAAGTCGTGTTCGGGGCGGGAACGTCGGCGCTCGCGGCAGAAAAAGCTGCGGCCCTCGGCGCAAGGCGGCCTGTATTCATAACGGGGCGCAGCATGGCGAAAAGCGCGGCGCTCGCGCGCCTTATGGACGCGGCGAAGGCCCGCGGCATGGAGCCGTCGCTGTGGCCCGAGGTCGAGCCGGAGCCGCCCGCCGCGCTGCTTTACAAGGCCGCCGCCGATATACGCGCATCTCGCGGCGACTGCCTCATAGCTCTCGGCGGCGGCAGCTCGATGGACTTCGCGAAAATGACGGCGGTGCTGGCGAAGTTCCCGGAGCTCGACGCGGCGGACATGGTCGGCTCGGAGAAGGTTCCGGCGCGCGGGCTGCCGACGATAATGATACCGACGACGGCTGGCAGCGGCTCGGAGGTCTCGGCGGTCGCGGTGTTCTCATTCCCTGAGGAAAAGACCAAAAAGGGCGTCGCGAGCGGCAGCATCGTCGCCGACATCGCGCTCGTCGATCCGGAGCTGACGCTCGGCCTGCCTCCCGCGACAACGGCGGCCTCCGGCATGGACGCGCTCGTCCACGCCGTCGAGTCGTACCTAGCGCTCGGCACGAACCCGCTGACGCAGGACCTCGCGCTCTCAGCGATACGCAAAATAGCGCCGAACCTCGCCATCTGCGTCAAAGAGCCGGAAAACGCCGAGGCGCGCGCCGCGCAGGCATACGGCAGCCTGACCGCCGGCATGGCCTTCGCGATGTCCGGCACGGCCGGCGTACACGCGCTCGCCTATCCGCTAGGCGGCGAATTCCACGTGCCGCACGGCGAGGCGAACACCGCGATGCTGCGCTGGGTGATGGAATACAACCTCGAAGGCTGTCCCGAAAAATTCGTCCCGATAGCGGAGGCAATGGGGATAAACACTGCGGGCATGAGCGCCGGGCGCGCGGCGGAAGCGGCTCTCGACGCGATGATCGCGCTCGGCGAAGAATGCGGCGTCAAGACGCGGCTGCGCGACTTCGGAATCCCGAAAGACGCCGCGGCGCGCATGGCCGGGGCCGCGATGAAGGAGACCCGGCTGATAAACAACAATCCGCGCAGACTTACCGAAGAGGCCGTGAAAGCGATATACGAGCGCGCGTGGTAGAAGCGGCGGAAAATAACGCGCAGCGAAAAAGGCGGGGCCGCGGTTCCGCCTTTTGTCGTTCATGCGGCTGCGCGAAAAACGCCGAAGCTCCGCCGTTGCCAAAGCGCGCGCGCTGCGCTATACTTCGCCGCGTAGCGTCCGCCGCCGGGTGGGCGCGTATGCCTTTGCCGCCGCGTCGTTAGGCCTTGGAAGACGCGCGGGCGAAGGCGTTTATTTTTTAGGGGGACTGCGTCATGGCATGGATCGAGCTTTTCATTGCGGGAATATTCGAAGTGGTATGGTCTACGTGCATGAAATATTCGCACGGCTTCACCAATCTGAAATTCACCTTCTTCACCTTCGCGGGTATGGCGGTCAGCGTCTACTTCCTCGCTCAGGCGATAAAGGCGCTGCCGATGGGGACGGCCTACGCGATATGGACGGGCATCGGCGCTCTCGGCGCGGTCGTCGTCGGGATAATACTCTTCAAGGAGCCTGCGACGGCCTCTCGCCTTTTCTTCGCCGCGCTGCTCGTCGCCGGCATCGTCGGCCTGAAATTCAGCTCGGGACACTAGCGCGCCGAACGCTGTACGAAGGCCGCGCCGTCGGCCGCGCATACGCGCGATGGACGGCGCGGCTTGACTTTTGCCCGCGTTTGCCTTAGTTTGGTGGAAAGCGGCGCGCCGCGCGTAACCGCCGCGCCGCCTCAGCCCGTTCGCGCGAAGGTGGGCCGTAATGCTGAATCTCGAACAGAAACAGATACAGGCGCTTTCCGGCAAAATGATAGAGTCGCTCCGCGTGCTTCAGATGCCGCGCGGAGAGCTTGAAGAACGCATAGAGGAGCTTTACGCGGAAAACCCGCTCCTCGAACTGGATTCGCGCGGCGGCGAAAGCCAGCCCGCCCCTGCCGAGGGCAGCCTGAAAAAACTCGAGTGGCTGGCAAGCTTCGACGAGCAGAACTCCGCCTACCGCGCGGCGGACTCGGACGAAGAGGACGACTGGCTCGAAAACATAGCGGCCCCGCGCGAAGAGACCCTCGCCGATTCGCTCATGGAACAGCTCGCCGGACGCGGCTTCAGCGACGCCGATATGAAAATTTTCCGCTGCGTCGCGGAGAGCCTCGACGAACGCGGCTACTTCACCGAGAGCGCGGCGGAGCTCGCCTCCCGCTTCGGCATAACGGAGGATGAGGCCGAGCGCAGTCTCGGCGTGATGAAGCGGCTCGACCCTCCCGGGATATGCGCCTCGTCCCTCGCGGAATGTCTCGCCATCCAGCTCGAACGAAGCGGCGGAAGCGAAATCGAGCGTGAAATCGTAACCCGCCATCTTGAAGCTCTCGCAAAGCGACAGTTCAAAACCATAGCCCAGAAGATGAAAATCACTCCCGAGCGCGTGCTCGAGGCGTTCGACAGAATAAAAACGCTGAACCCGAAGCCGGCCAACGGATTCGCCGGCGGCGAGCCCGCGGGGTACGTGAGGCCAGACGTCACGGTCTCGCTGCGCGGCGGCGGCGTTGCGGCGGAGCTATGCTTCGACGCGGGAGAGTCGCTCTCGCTCAACCACCGCTATCTCGAGCTCGCGCGCAGCGACGACTGTCCCGAGGACGTGCGAAGCTACATCGAGGGAAAGGCCAGGGAAATAGAGCAGATCTCGCTGAACATCAGACGGCGCAACAAAACCCTGACGGAGCTCGCGGCCTGCATCGCGGAGGAACAGCGCGGATTTTTCCAACGCGGGCGCTCCGCCCTGCGCCCGCTGCGGATGAAAGACGTCGCGGAAAAGCTCGGCCTGCACGAATCGACGGTGAGCCGCGCCGTCAGCGGAAAATACCTCCAGTGCCGCTGGGGCGTATTCAGCATGAGCTATTTCTTCTCTAAGGGCTACGGCTCGGAGGGCGGCGGAGCGGAGATAGCGACGCAGCAGGTCAAGGAAAAGCTGAAAGCCGTCATCTCGCAGGAGGATAGGGCGGCCCCATACAGCGACCAGAAGCTCTCAGAGATGCTCGGCCTCATGGGCATAGAGATATCGCGCCGCACCGTCGCGAAATACCGCGGCGAGCTCGGCATAGCCGACTGCCGCGCCAGAAAGGCCGTCCTCCGGCGCTGAGTGTTGCATGATGCGGCGCCTGATGCAACACCACAGCGCCGCAGGCGGGCAAAAGCGCGCGCCCCTGCGCAAAAACTTTGGCACGGCGTTTGCTATAACTATAGGCGGTAGGTTTCATACAAATTTTCATAAGGAGATGGGCTTATGGACTACACCAATCTGCTGAAGAACGCCGGCGGCAAGAAGTCGCGTGTTGGGATAATAGGAGCGACTAAGGGCTACGGCTACACGCTGCTCGCGCAGATACCGAAGGTCAAGCTGATGGAGCTGCGCCTCATATCCTCGCGCCACACCGACGAATGCGAGAAGGTCCTCATCGAGCTCGGATGGCCTAAAGAGAAGCTCGCCGTCTGCTCGACCAAGGAAGAGATACAGGCCGCGCCGAAGGACGCGGTGCTCATCGTCGGCGACTACCGCCTCGTCCCCGAGAGCGACATCACCGCGCTCGTCGAATGCACCGGCAACTCCCTCGTCAGCTCCGAGGTCTGCATAGAAGCTCTTCGGAGGGGCATAAACGTCTATATGTGCTCGAAGGAGACCGACAGCGTCTGCGGCACGATGCTGAACCAGATAGCCGCCGAGAACAACGCGATATACGCGCTCGTCAACGGCGACCAGCCGCGCAACCTCGTCGATCTCTGGTCGTGGGGCACGCTGCTCGGCTTCGAGATAATCGCGGCGGGCAAGGCGAGCGAGTACGACTTCGTATGGGATCCCGAGACCGGCGAAATGACGATGACCGAAGGCCCGCACTTCCCGCACGAGAACATCCCCGGCCTCAAAGAGTTCTGGCACTACAAGGACCGCTCGACGCTCGAGGGACGCCGCAAACTGCTTGAAAAATACATGAACGTCATCTCCGCCGACCTCTGCGAGATGAACCTCGTCTCCAACATCACGGGCCTCGTCCCCGCCGCGAAGCGCCTCAGCTATCCCGTAGCGAAGGCGAGCGAGCTCGCCGACATCTTCATCCCCGAGGAGGACGGCGGCGTGCTTAAGAAGACCGGCGTCGTGGACGTCTTCTGCTGCCTGCGCGCGCCCGACGAGGCGAGCTTCGGCGGCGGCGAATTCATCATCGTCAAATGCGAGAACGACGCGGTGTGGGAGCTTCTCGCGGGCAAAGGCCACGTCGTAAGCCGCAACAAAAAATACGCCTGCCTCTTCCTGCCCTACCACATCATGGGCACAGAGACGCCGGCTTCGATAATCCTCGGCGACTTCATG
This sequence comes from Cloacibacillus sp. An23, assembly GCF_002159945.1. NCBI lineage: Bacteria > Thermotogati > Synergistota > Synergistia > Synergistales > Synergistaceae > Cloacibacillus > Cloacibacillus sp. An23. Next base: position 180,515 of record NZ_NFJQ01000006.1, on the reverse strand, counting down.
GGAATCGGCGCGCACCCCGAGTGCCGTCAGGTCTCCGTCATGGCGGGCGTCGCGAGCCGCGACCTCCCCGCCGGGACTGTGCTTGAAGTCAAGGGGCACCACCACTCGATAGACGGCCTCGTCCCCGAGCTCTGGGAGAAGGCCGAAGCTGCGGAGATCGCCCCGTTCTATCTGCTGAACGGCCTCACGCTGAAGCACGACATAAAGAAGGGCGAGCCCGTCACGAAAGACTCCGTGGACCTCGGCAGCGGCGTCCCCGTGGAGCTCTACGAAAAAGGCTTCGCGCTGTAAGCCGCGCGAAATCCGCGAAAGAACACAGCAGTACGAAATCCCCGTCCGCGCGGCGGGGATTTTTTGTACGGCGCGCAAGAGAAGAGAGAGGCGCGCGGCCTCTCTCTCGTCTTGTGGATTGCGCTTCGCGCCGGCGCGCGGCGCGCGTTATTTCCTTCTCTTCATCGCGAGCGGGACTATCGCAAGCAGAGCGAGCGCTCCCCATCCCGCGGAGCATCCGCCTCCGCCGCCGCCCGAGGGCTGCGGTGCCGGCGCCGGCTCGGCGGCGGCTACAGTCACAGTCACGCTCGCGGCTACGCTTCCGTCTATGCTCGTCGCGGTTATCGTCGCCGTGCCCTCGCCTCTTGCCGTGACAAGCCCTTCGGCGTCCACCGTCGCGACAGATTCATCGGAACTCGCCCACGTTACGGCGGGGTTGGTCGCGTTCGGCGGCGTCACCGTCGCGGTAAATTTGACCGTGCCGCCCACCGTCAGCGCAGTGCTTCCACTCGCGTCTATGTCTATGTCCTCGACCGGCACAGGCGGCAGAGTCACTGTTACGATACAGCGCGCCGTGAGCTCCGCTCCTTCGCGCGCGCCGTTCGCCGTCGCCGTTATAGTCGCGCTTCCCGCGTCGTGCGCGCTGACCGTGCCGTTTTCGTCTACCGACGCCACAGCCGCGTCGCTCGTCGTCCACGTTACGCTCCTGTCCGTCGCGTTATCCGGCGTCACGGCCGCAGTGAGCGCCGCCGTCGTACCGGACTCGAGCGAGAGCGAGCCGCTCGACAGCGTCAGCCCAGTCGCGTAGATAGGCGTGACCGTCAGAGCACACGTGTCGGAATACCCGCCGACCGAGGCCGTCACCGTCGCCGTGCCGCCCTTCGACGGAGTTATCGTCACCTTCGTCTGTTTGTCGCCGTCGTATGAAATGCTCGCAATCGGCGGCTCTACGCTCCACGTCACGGCGCTGAACTGGGCGTTCGAGGGCGAGACCTTCGCTTCAAGCTCGCCGTATGCCGCGACATTCAGGTCGATGTCGAGCGTCTCCGCGTTAAGCGCAAGCCCGCTCACGTTCGGCAGCGCGAAGTCGAGCGTCAGTTCGCCGCTCGGCTGTCCGCTCTGCGGGTCGCCGCCAGCCGCCGTCGCGGTCAGCTTCACGCTTCCGGCGGAAGCCGCGTTCTTCGTCGATACCGTCACGGGGTTGTCCGTCGCGCCGCCCGATATGCTCACGTCCCCGTTCTGTACCAGAGTGCCGCTCACGTCCGTCAGGCTCCACGTTACGTTCCGGTTCGCCGCGTTTGCGGGCGAGACCGTGGCCGTGAATGTGTGCGAGCTTCCGTCGAGGTAGAGCGTCTCCGTCACGTCGGGCGATATCGTTACGTTCTCGGCGTAGACGGGCGTTACTGTTATCCTGCAGGTGTCGGTGAGCGCGGAGTTTGCCTGCGACGTTACCGTGAGCGTCGTCTCGCCCGCGGCGACGGCTGCGACCGTAGCCGCGCCGTTTCCGCTGTCCGTGATGCTCACGACGCCGCTTGGCGAGGCGCTCCACGTTACGGATTTGTTCGTCGCGTTGGTCGGTTTGTATGATACGGAGAATGTCTGCGTCTCGCCTATTTTCATCGACACGTCGTCGGAGGCCGGCGAGAGCGTGATTTGCGTCAGTTCGATATCCGAGACTATGACGTTCAGTGTGAATGTGTACTGCGTATATTCCGTACCGGAGTACGACGAGGATGCAAAATCATACTTATAGAGGTCTGCCGTCACCGTTATCTGCGCCGAGCCGGACGCCGCGCCCGTGGGCGTGACAGTGAACGTGCCATTGCCGTTGTCGGTTATATTGATGATACCGCTGTTGGTCGTCGCGCCTGCATCCTTCACGCCCGTGCCGTAGACGTCCGCGAGCTTGCCGGGAAAGGGAACGAGGCTGATCGTCGCACTGTAATCGGCGTCGCCCGTCGCGGCGTTCGGGTTTATCGCGGTCTTGTCGATAGAGGCCGAGAGCGTCGTCGCGATGCCGCTAACATCTGCGCTTGTTCCTATCATTGTAACTCCGCCAGGTTGGGTTCCCCCCCCTACGCCTTTGCCCGCCGTGCCTTCGAGCCACGCGCAGTTCCCCAGCGTCGCCCCTCCTGTGTGTCCGATGATGCCGCCTACATAGCTGCTGCCATTCCCGGACACCTCTCCTGTGCTGACGCAGTTCGTTATTTTGTCGCCGCCGGAGCTTTGGCCCATGATGCCGCCGACAAAGTCGGACGACCCGGATACCTTTCCACTGTTGACGCAGTTCGTTACGGAACCTGCCCCGCCGTACCCGACGATGCCGCCGATGTTCTGGGGTCTGCTGTCGGCGACGGACGCGCCGGACACAGAGCCTTCATTGGCGCAGTTAGTTATTTTGTAATCGCCTCTTCCGTATCCTGCGATACCGCCGATGTAAAAATAGATTCCGGTAATCGTGCCATAATTCCGGCAATTCTCGACTGTTCCGCCGTTGTTGCTTCCAACGACGCCGCCTAAGAAGTCATAGCCGTACACATCGGCGCGGTTGACGCAGTTGGTTATCTTTCCGCTGCTTTCGTTCTGCCCCGCTATCCCGCCGAGATAACTAGCGTTGGAATAGCCCTCTTCGGAGGTAGTCGTTATTCCGCCGGAGACGGTGCAGTTTTCTATATCGCCAGTGTTTACACCCGCTATTATGCCCATGGAATTTCCGCTGGAGGCAGTTATGTCCGCCTCCGCCACCGTCAGGTTTTTGATTATTCCGCCGGTTCCGATATATCCGAATAGCCCGCTGTAGGTGCGGCCCGTCATCGTCATTCCTCTTATCGAGTGTCCGCCGCCGTCGAATGTCCCGGCGTAATCGTTGCCGGCTGCCCCTATCGGCGTCCAGTTACTTTCTCCGGAAATGTCTATGTCGCTCGCAAGTACGGCGCTCGCGCTCGTGTTCCGAGTTTGTCCGTTCGTGCCGTTGACGACGTCGCGGAAGAATACGAGATGTCCCGCAGTGGAGAGCTGATAGACGCCGTCAACGAGCGGCGGCTCTTCGGCAGTTATCGCGGCGCGCGCGGGAGAGGCGAAGGCCGTCGCAAAGAGCGTGAAAACGAATATCGAGATGAAAAATGTTGAAAAGCGTGAGATTAACCGAAAGTTTAATTTTTCGGGGGGGGGGGAGTATCGTTCCTCTTAAATGAAGTTTCGTTTTGTTTCATGTATTCCTTCCTCCTTTTCAGGCTATTGCAGTTCTCCATTCTACAGCATAACCGCCGCAAATGTTCGCCGTTCCCGCCGCGTGTGCGAAATTTTTTCACTTTTCCGTTTCGCCTCGCGCGTATGCTCCTTCCCCTGCGCTTATCACCGCGGCACGCGCAAGGCGGCGCGGGTTATGACCGCGCGCAAAAGAGCCGCCTCGCGCTGATTTTCCGCGAGGGGCGGCTCTTTACGTTTACTCTCTTAAATCACGCCGCGCCGTTACGGGCGGAAGACTATCTTTATCGCGGCGTCGTTCTTGTCGGCCATTTCGAAGCCGGCCTTGATGTCGTCGAGCTTGAACTCGTGCGTGATGAGCGGCTTTATCTTGACTAGGCCCTGCGCTATCGGGCGCATGGTGTCTGGCACCCAGACGTAGCGCTGCTGCCACGTGTGGTGGACGAGGCATGTGTTGACGAACTCGAGGCCGTCGTCGTGCCAGCGGCTGATGTTGAGCTTCACGGGGGTCGTCACCCAGCTGTAGAAGACGAACTTGCCGTTGTGCTTGATGAGCGCGCTCGCGGCGTTGAAGGATTCCTCGGTGCCGGCGGCCTCCACCACAACGTCGGCTCCCCTGCCGTTCGTGATTTCCTTGACCTTGGCGACGGGGTCTTCCTCTTTGCTGTTGATGGTGATGTCCACGCCGAGGCTCTTGGCGAGCTCGAGCTTGCCCTCGAGCACGTCCACCATGATGACCTTGTATGCTCCCTTGAGCTTCGAGCACTGCGCGATTATCTGTCCCGCGTAGCCCGCGCCCATGACTACGACGTAGTCGCCGAGCTGCACGCCGCTGTTGAGGCCCGAGTACATGGCGCAGGCGGTCGGCTCCCCGAGGCCGGCGATGTCCATGTCGAGATCGTAGGGCACCGGCTGGAGCTGGAAGGACTTGGCCTTGAAGTATTCGGCGAAGTTGTTGTTCCAGCCGAAGGCCATGACCTTGTCGCCTACCTTGTAGTCGCTGACGCGGCTGCCCACCGCGACGACGGTGCCGCCGCTCTCGTGGCCCAGCAGGAACGGGAACTCCGGCGGCTGGCGGAACTCCGCCGTCTGAGGCGGCATGTGTCCGCGGTAGAAGCTCTTGTCGGAGCCGCAGATGCCCATGAGGTGGTTCTTGACTATTATGTCGTCCTCCCCGCAGACGAGCTCTCTTTCAATAAGCTCGATGTCGTAGGGGCCGTTGAGGCGCGCGGCCTTTGTTACGAATTTTTCCATTGTTTCCGCTCCTTTGCAAAATTTCCGTGATTCGTCTCAACTGAAAAAGACCGCCGCCCCGAGACGTGCCGGAGCGGCGGAGCCTGAGTGGTTTAGATGATTCCGAGCATGTAGAGCACGCAGGTCACGAGCGCGCCCGTGAAGCCGGCAACGGTCGAGCCGCCGCCGACGGCGCGGATGCCCTGGTTGACGTCCATGTTGGACATAGAGACCGTGACCCAGAATCCGCTCGAGTTCGCGTGCTTGAACATGAGCGCGCCGGTGCCGCAGGCGAGGAAGGCCGCGACCGGCGAGACGCCGAGCGAGTCAAGCATCGGCTGGACGAGCGCCGCCGCCGTCATGACGCCGAGAGCGTTGGAGCCGGTGACCATGTGGATGATGGCCGCGAGTATCACCGGGACGATGATGGGCGGGAATGGCGAAGCGACTATGAGCTGGCCTATCTGGTCGGCGACGCCGGAGTTCTTGACGAATACCGCGAGCGCGCCGCCCATACCGGTGACGATTATCGGCATAGCCGCGGCGTTGATGCCTTCGTCTACCCAGTTGCTGAGGACTTTCTTAGTCTTCCACTCTTTGCCCGTGAGGACGAGCGAGAGGATGCATCCGGTGAGGAGCGCCGCGAGCGGGCTGCCTATGAAGGACATGAAGTTCGCGACCGGCGTCTTGGGTGCTATGACGGAGGTTACCGTGTTGCAGAGTATGAGGAAGAGCGGGAAGAGTATAGGCATGAGCGACGTGCCGAGCGAAGGCAGCTCCATGTGCTCGGAATCGCGCGCGGATTTGATGAACTCTTCCTTAGGCGCGACGGGGGTCTTGAGCGTGATGCAGTAGAGCGTCGCGGCGATGGTGCTCGGGATGGCTACGATGATGCCCCAGATTATCGCTTCGCCGATGGGCACGCCGAGAAGCGCCGCGGCGGAAACGGGGCCGGGCGTGGGCGGAACGAGCGAGGCGGTGATGAGCGCGCCCATGTAAAGCGCGGTACCGTAGCTCATCATGGATTTCTTCGTCTCATAGGCGAGCAGGGAGACTATCGGTATAAGAAGTATGACTACGGTGTCGGCCCAGATAGGAATACCGAGGATGAAGGACGCGAGCGCGATTCCCCATATGATATTCTTTTCGCCGCAGATTTTGATGGCCCACTTCGTGATGCGTACGGCGGCTCCCGTCTTTTCAAGAACGGTGCCCATCGTGCAGCCTAGGAAGATGACTATCGCGACGCTTTTAATCGTGCCAGCGAACCCGCTGTTGATGGTCCCTTCGATTTTCTCCCACGGCGTTCCGAGACCGATGGCGAGGACTATCGCCGCGATCAGGATGCCGAATCCCGCGTGCAGCTTGTACTTGGAGATAAGCACAATCATCAGCACGATAACGATCGCAAAAACCGCTAATACATAACCAGTTGCCATAAACAGGCCCTCCTACTGTGAATTAAAAAACCCGTTTATCTTAAAAGCAAATTGCGTGCCAATCTCCTCATAAAAATTTTATTTTATCCCGTATTTTTTGATTTTCCGCCAGAGCGTAGAGCGGTCTATGCCGAGCTGCTTCGCGGCGCGGCTCCTGTTGCCGCCGCACTCGGCGAGCGCGCGCTCCACCTCGGCCCTTTCCCCGCGGGCTCCGTCCTCCGCCTCCGGCGCGGCGTGAATGGGGCGCGCCGGCTCAGGCTCCATGTCCTTCGGGTAGAGCGCGCTCAGCACGCCGGCCTTCGTTATCACGCCGTCAGCGCAGAGGACGGCCGCGCGCTCGACTATGTTGCGCAGCTCGCGTATGTTGCCGGCGAAGGGGTAGCCGCCAAGCGCTTCGAGCGCCGACGGCGCTATCTCGGGGCAGCGCGCGCCGGAGACAGCGCCGAGGCGCTTCAGCAGGTGCGCGAAGACTACCTCCGCGTCGCGCCCGCGCTCGCGCAGCGGCGGAAGGAAGAGGCGCAGCACGTCGAGCCTGTACATGAGGTCGCTGCGGAAGAGCCCTTCCTTGGCGAGCCGAGATATGCTCTTGTTGGTCGCGGAGATTATGCGCACGTTGACGGAGATGACCTTCGTGTCGCCGACGCGCCGCACTTCGCGCTCCTGGAGCACGCGCAGCAGCTTGCTCTGCAATGAGAGCGAGATTTCGCTTATTTCGTCGAGAAACAGCGTCCCTTCGTGCGCAAGCTCGAAGAGCCCCATCTTGCCGCCCTTTTTGGTGCCGGTGAAAGCGCCTTCGACGTAGCCGAAGAGCTCGCTCTCGAGCAGGTTTTCAGGAAGCGCCGCGCAGTTGACTGCGACGAAGGGCCCCTTGCGGCGCGCGCTCGCGTTGTGGATGCTCTGCGCGAAAAGCTCCTTGCCCGTGCCGGTCTCGCCGACGATGATGATGTTCGAGTCGGACGCCGCGTAGCGTTGCGCCGTCGCTATGGCGCGCTCTATTACTTCGCTCTCGTGTACGATGTCGCCGAAGTTGTACTTCGCGACGAGCCCCTTCTCGTTGAGGCTGCGGCGTATCTGGCTCTCTAGGCGCTGTATGTCGGTGATGTCGGACAGCGTTATCACGACGCCCGATATGAGGCCGCCCACCCTGACCGGCGCGAGAGACGCCGATACGGTTATCCCCGTCGAGGGAATCGTGATGACGCGCCCCTCTATGCCCTGCCCGCTGAGCAGAACGTCCATGAACGGGGCGCAGAGGTACGGCAGCGACGGCTTGAGCTGCCGGTGCAGCAGGCTCGCGCCGCGGTTCATGTCCTTAACGACGTGGTTGCGCACCTGGATGACGCCGTCCGCGTCCACGTAGAGCACGCCGTCCTTCGACGTATATATGACGGTTTTGTAGAGCTCCGCGACCACGCGCTCGTGCTTTATCTGTTCCACGGTCTCGACCGCGACGTTTATCGCGTGGACTATGGCGTCCTCGCCCGCGCGTATCAGACGGCATTTTATGCCGCGGGCGCTTGCGAGTCCTACCGCGGAGAATCCTCCTATGAGCGCGTCGCATCCGTCCGCCTCCGCCCTGTCTATACTTTTTTCAAGCTCCGCGTAAGTCTCTGCGGGGTAGAAAAATATATCGCAGTCCAGCAGCTTGCAGATGTTCGCGGTCTCGCGTATCTTCTCGTAGAAGCCGCATATAGCGACGCGCTTCGCGCCGAAGTCGCGGCGGCACTCGGCGAGAGTGCGTATCACGTCGTAGCCCGAGATGGTGAGGTCTACGAACGGGAGCTGCGGCAGTATGGAGCGCACGCGCTTCGCCGTCAGGCCGCGCGCGATGACGACGTCGTATGCGTCCACGTCCTTCGCTGAGACCTGATCGACGGTCATTATACGCACCTCCATGTCTATCTCGCGCCGCTTCGGGTGATTCATAAAGACGCGTTCCACCGTGTCTCGCAGTTCGGGGTACGGGGAGATGAAAAGTATGCGCATGACGGTTCTCTCCTTAACTTTAAGTCTCTGTATCGCTAACTGATGCGCCGATGTTACAACATTGCAACATACGTGTCAATCAAATGCAACACTTACGCCGGCGAACCGTAAATTTCCGCCGCGGCCGTGCGCGGACGCGCGGGCGCGGTGGCATTCAATTTGCTATTATTAAAAGCAGAAAGGGAAATTTTACGGAGGAGTGATCATCATGCCGACCTTAGGATGCGTCGCGGACGACTTCACGGGAGCGAGCGACGCCGCGTCGTTCCTCGCGAAGGGCGGGATGTCCGTGCTGCTCACGAACGGCGTGCCGGAACATGAGCCGCGCGAGACGGAGGCCGTCGTCATAGCGCTCAAGTCGCGCACTCAGGAGAAGGAGGCCGCCGTGAGCGATTCTCTCGCCGCGCTGAAATGGCTCGAGGCCCGCGGCGCGAAACAGTTCTATATAAAATACTGCTCGACATTCGACTCGACACCGCAGGGCAACATCGGGCCGATAGCCGACGCCGCGATGGAATATCTAGGCACGCGCTACACAGTGCTCTGCCCCGGCCTGCCCGCGAACGGCAGGACTGTCTCGCAGGGGCGTCTTTACGTGAACGGCGTGCCGCTCGACGAAAGCCACATGAAGAACCACCCGCTGACCCCGATGTGGGACAGCCGCATAGCGGAGCTGATGCGCCCGCAGAGCCGCTACGGGTGCATGGAGCTGCACAAAGACGAGCTCGCGCTGCCGGACGCTGAGATTTACGAGAAAATCAAAAAATTCGGCGAAGGGCGCGAACATTTCTACGTCATACCGGACCACGAGACGGACGAGGACGGCGAGCGTATCGCCGGGCTTTTCGGCGGGCTTGCGCTTCTCACGGGCGGCAGCGGGATTCTCGAGCCGCTCGCGAAGATAGCCTCGAAGGACGGCCGTTACGCGCCGTCGCACGTCCACGGCACGGACGGGCGCGCGATACTTTTAGCGGGAAGCTGCTCGAAGGCCACGCTCGGACAGATAAAACACTTCATTGAAAACGGCGGGCGCTCCTACAAAGTGGACCCTGTGGCGATGCTCGAGGGGCGCGATAATATAGAGAATATCTGGAAGTTCGCCGCGGCGGAGCCGGACGTGCCGACGCTCATATACAGCTCCGACACGAGCGACAACGTGAAGGAGGCGCAGACGTTCGGACAGGAGGCCGTCGCCTCTCTGCTCGAGAACACGATGGCGGAGCTTGCAAAGCGCGCGCTCAATGCCGGATACAGGAGGATAATCGTCGCGGGCGGCGAGACTTCGGGAGCCGTCACGCGCGGCCTCGGCTTCTCGGCCTTCCACATAGGGCACAGCGTCGCGCCCGGCGTGCCCGTGATGACGCCCTACGGAGTGCCGGACGTGCGCCTCGTGCTGAAATCCGGCAACTTCGGCCAGGAGGACTTCTTCGAGCGCGCCCTGCGCATGACCGGAAAGGAAGAATGAATATGGAAGAGCTTGCGAAAAAACTGCGCGACGCGATATGGATAGGCAGGAGCCTGTTCGACCGCAACAAGACCTCCGGCTCGTCGGCGAACATGAGCTTCCTGCACGACGGCAGGATGTACATAACGAAGAGCGGAAGCTGCTTCGGCTCGCTGACGGAGGAACAGTTCGCCGTCATGGACATGGACGGAAAAATCCTCTCCGACAACAAGCCGAGCAAGGAGTGGCCGCTGCACCTCTGCGTCTATAAGCACCGCCCCGAGGCGCAGGCCGTCATACACACGCACGGCACTTACGCAGTGCTGTGGAGCTTCGTTCCGGCCGAGGACGAGACGGACGTGATACCGCACCACACGCCGTATCTCAAGATGAAGCTCGGCACGGTAGGCGCGGTGCCTTACGAGCAGCCCGGCTCGCAGGCGCTATTCGACGCCTTCGAGCGCTGTGTGGACAAGAGCGGCGGCTACCTGCTGAAGCAGCACGGAGCCGTAGTCCCGGGCAAAAACCTGATGGACGCCTTCTATTCGCTCGAAGAGCTCGAAGAAAGCGCTAAAATAGCCTGGATGCTGCGCAAAGGCGCGTAAACGCGAAAAAATCCAGCAACGCAGAAAAGCGGAGCCGCCTGACGGTGGCCCCGCTTTTTTACAGTCAGTTGGCTTACATAAATCCGTTTTTCCAAATTTCAGATATTTTTTATTTTTTGCATTTGTCCCTTCATCGCACCCAGAGATAGAAAATCGTCTCCGTCCCCTCGACGGGCTCGCCGCGGACGTCGAATCCCTGCGCCGTCACTGTGTAGAGGCTCTTTCCCTCGCGTTTCGGCAGCCGCAGCGTGCGGCGGAATTCGTATATCGAGGGCGAACCTTCGTCCGGCTTCGACTCGTCGTAGAAGCGTTCGAGGCCGACGGGGAATTCGTCGGCAATCACCTCGCCGCGGCTGATTTCCTCGGCGCGCAGGCGGATTTTCGCTATTCTGTTCTTCACCGTGTACGTGCCGTCGCCGTTCGGCTCGACCTCGGAGAGCATCGGCTGTACCGGCGTCACGGCTCCGTAGAGCGTCACAGCCTCGCCGGGACGGAGCGCCACGGAGTTGTAGACGTTCCAGTCCACGCGCCCCGCGTTCCCGCGCGGGAAATATTTATCCGGCCTTTCGCCGAGCTCGGCGCGCGCGAAGCGAAGCCGCTCTCCTTCGCCGAGGCGCGTTATCTCGCCCTCGCGGCGCAGTTCCTCGCCCTTGCGTCCTTCGTAAGCCAGAGACGGCTCGCCTATGTCGTAGACATAAAAAACAACCTCGTCGTCGCGGAACATGCGCCCGTCGAAAGCCATGCGCCCGAGCTCGACGCTCTGCGACGTGCTCCGCTCCGAGATGTTGTAGATTATAGTGTGGACGAAGCCAGACGAATATTCGAGCGCGTCGTTCGCGCGCCAGCGCAGCGGTATCTCGCAGGGCGCCGAGAGGCCGACGTTCCAGTAGCCGGGGAACGGGTCGAGATAGAGCCGCCAGCCACGCTCGCGCGCGAGAGCCGCGGCTTTCTCAAAATGTTCGGGCGGCGAGAAGCGCGTCAGAATCTTGTCCGGCACGGAGCCGAGCATCACGTCCTTGTAGGCCTCCGCGACGACGCGCCCCTCGTGAAGAGCGCTCACAGTGACGCGGTAATAGTTCCATTCGAGGTCTTTGTCGTAGATTTCGGCATAGTCGCTGTCATATTCCTTCGTCACGCCGCCCTGCACGAGCGCCGCGTAGCGCTCCTCCGTCACCGCGGCCTTCACGCGCGGGTCGAGGAACGACTCGGGCGACTCGGCGCGGAATATCAGCTCCGGCGGCGGCGAGGCAACGAGCTCCTCGCGCGGCAGTTCCGCCCACGGCGCTATCCCCGGATATTCGAAGAATATGTCGCGCTCGGGCGTGACGCCGCTGACCGGCGAGACGCGGCTCTCGACTACGCGCACGGGCTTTCGTACGCCGTCGCGCATCTCCCCCGCGTCCGCCACCTCGACGCGGATGTCGAGCGGCATCTCCGAAGCCGGTACGCCTTCGCGGTCCACGCGCCCCGCGACGTAAAAGTCGCGCCCCGACTCGAGCACCGTCTCCGTTATGGACGGAACGTCTATCGTGATGCGGACGGCCTCCGCGCCGCGCGGAGATATAAATGACAAGAAAGCCAGACAAACAGCCGCCGTCAATGATCTGCAAGAACGTTTCACACTGCGCGCCTCCCTTCCAAAGCTGCCGGCACGCCCTATTATAACGGAGAGCGCGCCCGCTTTGCGCGGGACGTGCGCGAAATTTCGACGCCGCGCGCGTACCGGCGCGCCGGGTTCCGCGCCCGCACGGTATAATTGTCGAAAGCACGAAAATTCTGCGCGGCTGCCGCGCGAGGGGGAAATTTTCCGATGATAGAAGACTTCACATATTACACGCCGACCAAGGTAGTATTCGGGCGCGGCGCGGAAAACAAGACTGGAGCGCTCGTCGCGGAGCTCGGCTGCAAAAAAGTCCTGCTCCACTACGGCGGCGGGAGCGCCGAACGCACGGGGCTGCTCGGCAGGATACGCGAGTCGCTGCGCGAAGCGGGCGTCGGGTTCGCCGAGCTAGGCGGCGTCGTGCCCAATCCGCGTCTCTCGCTCGTGCGCGAAGGGATAGAGCTCTGCCTCCGCGAAAGAGCGGACTTCATACTGGCCGTAGGAGGCGGAAGCGTTATAGACTCGGCGAAGGCGATAGGCTACGGGGCCGCCGACGAAGAGCGCGGCGACGTCTGGGACTTCTACGCGCGCACGCGGGTTCCGCGCGCCTGTCTGCCCGTCGGCGCGGTGCTGACGATCTCCGCGGCGGGCAGCGAGATGAGCGCCTCGTCGGTGATCACGAACGAAGAGACCGAAACGAAGCGCGGCTACGGCAACGACATCAGCCGCCCGAAATTCGCAGTCATGAACCCGGAGCTGACAATGACCCTGCCCGCCTACCAGACGGCCTGCGGCTGCACGGACATCCTCATGCACACGATGGAACGCTGGTTCGGCGGCGGCGGGAACATGGAGCTGACCGACGGCATGGCGGCGGCGCTCATGCGCACGGTGATGAGGAACGCGCGCATACTCATGGAAAAGCCCGGCGACTACGACGCGCGCGCCGAAGTCATGTGGGCCGGCAGTCTATCGCACAACGGCCTCACCGGCTGCGGCACGGACGGAGGCGACTGGGCGACGCACCAGCTCGAACACGAGATAGGCGCTATCTTCGACGTGGCGCACGGCGCGGGCCTCGCCGCCGTATGGGGAAGCTGGGCGAGATACGTCTACAAGGAAAACCCCGCGCGCTTCGCGAAATTCGCCGAAGAGGTCATGTGCGTAGCGCGCCGAGCGACGGACGAAGAGACGGCGCTCGCCGGTATAGCCGCTATGGAAGACTTCTACCGCGAGATAAAAATGCCCACGACGATACGCGGCCTCGGCATAGAGCCGACCGAAGCGCAGCTGAAGGAAATGGCCGAGAAATGCGAATCGAAATTCGAGGGCGGCGTAGGCACGATGAAAAAGCTCTTCGCACCGGACATGGAGAAGATATACAGGGCTGCGATGTAGGAGGACGGGCCGCATTGTCGTTTTACACGTCCGGCTTGATTCCAGTCATTCGGCGCGGCGGCCTGATGATACGCGGCGCGGCGTTAAAAGGCGCTTTGCCGCGCGCCGCGCGCTGAACGCCGAAGCCCGGTACCGCACGCGGACGGAGGATAAAACGACGTCGTCCCCAGCTTAGCAGCTCCGCGTCTGACGCCGCGCACGTTTCCCGACGACGCGGGAGTCCGAAGTCTCAAGCTCACGCCGGGCGCGCGCCGTTCAAGCCGCCGGACGCCGCGTCAAGCGCTGCATGACAAAATATTCGCTGCGCCGGTACAGCTAATACAATAGCGTGCCACCTAACGGCACGCTATTTATAGCGCTTGTCATCGCCGGTATATCCAGAAAATAATTCCGGAAACGCCGCCATAAAACGGCCCGCCTGCCCTCCCGCTTTAGTTTATTTCGAAACCTCTCTGATTTTATCAATCAGACGTTTCGCGTGCAGACGGGCCTGCTCCACCTGCTTGTCGTGTTCCTGGTCGCGGCGTCCGAGGTTGTAACCCCCGCTGTAGACAAGGCCGCCGAAATCCAGTCCGCAAAGATTCGCAAACTGTATCAGCGGAAGCTGGAAATCGATCATGGCGTGATTCATGCGCTTTCCGGGGGCGTAGTCGCTCTCCGGCGCTCCGGAAGTGCACGACAGAATAAGCGTCTTCCCGTTCAGCAGTCCGCCCTCCGCGTCATGGGCGAATCCAAACGTGTAGACGCTGTCCAAATAGTTTTTGAATATGGACGGCGGCTGATACCAATAGATAGGATACTGAAACACTATAATATCCGCGTCGAGGACGCGCTCGCGTTCGCGTTTTATGTCGTCCTGAGATTCTACTTTGGTTTGGTCGAGGTACAGAATGCCGGCATCCGGAATCGCTTTGTGTACTTCTTCGAGGATCGTGCGGTTGGCGATCGATTTCTGGATATCCGGGCTTCCCGAAACGACCAGGATACGGCTGGAGGCAAAGGCCGTCCCGCATCCCATTATCCCGAGGACGGCCGCGCAGATAAGCAAGCATTGCCTGCAAAACTTTATCATTTTCATTTGTATTATATCCTTTCTTGATTAGACTCTTATTTCCCGTATGTACTGCCGGCGGCGAAATTTGTGATTTATGAAATCAACTGTTTTGACGGCTTCGGACGATCTAAGCCCGGCTTCTACATGAACAAAAAATATGATTTGACGATAGGCATTATCTTCACTTCTTTCCCGTATGTTTTTTATCTCTTTCGCAAAGCGTTGTTAAAACGTCGCCGGTCGGACATCGCTTCCGCTTTGCCAAATTTTTATCTAATATCTCCTCAGCCGTCCCGCAGCCTTTGCTGATTCTGATTTTATGCACATACGGATATAATGTCTAATGCAGATATGTTATATTGAAATCATGCTTTTTAGCTATGGTAAATTATACTGATCAATCTGCCGCGCTGTGAGCTGATAAAAAATAGAAATATTCCAAGACGGATGCGCCGAACGGAAGGACGGCCTGTACCGCGGCGACGCCGAAGCCCTCCCTGTCCTCACGGCAGAGGAACCGGACGCTGGCGTCTGCGGCAGGGGCTTCTGCGCGTCCGTCGTATCGAGGCGAAGTTCGGGAAGATATGGAGCACAAACATCTACAACGGCGCGCAGTTCGCCGCGCGCGTCAGTAGACGAGAAATTTGCCTTTTTCTATATTTCCCGTCCATCCGCATATCAGGCGTCCGCTCCGGTAAACCGCGAGCATGGTCTTGAAAAAATCCGGCGTCGGGAGCTGTTCTTTATAAGCGTCTATCATTGCTATGTTCAGGACGTTGAAGGAAATATCGTTGATTATATATTTTTCATTCAATCCCAGCGGAGCGAGGGCGCTTTCCCACATCTCGAGCAATTTGGGAAGGCGTTCGGCTTTGAACCGCCCGGCCAGTACGTTCCACCACTTATTGTATTCTTCCCGATGGGAGGCGCAGAGCGCGGCCGTAAAATCGCCCTGACGGTCCAGGACAGCGTTTTCATATCTGATTGACCGTATCGACCGTTTGAGCTTTGAGAGCGAGGCGACGGCTTCCGCGTTTTCAACCGCCGCTGCCTTTCCGCAGTTTGAAAACCAGTCGATGGAATAAAGCGCGTCCATAAGTTTTTCATCGAGCTCCATTGGCTGTCCCCTCGTAACGCCGCGCGCCGCCTTTTTTGTCAATCATCTTCCGCCAGTTCCATCCGCAGTATCGGGTAGGGCTTTCCGCAGTCGTCGGTCTCGCGGCGGCTTACTGCGCGGAAGCCGTGCTTTTCGTAGAAACGGCGGGCGCGCGCGTTCTGTTCGTTCACGTCTACGGAGCGGACGCCGCGCGCGAGAGCTTCGCGCATGAGCATGGCCCCGGCGCCGCCTCCGAAATATTCCGGCGCGGCAAAGAGCGCGTCGAGGTGCGACGACGTGACGCCCATGAAGCCGGCGGCCCGCCCAGCGCGCCGCGCTGTCACGAGCAGCGGCAGGCTCCTCAGCGCCTCTTCGACGTAGGGGCGGTAAAATTCCACGCCGCCGTCAGCGAGGAAATCATGGCTCGCGCGCACGGAGTTTTCCCAAAGCGAGAGAAGCTCCGCGACGAGCGCAGCGCCGCGCTCCGTTTCGACGCAGATCGTAAATTCTTCGGACATTCCGCGCGCCTCCTTCTTCGCCGCACAGCCGCGGCCGAGTCTCATTTTTTCAAGAGATTTCCGATTTTCGTCCGCAGTCCGCAAAGACAAACTTCCACGGATAAGCGTACCACGTTCCGCCGCGCGGCGCCTCGACCGAACGGCTTATCCGCGGCGGAACGCGCGCCGGATTTCCCCTTTATGCATAAACGCAAGCCGCGAAAAAGCGCCCCTTTTACGGGGCGCTTCGTTTTATCTTTCTCTGTCCTTCGCCGGTTCGTGCTGCGGCTCCTGGCTCTCTTCCATGTGTTTGTATTTTCTGTAGCGCTCGGCGGCTTCGCGCGTGCCTTCCGCAAAGTATTTTTTCGCGTTTTCGGGGAAGGTGCGTTTGAGCGCCGAGTAGCGCACTTCGCCGTCGAGGAAGTCCTCGTAGGCCATCGTCGGGGCTTTGGAGTCTATCGTCAGCGGCTTTTCCTTGCGCGGGTCGTAGCGGTAGAGTATCCAGTAGCCCGCGTCTACGGCGCGCTTCATTTCGGCCTGCGCGCCGCCCATGCCGCACTTGAGGCCGTGCGCGAGGCACGGCGTGTAGGCTATGACGACGGAGGGGCCTTCGTATTCCTCGGCCTCGCGCAGCGCCTTGACGAGCTGGTTCATGTCCGCGCCCATCGCGACCTGCGCGACGTAGATGTTGCCGTAGGTCATGAGCATCGCGCCGAGGTCTTTTTTCGCGACTTTTTTGCCGCTGATGCAGAACTGCGCGACCGCGCCTATCGGCGTCGCCTTAGAGGACTGGCCGCCTGTGTTGGAGTAGACTTCGGTGTCTACGATGAGGGCGTTGACGTTTTCGCCCATCGCGAGCACGTGGTCGAGGCCGCCGAAGCCTATGTCGTAGGCCCAGCCGTCGCCGCCGTACATCCAGAAGGTCTTTTTCGACAGGTGGTCCTTGTTGGCCAGAAGTTCGCGCGCCGTCTGCGCGGCATCGCCACTGAGCTTCGCGGCTTCGAGCGCCGATACGAGTTCCGCTCCGGCCTTCGGCGATTCGTCGAAGTCGTCGAATGCGGCGAGCCAGTTTTTCAGCGCCGCGGCGAGCTCCGCGGGTATCTCCATCGAAAGGAGCTTTTCAGCGCGCATTTTCTCCGCCGCGCGCTGCTGTTTGACGGAGAGGAACATTCCGAGGCTGAACTCCGCGTTGTTCTCAAAGAGCGAGTTCGACCACGCCGGGCCTTTTCCGGCTTTGTTCTTCGTGTACGGGATCCCGGGCATCGCGCCGCCCCAGGCCTGCGAGCAGCCCGTCGCGTTGGCCCAGTATACACGGTCTCCGAAGAGCTGGGTCATGAGCTTCGCGTATGGCGTTTCTCCGCAGCCGGCGCAGGCCGCGGAGAATTCGAGCAGCGGCTGGCGGAACTGGCTGCCTTTTACAGTCCACGGGTCGAAGGCCCCCTCTTTGTCGCTTATCGTGAGGCCGTAGGCCCACTGTTCCGGCAGCGACTTGGATTCCTCTATCGGCACCATCTTTATCGCCTTTTCCTTCGCGGGGCAGACGGAGACGCAGCTCGCGCAGCCGGTGCAGTCGTCGCGGCTGACCTGCATCGAGAAGTAGAGGCCCTTGTTCCCTATCGCGGGCATCGTCAGGAAACCATGCGGCGCGGCGGCCTTTTCTTCCTCCGTGAGCAGGTAGGGGCGGATGACGGCGTGCGGGCAGACGTAGGCGCAGCGGTTGCACTGTATGCAACGCGCGGGGTCCCACTCGGGGACGTGCGTCGCTATCGCGCGTTTCTCGAAGGCCGTGAGGCCGAGCTCGACTGTGCCGTCCTCGTAGCCCTTGAAGGCGCTGACGGGGAGGTCGTCGCCCTGCTGGCGGTTTATCGGCTCGAGCAGCTTTTCGACTATCGCGGGCTCTCCTGCCGGGCGCGGGCGTTTCGGCTCGTCCTGAGCCTCGGCCCACGAGTCGGGAATTTCTATTTTGACGAGCATCGCGCCGCCGTCTTCTATCGCTGCGATGTTGTTGTTGACGACTTCGTCGCCCTTCGCGAAGAAAGTCTTGCACACCGCGTCCTCCATGTAACGTTTCGCGTCCTCTATCGGGATGAGGTTCACGAGGTGGAAGAATGCCGACTGGAGCGGGATGTTGACGTGGCTGCCGAGGTGGTGCTTCTCGGCTATCTTCGTCGCGTTTATCGTGTAGAGCTTCGCGTGTTTGCGCGCGAGTTTGCGGCGTATGTCCGCCGGGATTTTTTCCTCAAGCTCGTCCGGCTCCCACGGACAGTTGAGCAGCAGCGTGCCGCCGTCCTTGAGCTCGCTCACTATGTCGTAGTTCTGGATATAGGTCGGATTGTGCGCCGCGACGAAGTCCGCGAGCTTGACGAGGTATGACGAGCGTATAGGAGTGTCGGAGAAGCGCAGGTGCGAGATGGTGACGCCGAAGGATTTCTTCGCGTCGTACTCGAAGTAGGCCTGTCCGTATTTGCTCGTGTAGCTGTTGATGATATCTATCGTGTTCTTGTTCGCGCCGACGGTGCCGTCGCCGCCGAGCCCCCAGAACTTGAAGGAGAGCTGGCGCGCGCCGTCGGGATTGACGCGCGGGCCGAGCGGCAGCGAGAGGTGCGTAACGTCGTCGTTGATGCCTATCGTGAAGTTGTTTTTCGGATTTTCCTGCGCGAGGTTGTCGAAGACGGCGATTATCTGCGTCGGGTCGGTGTCCTTCGACGAGAGGCCGTAGCGCCCTCCGACGATGACGGGGCTCATGCCGCTGCCCGAGAATGCCGTGCATATGTCCTGGTAGAGCGGCCCGCCGTTCGAGCCCATTTCCTTGCAGCGGTCAAGGACGGCGATTTTTTTGACGCTCTTCGGAATGGCGCGGAAGAGATGCTCGACCGAGAACGGACGGAAGAGGTGCACCTGCACGTAGCCGGTCTTGCGCCCCTGCGCGTTGAGGTAATCGACGGTCTCTTCCGCAGCTCCGCTGACGGAGCCCATCGCGATGACGATTTCCTCCGCGTCGGGCGCGCCGTAGTAGTTGAAGAGATGATATTCGCGGCCCGTTATCGCGCTTATCTTCGCCATGTAGTCCTCGACGATGCCGGGCAGAGCGTCGTAGAAGCCGTTGTTCGCCTCGCGTATCTGGAAGTAGATGTCGGGGTTCTGCACGGTGCTGCGCATCATCGGGTGCTCGGGGTTCAGAGCCTCGGCGCGGAAGGCCGCGAGCGCCTCGCGGTCGAGCAGCGAGGCGAGCGTCTCGTAGGGCATGGCCTCGACTTTGTTTATCTCGTGCGATGTGCGGAAGCCGTCGAAGAAGTGCATGAACGGGATGCGGCCCTTTATAGCGGCGAGGTGCGCGACGCCGCCGATGTCCATTATCTCCTGCACACTGCCGGTCGAGAGCTGCGCGAGGCCGCACTGGCGGCAGTTCATAACGTCGGAGTGGTCTCCGAATATCGAGAAGGCGTGCGTGCCGACTGTACGCGACGCGACGTGGAGGACGCCGGGATGCCTCTGCCCCGAAAGCCTGTGCAGGACGGGAATCATCAGCATAAGCCCCTGCGACGAGGTGAAGGACGAGGCGAGCGCCCCGGTCTCGAGCGCGCCGTGGACCGCCGCCGCGGCCCCGGCCTCGGACTGCATCTCTATTAGAGTGACCGGCTGCCCGAAGATGTTTTTCTTACCCTTCGCGGCCCACGCGTCGGTCTTCTCCGCCATCGGCGACGACGGCGTTATCGGATATATGGCGGCGACTTCGGTGAAGGCGTAGGCTATATAAGCCGCAGCCTCGTTGCCGTCCATCGTTACAAGCTGTCTTTCGTTCAAAACCATTGACCCCTTTCGGAAAACTCTATAAACCTTCCCTGTTGCAGCATAATTTTATAAATTGTATCACAACGGCGGCAGTGCAAGGCCGCGTTTATAACGAAGCCCGCCGCGCTCTCGCGCGGAGGGCTTCGTGCAATAGATAAGAGGCGGAGCTACGCCGTCTTTACCGCCGCGGCCTTCTGCAGGCCGTATTTCTCGACGGCGTTTTCGCGCATCTTGTATTTCAGGATCTTGCCGGCGGCGTTCATCGGGAACGCCTCGACGAAATCGACGTACTTCGGACATTTATGGCGCGCCATGTTCGCGAGGAAGTAGTCTTTTATCTCCTTCTCGGTAGCGGTCTCTCCGTCCTTGAGCACTATGCAGGCGCATATCTCTTCGCCGAGCGCCTCGTCAGGCACCCCTATGACCTGCACGTCCTTCACCTTCGGATAGGTGTAGAGGAATTCTTCGAGCTCCTGAGGGTAGATGTTCTCTCCGCCGCGGATGATCATGTCCTTCAGACGGCCGGTTATCTTATAGTTGCCGTCCGGCGTGCGGCAGGCGAGGTCTCCCGTGTGGAGCCAGCCGTCTTTGTCTATCGCGGCCGCCGTCGCCTCGGGCATCTTGTAGTAGCCCTTCATTATATTGTATCCGCGCGCTACGAACTCGCCGTTCACGTTGTCGGGCAATTCTTCGTTCGTCTCGGGGTCTACGATGCGGCACTCTATCTCGGGCAGCGCGCGTCCGACCGTTTCGACGCGCACCTCGAGCGAGTCGCTCGTGTCGCTCATAGTGCAGCCAGGCGAGGCCTCCGTCTGACCGTAGACTATGACGATTTCCTTCATGTTCATTTTATCGACGACGTCGCGCATCTTCGCTATCGGGCATGGGCTTCCGGCCATGATTCCCGTGCGCATGTAGGAGAAGTCGGTCTTTGCAAAGTCCTCGTGCTCCATCATCGCTATGAACATCGTCGGCACGCCGTGGAAGCAGGTGATGTGCTCCTGGTTTATGCAGGCGAGCGACGCTTTGGTCGAGAAGTAAGGCAGCGGCGAAAGCGTCGTGCCGTGCGTCATAGCGGCGGTCATAGCGAGCACCATGCCGAAGCAGTGGAACATCGGCACCTGTATCATCATGCGGTCCTCGGTGGACAAATCCATGCGGTCGCCTATGCACTTTCCGTTGTTGACGACGTTGTAGTGCGTGAGCATGACGCCCTTCGGGAAGCCGGTCGTTCCGCTCGTGTACTGCATGTTGCAGACGTCGTGGATGTCTACTGCGGCGGCGAGGCGGTGTATCTCTTCAAGCGGCGTCATGTGTGCGCGCGCGACGGCCTCGTCCCACGTGAGGCAGCCTTTCATGCGGAAGTCCACCGTGATGATGTTGCGCAGGAAGGGCAGGCGGCGGCATGCGAGCGGCTTGCCGGGCGTCGCCGTCTCAAGCTCCGGGCAGAGCTCTTTCATTATCTCGTCGTAGTGCGAGTCGCGGTAGCCCTTTATCATTACCAGCGTGTGCGTGTCGGACTGGCGCAGCAGGTATTCGGCCTCGTGGATTTTATAGGCGGTGTTGACTGTGACGAGCACCGCGCCGATTTTGGTCGTCGCCCAGAAGGTCAGGTACCACTGCGGAAGGTTCGTCGCCCATATCGCGACGTGGCTGCCGGGCCTGACGCCGAGAGAGACCAGCGCGCGCGCGAACTCGTCCACGTCGTCGCGGAACTCGGAATAAGTGCGCGTGTAGTTCAGCGTCGTGTACTTGAAGGCGTACTGGTCGGGGAATTCCTCGACTATGCGGTCGAGCACCTGCGGGAAGGTCTTTTCGATGAGTTTGTCCTTCTGCCACGGATAAAGCCCCTTGCCGCGCTTGCTCTCGTAGAGGCGCTTTGACTTCACCATGCGCGCCGGGCTGCCGAAGCGGTTCATCGTGTTCACGAAGTGCAGCGAGATAAGCTCGAGGTTCGCGATGTCGGGCATCCACTCGGGATTCCACTCGAGCGAGATGAAGCCGTCGTAGTTCAGCGAGTAGAGCGAACGCATCATCGCGTCGATCGGCAGGCTGCCCTCGCAGACGAGGCGGTACTCGACGGCGCAGTCAACTATTTCGGAATCTTTCAGATGTACGTGCTTGATGTACGCGCCGAGGTTCTTGACCGTCTTTTCCGGCGCTTCGCCCGCGTCGCGGAAAGTGTGCTGCAAATCCCAGAGCGCCGCAAGGTTGTCGCAGGCGTATGAGTTGAGCACTTCGCAGAGCCTGTCCGTGTCGGAGAATATGCCTATGGTCTCGATGAGCAGCGTCACGCCGGCCTCGCGCGCCGCGGGCAGCACCGCGTCGATAATGGCCTTCACCGCGCCGCGCTCCTCCTCGTAGCTTTTGCCCGCGTCCTTCGCGCCGAGGCGGACGTACGGTATGCGGAGGTTCTTCGCCGTCTCGATATATTCTCTTATTTCGGCGCAGTTCTCGTCGAACATCGCCGCGTCGGCGATATTGTGCCACGTGTCGATGCACGGTATCGAAAGCCCGGCCTCGGTCATCTCGCGGTGTGCCGCGTTCGCCATCGCGGGGTCGAAGATGCTCGTCTTCTCCGAGAGCTTGGGCTCGTGTATGTTGTGTACCTCTATGCCTGCGAAGCCGCCGTCCTTGGCGACCGCGCAGAAATCCTGCCATGTGTAGTCGTGCCAGCCGAAAGTTGAAAATGAGAGTTTCATTATCTGTGATTCTCCTCGTACGAAATCTTATTCAGCGCGTTGAAATACGCCATGATGCTCGATCCGATGATGTCCGTCGAAATGCCGTTGCCCGCGTAGAGTTTGCCGTTCGAGCGGAGCTTGACGAGCGTCGAGCCCATGGCCTCGCGCCCCTCCGTTACGGCCTGTATCTGGAAGTCGTCGAGCTCGTAGTGGTGTCCCGTTATCTGCTCTATCGCGAGGAAGGCCGCGTCTATCGGGCCGTCGCCGACCGCGAGGCCGAACTGGTCCGCGCCGTTCTTGCGGCAGTGGATGTTCGCCGTCGCGCTGATGATGTTGCCGCTGTTTATGACGTAGCTGACGAGCTCGTAGGTCGGCGGCACCTGCAGCGCAGTCGTAGCGATTATAGCCTCGAGCTCCTTCGTGCCGACCGACTTCTTGCGCGCCACGCTCACGAAAGTTTCATAGACCTTCGCCATATCCTCGTCGGAGAGTTCGTAGCCGAGGCGCGCGACGACCTTCGTCAGAGCGTCGATGTCGTCGTTCGCGTCGAGGCGCACGTCGGAGCCGTCGGAGATCGCCATGCCCGTCTCGAAGGCGCTCGTCTTGCTGCGCTCCCTGCGCGTAATCCAGTTCATCTGCGCGACTGAGCGGTGCAGCTCCGTGTACTTCAGGCCGCACGAATAGTCGTAGTCGTCGCCGCGCATACGGATGACCTGCGCAGCGGCCTCCAGCTCCGGCGCGCAGCCGCCGCCAACCGTCACGTCCACCTCGGAGGCTCCGGCGCGGACGGCGGAAACTGCGCAGGCCGCCGCCATCGACAACTCGTCCGAGCATTTAACGCCGAGCGTCACGTTCTCAAGCTCCGGCACATTCGCGTAAAGCTCTTTCACGAAATTGCTGAACTCGTACGGCATCATCATGCCCGCCGAATCGCATACCGTCACGGTCGTGGCGCCGGCGGCTATCGCCGTGCGCAGCGCGCGGTAAAGGAACTCCGGCTCGCTGCGCGTCGCGTCCACCGCCGCAAACTCGACGTCCGGGCAGAGAGCGCGGCTCTTCGCGACAAGCGTTTCTATCATCTTGATAATTCCGTCCGGCTTCTTGTTGCATACGAACTCCATCTGCACGGTGGAGGTCGGGGCTTCTACGTAAAGCCTCGGATGCGCCGCCTCGGCCACGGCGTTCCACGCAGTCTCGACGCCGCCCTCCTCGAAACCGACGGGAATCGAAAGCGCGCTCTTCTTGACCGCCGCGGCGACGGTGCGCACGAGCAGCGAGTCTATTTTTTCGTTCTCTATCGGCGCGAGGCTGATAACGTCGAGATTAAGCCTGTCGAGAATCTTCGCCTCCTCGATTATCTCCTTGAACGAAAGGGCCCCTTCTCCGCAGCGCGAAGCCTCGCGCAGCGTAATGTCCGTGAATCTGATCTGTTTCATCTCAAACCTCTCCTTTTTCGTCTTCCGAAATCCCGCCCCGAACGGCTATAAAAAAAGCCCCCGAGGCATACACATGCCTCAGGGGCGAAAAATTCACACTCCGCGGTACCACCCTGATTGCCACGTTCCCGCGGCCGCTCATTAGGGCCTCTGACGCGGCCACCCGTAGCTCCTTAAAAGCGGCGCGCCGCCTTAGGGAACTCCGCTCGGGAGCGAGACCGCTCCGCCGCCCTTCGGTTCCGGCTTTCACCTGCGCGCCGGCTCTCTGTAAACCTATCTGCGACGGCCGTAACTCCGTCATCGCGTTTCACGCTATTTACTTTTAAAAGTCTCGACACACAAATATCAAGACTGCATTTTTAAATGATATTACGCCCCGTGCCGGATTGTCAAGGGGTACGGACAGTTTTATTTTAACAATGTAGGTTCGCGTCTATTTTCCCGAGAGCGCTTAACTTTTTCTGCGTCTCAGTTCCTGCAACGGAAAGTGAATTAAGCGTTTCGCTCGCCCGCTTAATGCTTTTGTCTAAATTTGCATTAAGAGAACCGCCGATGGCGATAGCTAATTGAAGTTCTTTAGATGCCACTGTTTCACCCCATTGAGGGCAGGGAAAAAGCCGCCTCAAAAAAGGCGGCTTTTCTTAATATACAAACTAATACAGACTACGTTTCTGGAAAGAGAAGTATAGACGCTTCATATAATCCGCTCCCAACGCCCACGACGAGGACCAGATACATCAATACCCCAATACCTCCCGCTAGATCATATGCAAACCATAGACCTATAAAAAAAGCAGCCAGGTATATCCCCAAAACAATAGAATATATTTTCCCAGGGCTTTTTACTCTTGGGTGGAGGTCAAAGCATTTTTGTTCCGTTTCAGTATCATTTTGCTTGTCATAGGATCTAAAACTTGTTTCCATGCTTTTATACACATCCCAGAAAATCGTCAGTTTAATTATAGCACGGGCACGCCGATTGATATTTCCGTGCTTTTGATATTGCCCGCATCCACTTTTTTATTTTTGCTGTACTCAATTCCAGCCAGAAAGAAATAGGGGGTATGCGTAGCCAAGTTCAGACTGCAGCATACCTCACGGATAATTTGTGCCGGCTGTTCTCCTATATTACGAGCAAAAACTCTACACTGCTCTCGCAATTTACGCAAAGTCCTTAGCTGGTAAAGCGTTAAACAGCTCTGACGGAACTTTTGCGCCACTGCTTGCAGCGCACGCGTAATACACCTTGTCAAGGTCGGCCGCCGGACTATTCAGTATGGCATCGTATGTTTACCGTACATATGTGACAGAGAACCGGATGAAGAAGCGGGAAACACGTCCATGCCGTAAAGTAATTTCACCGCAAATCCACTAGGAGGACGATTCCAGCATGAGTAAGATATCACAAAAGGAACGTTACACACAATCGCTTATTAGATACGCAATGAAGTACGGCGTTACCCAAGCTGCAACAAAATACGAAACAAACAGGCAATATTCCTGAAACATATGCTGAGGTTCTTCAAATTTCGTGTGGAATGCGTCCTTAGCGACAACGAGACGGAATTTACGAACCGGTTTACCTCTGACAAAGACAGACCTACGCTCTTTGAAAGTCATTTGGAGCGGTGCGCGATAAAGCATAAGCTGATAAAGCCGTAAACGCTGCGTCATAACGGGAAGGCGGAAAGATCACACCGGAAGGATAACGAATATTTTTATGCGTCGCATCAATTCTATTCTCTGGAAGATTTTGCAAAGCAGCTGGCCGTGCATAACCACAGATACAATAACTTCCCTATGAGACCCCTTAGCAGGAAGTCTCCTCGGGAAGTCATAACTCACTCTTTAGGCTCGATGTAACAGATGTTTGACAAACCTACATTATTTTATCCCAAGAACCAGACGTGGTAACCACATTGAAAATTCAGGAACGTATGTCGTTAAAATAAGGATGGGGAGCCATCCAAGTAATATTAACCATCCAGTGACGCGAAGCGTTTCATTTATTGGACATTTTGCAATGGCTCCGGATAGATACAAAAGTGGAGCACACGGAGGAGTTATGTTGCCCATTCCAGAATTAACGGCTACTATTGCTGCGAAATGTACTGGGCTAACACCTATTTCTTGTATTATTGGAATCATAATAGGAGTAGCGAGAAGCACTGCGCTTGTATCGTCTACAAGCATGCCTAGTATAATCATGAATATGTTTAACATAAGGAGAATCATTTTCTGATCTGTCGAGATAGAATACAGTAGTTTTAGTATCGCACCAGGAAGATCTTCTTCGACAAACATTCTAGCCAAAACTGAACATCCGAACATCATAATCATAATAGTCCCAGTTGCCATGCCGGAATCTATGAGCGTTTCTTTGAGTCCTTTTACTGTAAGTCCTTTATATATAAACATTCCAACAGGAATGGCATATATTACGGCTACGGCAGCTGCTTCAGTTGGAGTCATTATGCCACTATATATGCCGCCTAATATTATTACTGGCATCATCAAGGCCGGAGATGCTTTTTTAATACGCATACATTTATGCTGGAATGTCTTTTCTTCCTGTGATATAGCTGGAATTATAATATTCGCATTATTCCGCAATAAAACGCAATTTATGATGGAGAATAAAATTGTCAGGGCAATACCAGGCAACACTGTTGCAAGAAAGCTTGCCAAAACAGACTGTCCGCCGACCCAAGAATAAAGTATCATAATACCGCTTGGTGGAATCAGCATACCCAACACAGCAGAGTTAGCTAATAGAGCTGTAGAATGACCTCTAGGATAGCCTGCTTTCTCCATCCTTGGAATCATTATAGAACCTATGCACGTAAGCGTTGCAGCGGCACTACCGGTAACCGAACCAAAAACTGCACATGAAACAGTAGCTACTATTCCAAGTCCACCTTTTAATCTACCTACAGTTTCTTCAACTAATCCGATCAGTTTATCAGCGATATTACCGCGTTCCATAAGTTTACCGGCTAGGATAAACAAAGGAATTGAAAATATAACAGTATTACTAAGATTTCTTACGGCGTAAGGCACCATAAAAGTCGTCGCGTAATCCCCGGTGAGCAGAAAATACATCGCAGTTAGAAAAAACGCAAAAGGGACTGGAATGCCAATTACTAGACCTATAAGTAGGAATAAAAGACCAGATACAACCATTACACCATTCTCCTTCCTTAATTACTTTTCGGAATCCACAGACGCTTCAGGCTTTCTTGTGAGAGCGTTGTAAAAGTCTCTAGCCGCACATAATGTCATTACAAAAAATCCCCAAAAAATCATGATATACTCCCAAACCAACGGTATTTTCCAAACTGATGTTTTAGGATTTCTAAGTCCAGCATATTGAACTAGATCTATAGTCCAGTATGTAAATGCTCCTACTGCAACTAAGGCTAAGAAGGTTGAAACAATAGCAAAGAATTTGCGTATCTTAAAACTTTTTATCATTGACTGGGTCAAATCCGCCGTTATCTGCTGTTTTTTATAGCTTGCGTAAGCAGCGCCGATAAAATAGAGGATCATAGCGCAAAAGATTTCAATTTCTTCGATACCGAATAGATCTGTTTTTAGGATATAGCGGAAGAATACACCGAGCGCAACCATAAGAGGAACTGCTAATCCGAGAATCACAAGAATAGCTTCTTCAAAAGTAACTAAGAAATTTCTCTGCTTTTTTAGAAACAATGTTTTTCCTTCCTTTCTAAGGATTAGAGCGGAAGAATTTTCTCCCGCTCCTTCTCTCTATCCTTTACTTATCGGTCAAAAATTCTTTCATCAGACTGTCCGTAAGTTCCTTTCCAAGCAGTTGGTCGAGCTGCGGCCATACCTTCGTTCTTATCTGATGATTGATAGGTTCTAGTTCATCGGAACTATAAATATAAACATTCATCCCCGCCTCTTTCATCTTTTCAAGGCAGTCTTTTTCTTCGCTTTTCGCTATGTCTATGCTGTTGACGCAAAGTGCCTCGGCTTCAGTCGCGATTATTCTCTGCTGTTCAGGTGTCATCTTGTCCCAACTTTGCTTTGAGACAACGAACTGGTAGGTTTCAAGGAACAAGTTAAAATTATACCAATAGTCAAGAACATCTCTGAAACTCTGATATGTGTGAATTGCCGCACCGCCGTACCAACCTTCAGCTACGCCGGTCTGAAGCGCGGTGTAGAGGTCTGAATAAGGTATTGTAACCGTGGGATAACCCAGAGCATCCATAACCATTTTGTCTAGTTCCATTGTCGAAATACGGCAAAGCATATTTTTCGGGGTGTCGGGATTTAGCGGATCACTTATTTCTTTAGATGATCCTATTCCGCCAAAACCTTCTATTTGGAAGCCTAGAAATACAACGTCAAGCCCTTCGTGAAGATCTTTTACCACATTGTAGAGCCAGCCATCCCTCGCGAAAACCTCACCTATCTCATCATAATTTCTGACAAGTCCTGGTACCATTGTTATCTGGTGCCTAGATTCATATTCTGTCGGAATCGGGATGAGAGCCATATCTATAGTTCCTTTGGTAATTTCTTCATAGACAAGGCTATAGTCGCCCAACTGACCAGCAGGGAACACCCTTACTTTTACTTCACCATTCGTTGCTGCCTCAACATTTTGTGCAAGTTTTTTCATCTCAACTGTAGAAGAATGCTCGATTGGATTAATTCCTGCAAACTTCAGCGTCATGGGCTTAGCTTCGGCAGTCTCGATACAAATAATTGTACAAACTATAGCCATCAAATAAAAATACAAACGTTCACGTTTCATAAAGGACACCTCTCTATATTATTGTGATATTTTGAAAGACTAAAATATAAGTTTACCTACACGTTTTTCTACTGTTTTGAGGACTTCTCCGCTTTTTACCATCTGATAGGTCGTTTCTATGTCTGAGCCAAAATACCTGTCGCCAGTTATATATGGCACTTTTGATCTTACTAGATCATGTACGTCTATAGTGGCACTTGCAAAAGTCCCGTGTACTTTAGTGTCAGTCAAATCGAATGCCCTAGTATGCACCATAATTTCAATTGCAATTAAGTATTCCAATTTTTCCGACACAGCTTTAGACTTAATAGCTGCCCACCATGCCATAGGTATAGGGTCTTCCCAGTTTGCGCTAACAGGTATGCTGTCACCGGTAGCTGGGATGCAGAGATTTCTTATTTCGCTTACCAGACCTGCCGCGGTATATTGGACAATCATGTAGCAGTTGTTCACTCCAGGATTGTCCGCTAAAAATGGAGGATACCCTCCACTGAAATGTCTATTGGTAAGGCGGTCCGTCCTTCGCTCTGAGAACTTACCTAGGTTAGCGTCGGCTATACAGATAGTGTCGGCATAAGCACCTACATAAGTTCCATCAAAATTTGCCCCCATTAGACCTTCTCCATCTCCGTTACCATTTGGCCAAACTATGGGGTTATCGTTACACGATGCCATTTCACGAATCAAGGACGTAGCTGCATCTTTTAAAAAACGCTTTGCAGCTCCATGTACTTGGGGTATTGATCGTAGTATATATGGATCCTGCACTCTTGAATCCATATACTTAGCCATAATTCTGCTGTCGGCCAAAATGTTTCTTATGTTCTCTGCACTGCCTTGCTGCTCTGAATGGTGTTTAAGCGCGTGCAACCTTGCGTCGCATCCTTTTATCGTACCGCGTAGAGCTTCGTAAGCCATAGCAGCTGCGATATCGGCTGTCTGAGCTCCAACCATACTGTCATATAGCGCTATCAAAGTGATACCAGTAGCGCCGTTAATCCCATTTGTCAGGCATAGCCCTTCTTTACAAGCTGGGGCCAATGGTTTTAACCCTGCTTTGTTTAATGCTGCAGCCCCAGGAAGCAGTTCTCCGTTATACCATGCCTGTCCCTCCCCTATGAGGACAAGATTTATATTTGCCTCTACAGAGAGAGACTGAATTGAACCTTCACCTGGCGCATAGGGAATTATGTTTGCATTAAGACACGACACAATAAGAGAAAGCATCTGCGGACGTATTCCCGAGACCCCGCGACCTAAACTCAACAACTGCATGAGCCAAGTAGCCCTTACGCACTCCGGTGACATGGGCTTGCCCACAGAAGCAGCGTGAGATCGCAAAATATTGATCTGCAGATGCACCGCTTCCTCTTGTGGTATTACAGTTCTGACATTATCTCCAAACCCTGTCGTAAGCCCGTAAATAGCTCTATTCTCGTCGAGGAATTTTTCAACTAACGCTCTAGACTGGAAGACTCTTTCCAAATACTCTTGAGAAAGCGTTAATTTAGCGTTGTATCTAGCCACCGCCACAAATTCTTCCAGTGACAACGACTTCGTTCCTAAAGTAACACTCTGTATCGTGTCTGCCCATCCGACTTTAGGAATATTGGTCAATGTATGCTCCATTCTAAACCCCTTCCTAGCTGTGTGCTAAAATTCGAGAGTCCCGGTAATTTCTTCAGCCGTTTTTATAACTTCTCCACTTCGCACTAAGCTGAATACTTTTTCTATATCCGGCCCAAAGTGACGATCTTCAGTGATTGGCGGTACAACAGAACGTACTTTGTCATGTACTGCGCTTGTCGCTGAAGAGAAACATGCATCCTCTTTTTCTAAGTCAAAAGCTCTACACAATGTCATAATTTCTATTGCAGCTATGTACTGTATTTTCTTCCCAACATACCATGCTTTGCGAGAGGCCCACCACCCCATACTTACTGGATCTTCCCAGTTACCGCATGTCGGAATACTGTCCGCCGTTGAAGGTAAAGACAAGCCTCGGATTTCGTTTAGTAAGCCTGCCGCAGTATATTGGACTATCATATATCCGTTATCTACCCCCGGATTTTCTGCCAGAAATGCTGGATATCCACTAAAATGGCGATTTGTGAGTTTATCTATGCGACGTTCCAAAAGCTTGCCTAAATTTGCTGATGCTATACACAAAATATCTGCTGCTCCGCTTGCGTAGGTACCGTCAAAATTTGCTCCCATCAAACCGCATTCTTCGTTAGGTGCATTCCAAAGAATTGGATTATCGCTGCACGAGTCCATCTCTTCCAGAATGTCCTTGGCGCAATCTTGAATCATACATTTTATCGCGCCGTGCATCTGCGGAATGGATCTCAATGCTAGTGGATCCTGCACACGCGCGCCCTTATATTTAGACGCGATCCCGCTGTCGCTAAGCAGGCGGACTATGTTTCTGGCACACGCAGCCTGATGCGGATGCTCCTTTAGCGACTGTACTCTAGGGTCACAAGCTAGAATATTTCCTTTAAGTGCTTCGTATGACATTGCGGCTGCAATATCGGAAGTCTGAACTGCAACGGCACAGTCATATAGGGCTAATGCAGCGAGCGCAGTTGCTGAGTTAGCTCCGTTGGTCAGACACAGCCCTTCCTTACAGGCAGGGACAAAAGGCTTAAGTCCTGCTTCATATAAAGCTTCATTAGCAGCTAAAAGGCGTCCTTTGTACCATGCCTTTCCTTCTCCCATCAGGACAAGGTTCATTTGCGCCTCAATAGCCAAATACTGTACAGAGCCTTCTCCTGGAACATAAGGAGTAAGTCCTACATTAAGAGCGTTAGCTATCAGGAAAAGTGTCTCAATACGAATTCCAGAAAATCCCTTGCCTAAACTAAGGAGCTGCATAAGCCACACGGCTCGCACAGCTTCTTCCTTTAAAGGCTTCCCTACTGAGGTTGCATGAGATCTAATTATATTGATTTGCAGCTCCACAGCTTCATCTTGGGGAATAATTCTGTTTACATTCTCGCCAAATCCAGTTGTTAAGCCGTATATCTTTCTATTTTCATCCAAAAATCTAGCAGCAAGGTTTCTCGATGCAATGACTCTATCAATATATTCTTGTGAAAACTCAACGATTGCGTGATAACGCGCGACGGCTACGAACTCTTCAATACTGATTGGTGCCTTGTCTAATATTACTGTATATATATTATTAGCTCTTCCGATCTTCTCTGGAGTAAGCATATATATTTCGTCCATACAGATCCTCCTTCTGCTAAATTTAAAAATTAATAGCCAAGATTTCCGACATATGTTTCAGCAACGCGGATAATTTCACCTTCCGAGACTATTTTCTTGACTTTTTCTACCTCAGGACTAAGATGTCTGTCCCCCGTCATTGGTGGTACTATCGTACGAATCTTGTCGCGTACAGCTTGCGTCGCAGACGCGAAGCAACCTACGCCTTCAGTAAACAAGTCAAAAGCACGGGAAGTGACCATGAGCTCTATGGCGACGATGTATTGTAGTTTTTGTGCAATATCAAGAGCTTTCTGAGAAGCAAGCAGTCCCATACTTACAGGATCTTCCCAGTTCGCACACGTCGGAATGCTATCAGCCGTCGCAGGAAGCGCCAATCCTCGAATCTCATTGACAAGCCCAGCAGCTGTGTATTGTAGTATCATGTAACCGTTGTCTACACCCGGCTTTGCTGCTAGAAATGCCGGGTAGCCACTGAAATTTCTGTTTGTAAGCTTGTCTATTCTGCGCTCTAGAAGCTTCGCTAAATTAGAATCCGCTATAGAGATAATGTCAGCAGCTCCGCTGGAAAACGTACTATCAAAATTTGCTCCCATCAGAGCTACGCCATCGTCTCCATCAGGCCATAAAACAGGATTATCGCTGCACGATGCCATTTCTTCTAAAATATCTGTCCCTGCGTCTGCTAAATATCGCTTTACTGCACCATGCATTTGGGGCACTGACCGAAGCGCTAAAGGATCTTGTACACTTTGACCTTTGTTGTTTTCCATTATAGAACTATCGTGTAAAAGAATCCTTATATTCTCAGCACAGGTAATTTGATTAGGATGCTCTTTCACTGAATGCAACCGAGGATCGCAAGCTAGAATATTCCCCTTTAGTGCTTCATATGACATTGCCGCAGAGACGTCCGCTGTCTGTACAGCTATAAGGGAGTCATATAGTGCCAGTGCAGCAAGCCCCGTGGCAGAGTTTGCGCCATTTGTTAAACATAGCCCCTCTTTACAAGCTGGAGCCAATGGGCTTAATCCGGCCTTTTGCAATGCTTCTGCGCCGGTAAGCAGCTCACCTTTGTACCAAGCCTGTCCTTCACCTATGAGGACAAGATTTACATTTGCTTCTAGAACAAGAGCTTGAACTGATCCGAATCTGGGTACAAATGGATAAATCCCACTGTTCAAGCATTGAGCTATCAAATCCAGCATTTCCATTCTAATACCGGAATACCCTCTGCCCAAACTTAATAATTGCATAAGCCATATAGCCCGTACTTCGTCCTCAGGCAGTGGCTCTCCTACAGATACGGCATGAGAGCGCAATATATTGTATTGTAGTTCGATTGCCTCTTCCTGTGGGATAATTGTCCTGACATTATCGCCAAAACCAGTAGTAAGACCATACACAACCCTATTTTCGTCAAGGATTTTTTCTACGAGAATGCGGGATCTGACGACCCTTTGCCTATACTCGTCCGAAAACTTAACCTTTGCTCCATATCGTACCACGGCAATAAATTCTTCTAAGGGAAGTGGGCCTGGACCGATACAAACATTTTGAATTGTAATGCATTTACTAAGTTTTACTATATCTAGTTTTGCCACTCGATCCATGATATTTTCCTTTCTCATGCATTAAAATGCCAGTGTAGTACCGATACGGGCCTGAACATTTTTTACAATATCACCATTTTTTACCATGGAATAAATGGCTTCTATATCAGGCCCCAAATACCTGTCGCCTTTTATATAAGGCACAACTTCCCGTATCTTGTCATGTACCGATTGTGTAGCACTTGAAAAGTGTCCGTATTCTACACGAGTTAGATCAAAAGCTCGTGACATAGTCATTAATTCTATGGCGATTACATATTGTAGCTTACAAGCAACGTGTACTGCTTTCATTGCAGCCCACCAAGCCATGCTAATAGGATCTTCCCAGTTCGCACTGACTGGAACGCTGTCTGATGTGGCGGGAATGCAGAGTCCTCTAATTTCATTGACAAGCGCAGATGCGGTATACTGGGCTATCATATATCCATTGTCCACCCCAGGTTTATCAGCTAAAAACGCAGGATAACCTCCGCTTAAACTCTGATTAGTAAGCTTATCTGTACGTCTCTCAGAGATTTTGGCAATATTTGCGCACGCCATGCAAAGAATATCAGAACCGGCTCCAACGTAAGTTCCGTCGAAATTTGACCCCATCAAACCTTCTCCGTTGCCATCTGGCCACACTATGGGGTTATCATTACAAGATAGCATTTCTCTAATAAGACTAATTGAGACATCCTTCATGAAGCGTTTTGCTGCCCCATGAACATGAGGAATACAGCGTATAACGTACGGATCTTGCACTCTGTGATACATTGAATTAGCGGCTATTTCACTGTCACTCAATATCAATCTGATATTCGCAGCGCATCCAGCCTGTTCAGGATGCTCTTTAAGCGAATGAAGCCTATAATCGCATCCCAACAATGTACCTCGCAGTACCTCGAAAGCCATAGCACCTGAAATATCAGCTGTCTGAGCCGCCAAAATAGAGTCATGTAGTGCAATAAGAGCAAGTCCCTCTGCCCCGTTAATGCCATTAGTGAGGCATAACCCTTCTTTGCAGGCTGGAGATAGCGGATCTAATCCAACTGATTTTAGTGCTTCATGTCCAGTCACAAGCTGATTGCCTAGCCAAGCTTGCCCTTCCCCCATAAGGACTAAGTTTACATAACCTTCAACTGGAAGATTTTGTATGCTTCCTTCTGAAGGCGCATATGGATACACTTTTCTGTTAAGACATTCTGCAATGAGAGTCAAAACATCAGGTCTAATACCAGAATATCCGCGCCCTAAGCTTAGTAATTGCATCAACCACAGAGCACGTACTCCTTCTTCTGATAGAGGTTCTCCTACGCTTACAGCATGTGAACGTATAATATTGCGCTGAAGCCTTTCTGCTTCACTTTGGGGAATAACCTTCCTTACGTTATCGCCAAAACCTGTTGTCAATCCATAGATAGCCCTGTTCTCATTAAGGAACTTTTCAACTAGGGTTCTAGATTTTTTTACTCGTTCAACATACTCTGGAGTTAACACGACTTTACTGTTATAACGTACTATCGCTATGAATTCAACAAGCGTAATATCATGTGTTCCCAGTTCAACCTGCGAAATTTCGGACGCATAACCTATTTTAGCAAAACCATTACCTAGAGATCTATTCAGAATAGCTCCCCCCCAAGTATTAATATTGAATTTGTTAAAAAGGCACCTAAAAATTATATGTTTCTCAATGATGTAATTTAATCATATAAATTTGATAATGTCAAATTATATTCCCATCTCTAACCCATTAATTTGATAATATAAACAAGCATAACTATCAATAGGGCGTTTAGCAAAACCATAGACTTCTTGACAGCGTAGATTCTGCAGTAAAAAACATCCTTTAGTCGATTTTTTCAAAATCTGTTATATAGTCATTTTCTTTGTAAACATATACGCAAAGCGTCATCAATGGATGCAACAGAATCAATAACGCCTTTCAGAGTCTTTTTTAATGCGGCCCAGCAACGCTCTATATGGGTAAGCTCAGGCGAGTACGGCGGGAAGAATATTACCCTATGTCCAAAACTGCTTGCTATATCCTTAACTTTTTTCTTACTGTGGAATGATACGTTGTCCATTATCTGCGTACTCCCATATTCCAAGGCTGGACATAAAAACTTTCTTCGCCATTCTTCAAATAGTTCTCCGTCAATCGTGCCTTCGTACTGCATAGGCTCTGTCAGCTGGCCTCGGTACAATGCTGCGGCCAGGCCTACCCTTTTATACGTCTTACCGCTTATACGGCCTGGAATCCCGACTCCTCTTTTCGACCAGGCGCGCTCTCTGTAGATATAGCTCTGTCTATCCCAGTCTCATCTATATAAGCGACTGTTTCCGGCCGTATATCCTTATCTTTTGCAGATACTCGATTACTTTTTGGACATCCTGCTCTTTGTATGTGACGTTCTTTTTTCTTGGTGTACCCCATAGATTTCAGAGTTTTGGAGACTGCGGCGATGGAGCAGCCGAATACTCCAGCTATTTCTCGAAGATAGGAGTCGGGATGCTCTCGGAGATATTCTTCCAGTTTTTAGGCTCTATTTTTCTGAAATACTTTCTGCAAGGCTTATCTTGAAAATCTCCCTGTTCTTCCAGCATTTTCTTCCATTGTCCGAGTGCAGGCGTACCGACGTTGAATGTTTTAGCCGTTTCTCTGTAGGAGTGCCCGGATAAAAGATATTTTATAGCGCGTTCTCTTAGGCCTTTAGAATATCTTGTCGTGGATACATTATAGTATATATGTATATGATATGTAGTTAAATTACTATAACATTTTTTGTTTGCATAAATATGACGAAATAATATATCATAGACAAAGTATGATGTAAGCAAAAATGTTAAAAATTTTTGTTTAGAATTATATTAAAATTATAGATGTTATGAACATTGGAGTGTTTATATTGAGTCACGAATTATTGCATGAAAAACTAAAAAATTTACGGAAACGAAAAAAGCTATATCTCAAAGATGTAAGCAGCGGCGTTGGCTTATCAGCTAGTTATTTAAGCCAGCTAGAAACTGGAAAAGTTGAACCGACAATCTCAACCTTACGAAGGTTAGCTCAGTTTTATGGGGTACCAATCGTATATTTTTTTGAGACAGAACTTAGTCAAGATGTTGTGGTACGTAAAGCTGAACGAAAGCGTCTATGGTCTGATAATAAAACTTTGATATACGAGCCACTACAAGGAGGTGCAAACGGGAAAAAAATGCAGGCCACTTATATAACAATTCTTCCGAATACAGAATATTTCTTTTCTTCTCACGATGGAGAAGAATTTATGATAGTTGTGAAAGGCCAACTACGTTTCCAGTACGAAGGGGCTACATATGATCTTCATCCAGGCGACAGCATTTATTACGATGCTGCTAAACCTTTTACGTTTTCAAATCCATTGCATCAAATAATAGAACTTCTAACTGTTTGTGCTCCACCAATATCATAAGTAAGGCTCATACAAAGCGTGGTGCGGCTGGTAAAACAGCCGTATTTTGCATGATTGCAAGAAGCGGGTATGTCGGTACTAAAGTTATTGACAATACAAAGTTTGAAACTTTGTTAGGTATTTTTAGTTAGCTTGTCTTGGCCGATTCTATTATTTACACATATGAGTTTACGGCTTATGACAAGTTTAAAGATTTTGGTTATGAACACGGGAAAGTCAATCATAATACGGGTTAATATGTTGACGGTGACGTTCATACCAACACGATTGAGGGCTTTTGGAAGTAATTTAAAATCCCGAATCAGGGGAATTATAGTTCTGTTTCTTGGAAGCATTTGCAGCAATATGTTGATGAAGCGGCATTTGTCTTTAATGAAGGCAGTATTGATAATGCCATAATAGACAGAATAGAAGCCATCATTGTCAATATGTTCGAGATTCATACGAGATATAAAGCCTGTAGATTTACCATACCTATGCAACAGAGAGCAGAGGTATATAAGACTCAATATATGTAAGATATGAGTTAATGTGAATACGCAAGAAAACACAAAACAAAAGCGGGAAGCCTGTCCATGCTGTAAAGTAATTTCACCACAAATCCACTGACAGGTGGACGGTTTCCCGCATGAGTAAAATATCACAAAAGAAACGTTACAGGCAATCTCTTATCAAGTACGCGATAAAGTACGGCGTTACTAAAGCCACCGCACGGTATGCCACGAACAGGCAGTATGTTTACAGGTGGATGAAGCGTTACGATGGTTCTCTCGAATCCTTTCGTGACAAGTCGAGGCGTCCACGCCATCATCCGAATGAACATTCTCCGGCGGAGCTCCTGCTTATACGGAATATGCTGAGGCATAACAAGAACACAAGGCTTGTAGTACTTTTGGTTAAACTGAGGAAAAGAGGATACTCCAGAAGCATTTCAGCTCTCTATAGGGTGATGAAGCGTATCGGAGCCGTACGCATCACTCTGCCTAACCCTAAATGCGTTTCCAAGCCCAACGAGCGAATGCAGTATCCAGGGCAGCGCGTACAGGTGGACGTTAAGTTCGTGCCGAAGTCGTGCCTCGTCGGAGAAGCGGAGGGGAAACAGTTCTATCAATATACTGCGATAGACGAGTATAGCCGTTTCCGCTATGTCGAAGCTGAAGAATACAGCACGTACAGCTCGGCAGCATTCCTGACGCATATGCTGAGGTTCTTCAAATTTCGTGTGAAATGTGTCCATAGCGACAACAGGACGGAATTTACGAACCGGTTTACCTCTGACAAAGACAAACCTACGCTCTTTGAAAATCATTTGGAGCAGTGCGTGATAAGGCATAAGCTGATAAAGCCGTATACGCCGCGTCATAACGGGAAGGCGGAAAGATCACACAGGAACGATAACGAATATTTTTACGCGTCGCATAAGCGCATAAGTTCTATTCGCCGGAAGATATTGCTAAGCAAATTACAGATTTGCCAATCGTCGGTCACGGCGAGAGAGCCGCACCATCACAGTGACGCTTCCCACAAGAGACCTCGTGGGGAGGGCGTCGTATCCGCGGTTACGTGCCGCCAGCTTACCGGCAGGCGGGCGTGAGCTAGCGGCATGGGGACGCGGCGGCAGCCGCAGTAGGCCGCGACTAAGCCTTCGCCGAGTATGCCGCGCGGGATACTCGCCGGGCGGCATAGATTGCGCCGTTTAACTCCGCGCGCTTTTTATTCCGTCTCTTCCCCGTCGTCTTTGCGCAGGGCCGTGGCTGGAAGTTCTATCACTTCTACGGCTTCGGCCATCTCTTCGTCGTCGGCGGCTACGTTTATGTAGTCTCCACGCGGCGCGCGGTTTTCGCGCGCGCGGCCCGGTTCATCGCTTGCGAATATTCTTCTGCGGGACGGTTCCTCCGGCTCTTCCGCGCGCCTGCCGGCTCCGCGCGAAGTGTAGACCGTGAAGCCGGAACCTCCGCGCATGAGGCGCAGCAGCGCGAGTACTGCGAAGCCGACGAGCATCACGCCCGCGAACATTATTATGAACGGAAAGGCGATGCCGAAGAAGAGCGTGCCTATTATAAAAAACAGGACCAGGAAGAACGTAAAGTTCATTTATTTCCCCTTCTTATGATTTTTTAGCGTTTTTCGCGCCGCGCTTCGGCTTCGCCGAGTTCCTGTAAAATTTCGCGAACGGGCCGTCCTGCGGGGCCGGCGCTCTTTTCGTGCGAGCCGGACTCTTCGCCCCGGCCTCGCGGAATTTTCTCTCCCCGCGCGCGCCGCCGCCGTCGAGGGTTCTTTCCTCGCCGCCGCCTCTGTAGGTCGGGCGCGCTTCTTTCATTTTACCGCTGCGGTAACGTTCCTGAGGCTCGGCGTTTTCGCGGCGGCGTTTGAATGTTTCGCGTTCTCCGCCGTTTTTTGAGAATCCGCGGCTTTTGTCATCGCCCGCTCCGTATGAACGCCGTTCGGCCCCGTTTTTGCCGGCGCCGAAACGTCCGCGTCCAGTCCCCTCTTCTCCGCGGCTGTCGGAGCTTCCGCGTTTTTCTTCTTTTTGGGGAAATTGGCGGCGTTTCGGCTTCGCAGCGGTTTTCGAGCTTCTCGCGGCGGCGCGTTCCTCCGCCATGATGTTTCTCGGCGCGGAGAATGAGCCGCGTTCGAGCGGCGCGTCCGCTCCGCCTTCTTCTTTTCTGCGGAGCTGGCCGCAGGCCGCGTCTATGTCCGCGCCCTGTTCGGCGCGTATCTCGCATTCGAAGCCAGCCGTCTGGAGCACGCTTTTGAAGCGCAGCACGTCTTCGGCCTCCGGCTTCGCGTAGCGCCCGTCTACGGCGTTGAATGGGATGAGGTTGACGTAGACGTGTATTCCGCGCAGATACCGCACTAGCTCTCTCGCGCGCTCGACGCTGTCGTTGACTCCGCCGAAGAGCGCGTATTCTATCGTTATGCGGTCGCCGGTCGTTTCCTGATACTCAACGAGAGCCTCGCGCAGCTCTTCGACGGGATAGCTGTGGTTGACTGGCATCAGCATTCCCCGCAGTTCGCCGTCCGCGGCGTGGAGCGAGACCGCCAGCCGCACGCCGAGGCCGGAGTCGGCCAGCGCGCGGATCCCCGGAATGACGCCGGAGGTCGAGACCGTTATGTGGCGTATGCCGAGATTGCGCATCTTCGGGTCGTTCAGCATCCTTATGGATTTCAGCACGGCCTCCGTGTTGAGGAACGGCTCGCCCATGCCCATGTAGACGACGTTGTTTATCTCGCGTCCGATTTTTTTCTCGATCGCCGCGACCTGCCCGGCTATCTCGCCGGCGCTCAGGTTGCGCACGAAGCCGGACAGCCCGGTCGCGCAGAAGGTGCATTGAAGCGGGCAGCCGACCTGCGTCGATATGCAGGCGGTCAGCCTGTCGCCCTGCTTCATCAGCACGGACTCGACGGACTCTCCGTCGCGCAGCCTCCAGAGGAATTTTCTCGTGCCGTCAGACGATTTCTGCTCGCGCACGAGCTGTGGGAAGGCGAAGTCGAGCTTCTCTGCGAGCTTCTCGCGCAAAGCTTTCGACAGGTTCGTCATCTCCTCTGTGTCGTCGGCGCGCTTCTGCCAGATCCACTGGCATATCTGCCCGGCGCGGTACGACGGCTCGCCGAGTTCTTTCTCCGTGTATTCTTTCCATTCGCCGGAATCCATGTCCGGCGCGTAAATTTTCTCGTTCATTCTATTTTTCCTCTCGCCTTTTGAGTTTTTGCGGATCGATCTGACACCGGTATAGTTTAACAGCGGCGCGCGCTCCCGCGCAACGTTTTACTGGCGCACCCCCGCGCCCGGCTCGAACATCAGCACCGCGTATGGGATCGGGCGCTCGGCGTCGCTAGAGTTGCTCGGCTGCGAGAAGGTCATCCCGCGCCACCATATAGAGCTCGAGCCGCCGCCGTCGAGGTTCAGCGCGTCCGTCAGGGCCAGCCCCTTTATGCAGAACGTGCGAAGCTCATCTATCGTCATGCCGACGCTGTGCATATTGTCGCGTCCGTCTACGATTCCCCAGACGACGCGCGCGCCGTCCGTCCCGACGAATGTGCGCGGATGGCGCTTATTCAGTACGTTCGGGTCCACATCCTCGGTGTTCGGCGCGGCCTCGCCGTCTTTGACGAGCAGCGGCCCCGCCTGCATAAGCTCCGTATATTCGTCGTATTCGCGCGCAGAGCCAATGTTGCTGACGATCTTGCCGTCTATGAAAATGGACTCGCCCTTGTCGTTCCAGCCGAAGGCCGAGCGGTGGGGCCAGAATTTCGGATTGTCCGTGCGCCCCTGGCGGCGCAGCACGCCGATC
Source organism: Cloacibacillus sp. An23 (assembly GCF_002159945.1). Taxonomy (NCBI): domain Bacteria; kingdom Thermotogati; phylum Synergistota; class Synergistia; order Synergistales; family Synergistaceae; genus Cloacibacillus; species Cloacibacillus sp. An23. Next base: position 139,409 of record NZ_NFJQ01000006.1, on the reverse strand, counting down.
GGCTTCGCGCCGGAAAAATAGCCGCCGTTGATGCCGCCTATGACGCCGTAATTCTCCGCCGCTATAGTCGCGAGAGTCGCGCGCTTCGAACCAATCATCTCCGCCGTCGCTATCTGGCACGGCACGGTCTGCATGTCCACGGCGAGCGCCGCGGCGAAGAGCGGCTCGTTTTCGCCGTTTTCCAAATCGCCGTTCGCCGGGCCGTTCGGGTTCCCGACGCCGCGCTTCATCATAAACAGAGTCGTGCCGTTCCACGAGAACGAGGCCTTCCATGAAACCGACTCGCGGCATTCGCGCAGCCATTTTTCAAATTCAACCATATCCTCCGGCGTCAGAGGCTCGTCGAGAGAGGCAGTCATCGCCTCCGGCGGCCTCGGCGTCATAGTCGCCGATATATAAGATACGCCCTCGACCTCGGGCCATTCCGGCAGGATGCCTATCTGATCGACCGCAGCCAGCGCGAACCTCCAGCCCATAGCCTCGAAGGCGAGCCGCAGCGCGTCACGCCGCGTCATATCGCCCTCGACCGCCGTCAAAAATTTCTCCGGCGTCTCGCGCCCGAGCGCCTCCGATACGGCGGGCCCGACATCCGCCTGCGTCATCGCCTCTGCGCGCGCCATCGGAAAAGCCGCGGCGCACACAAAAACCGCCGCAACGACGGCCGCGCGCCAGGCGCGTATCAATCTTGTCAAAATATCCTTCTTCGTCATAACTCTACCGGCATACGCTCCGTCCGTAATTTATTCAAAAATTTTCAAAGCGCGGCGCAGGCCGCCCTTCGTCCGCATATTTTACCACTTGCACGCGCATCCTTCGCGGCTCCATTTGTATCAAAAAAGTATGTGGATTTTATGAAGCCGCGCTAAACTCCCCCCGCACGAAAAATCCATCTTGACACCTGCGCACTTACTCGGTATAATCGCACTTGTTGTTCGGGGGTATAGCTCAGTTGGGAGAGCGCTTGAATGGCATTCAAGAGGTCAGGGGTTCGAATCCCCTTATCTCCACCAGAATATTATAAAGCCTTGCAATCACTGGATTTGCAGGGCTTTTTTGTTATCCGAAGGCCGCTTACAAGCAAGGTGTACAAAAGGGGATAACTTTGTATGCCGCCATCAAACAGACAATCACAAGGCGTTTACATCTTCCGCAACAGCACGATATTATACTTTCGTCAGGTAGTACCGGCAGATTTACGTTCCGCGATACAGCGGCGAGAGTTCCGCATATCGCTTAGAACGCCGGACAGGAAACTAGCAAAGCGACACGCCGCATATTTATCGGCGCGTGTATGGGATATATTTTCAGCTTTACGCAAAGGGGACAGGAGAATGACGGAGCTAAAAAGCGAGCAGATACAGGAGCTAGTACAGAAATGGGCGGAAGAAATACTATCACAGGACGAAGCGTCAAGGGCGTTGGCGCGTCCGTCAGAGCCGCACGGCGAAGAAATAGAGACCTTCGACGCGAACGACTACATTGAAAGCGAAGCACGCGAAGCGCTGGGGACAAACAATTACAGCCTATTCAAAAACGGAGCTATGGACATCTTAGAAGAAAACGGACTGACCGCAGCCCACGATTCCCTAGAGTTCAGAACGTTGTGCCGCGAGATGTTAAAAGCACAAATAGAAATATGCAAAGTAATAAAAGACCGCAACCGCGGCATCTACCCGACCGCATACACAGCCGCCGCGACATCTGATTTGTACAGCGGAAATGTACAAAAATCGAACACGGTGAAAGCACAGAAAACCTTGATAAGCGCTGCATTCAAGGCATACATAGACGATAAGAAGGCACACGGAAATTGGACAGCAAGCACGGAAAAAAGCATCTCCGACAAAGTAAACGTATTCATAGAGCTTTTAGGTGATATAAAACTCTGCGACATCACGCCGAGCAAATTAAAAGCTGTTGAAACGGCATTGATAAATTTCCCGAAGAATAAAAATAAATCTCCGAAATACAGAGATTTAACTATCGCGGAAATAAAAGAGCTGGACATTCCAGAAGCCGACCGCATGAGCCTGACGACAGTCAACAACTACATAAACCAGATAAACGGCTTCCTTAGCTGGGTAAAAACGATGTACGAACTTCCCGACTGGCTAAGCGTCGTAATGTCAGCCCCCAAAGGCGACATAATAACCGACACGCGGAAATCTAAAGCCGTGTTCAGCACAGACGACCTTCAAAAAATATTCTATGACCGTTGGTATGTTACAGGCGGGCGCGGCATGACTGGGCTAGGCCGCAAACTTCCGCAGGACGGGGCGAAGTTCTGGCTTCCGCTCATGGCGTTATTCAGCGGCGCAAGGCTGGAAGAACTGGCGCAGCTCTATCTTTCCGACTTCAAAATAATAGACGGCGTGAAATGCTTTGAACTAAGCGAAGTAACCGAAGATGAAGAAGGCAACCAGATAAAGACAAAGAGCATAAAGAACGCAGCTTCGCGGCGCGTCGTCCCGCTCCACGACACACTCTTAAATCTGGGGCTATGGGAATACGTACAGGAACTAAAAGCCGCAGGAAAGCAGCGGCTCTTTGAAGAACTGAAAAAGAACGCGGCTACAGGCAAATACAGTCATGATTTTTCAAAGAGCTACAACAGACATCTGAAAGAATTTATCGGCATACAGGGCGACGCAAAAGAAGGCGCGAAAGTATTCTATTCCTACCGCCACACCTTCATAAACTACTGCGTACAGCACAGAATACCCGACGCGCTCTTTGAAAGAGTTGTCGGACACAAAGTGGAAGGCAACCCGATAACATACGGCCATTACGCGAAGGCGCTTAGCCCGAAGATATTAAAAGCCGACGTACTGGATAAAATAGATTACGGGATAAGTTTTGACCATTTGAAAGAGAACCCGTTTGCTAGGGAACGGAAGGAGTAACGACGGCATTATTAACGCGCTATAGACACAGGCCGCGGCCTATTTATTGACTGGGAAATCTTTCCACGTCAGAGCACGCGACTTCATGAAAAAATCCTATCGCGGACGGTCGTAAAACGTCGGCGGTACAGTTGTTGCGTGCCTTCATATCCGCGATTGCTTGACGACCGCGCTGAACAGCGCTGATTGACTGTGGTCGTGAAGGCGATGGGGTAACAAAATGCTCCCCCATAATTCACACAGGCCGCGGCCTATTGGTAAACTGAAAAATCCTATCGCGCACGCTTTCGTGCTCGATATTTCTGCTGCATCCAATTTTGGATGCGCCGAATTTTTGCCCCGTCGAACTAAACGGGGGAAATTTTTCCCTTATTGCAGGGGGCTACCATGAAACGCGGTAACACAAGCTAATGTGCTGCGTTTTATGCCGCCCCTTTTAATCGGCTGAAAAATCAGCCGGTTTTTACAGCTTCCCCGCAAATTCAAGGGGCGAATGTATGGCTAACCTTAACTGACAAACAGTGAATACCAACCTAAAATTTTCTTTAAAGTCTATACACTGAGTTGACAACGCTTAAAAATACGGCTAAACTGAAGAAGCCCCGGCAGGGGGGTACTGGTATTTTATCCATTTGTTTCCATTATCCGACTGTTAAACCAAGCTATTTCCCCCATGATTGTAAAATTTTTACAATCACAGCCATTGCCGATAATGTCAAAATTTTACAATCCTCGCTATAATACAGCCATGAAGCTAAGGGGGCTGTTATATGTCTGTCTGGTATGACCTTATCCGTGAACACTACCCGCAGGAGTTTTTGCCGAATAACAAACCGTGGCAGCTATCGCCCCAACAAACAGCGAGCTTGCTCGGCGCATTCATTGCGACGGTCAATAAGATATTAGAGGACAAAGGCGAAGAAATACGCCTGTATCGTCTCGACGAGATAACCGCCGACGCGGTAAGATTTCAGTCAAGAACAGAACTGTCTGTCGATGTCGTCCGCAAATATAAAGAGTGCTACATCAACGAGACAGAACTGCCCCCTGTTGACGTTGGAACGGTAAAAGACGACGCGACGGGAGAGCTGTACCTATACCTATTGGACGGCTTTCACCGCTACCAAGCAAGAAAAGAACTGGAAAATTGGAATCACTTCATCGCCGCCGTTCCTCACCACGATATGACTATAGACGAAGCACGCTACTTTTCTGTACAAAAGAACCTAATCCACGGATATTCCTACACAAAGGCCGACAGGGAAAAAGTGCTGCGCTGTTACATCGAAACAGGACAGCACGAAATTGGAAACGGGAATGTGAAGAGCTACAGACGAATTGCAAAAGAGCTGGGCTTTATGACACACACCTCTATCATATCCTACATCAGCAAAATGTACCCCGACATCGCCCGCGAGATTAACAGGCAGCATACCAAAAGGCAGCGGCACGTCACGATAGAAGATAACGCCGCCGACGACGACATCTCCGGCAGCACGGAAGAAATGGGAGATACAACCATAGCAACACCACTAGCCGACACCTCAGCGACGTTAAAAAAAGTGCGTCGCGCCTTGTCGCTCGCTTCAAAAAGAGCCAACTACCTAGCCGACAACTCACTGGCGCAGCAATACGAAGCCAATCTGTTGGCCTTACTCAACGCTTCCCGCAGAAAATGGGGGCGCGAAGAATACCCCGTACCGGAAGAATACAAAGCGGATTTTTAGACCGTAGGAAAATCGGTATTCCCCGCAATCCACTGATTGCTTTGAATTGCTATGAATGTGTGTCGTTGGAAAGTATAGGGGACTCTTTTAGACTCTCACCGCTCTGAACCGCCCAGCTTTGCCCGTCTTGACTGCGGTCGTAAAGCGAAGGCAGCAAAGTGTCGTAAGCACAGCGGCGCAGTAGATAACCAATGGCAAAGAACTCAAAGCCGCGTCTGCGACGCTGGGAATCTTCATCAGCAACGACAGACCCGTAGTAAGCAGCAGGGACATAGCCAGAGTATTCGAGAAAAGACACGCTGATATACTACGTGCAATTCAAACTCTTGAATGTACCAAAAGTTTCACTGAACGCAATTTTGCGTTGACATCACGAACCGTTGAAATGCCTAGAGGCGGCGCGCGGGAAGAACCCGAATACCTCATCACCCGCGACGGCTTCACCTTCCTCGCAATGGGCTTTACGGGAGCCAAAGCAGCGGAGTATCGAAGCGTTCGCCGCAGCATGACATCTAGAAACCCTCGCGCTCTGCAAAGAGTGCCGCAACGACTGCAAAATGCGCGCCCCTAAAGGTTCGAGCCTCAAATGCCCGAACTACAAGAAAATCCCTATGAGCTGGCGAAAGATAAACACGGCGACACTTTATGACCAGCAAATCAACAAACAAGAAAGGATAAGGAGAAAGAAAAATGACTAACGACTTAGGAATCTTCATCAGCAACGACCGCCCCGTAGTAAGCAGCAGGGACATAGCGCGAGTGTTTGAGAAAGAACACAAATTAGTAATGCGCGCAATAAGGGATTTAGATTGCAGCCCGGAATTTAACCGGTGCAATTTTGTACCCGTTGAATACCGCGACGCCAAAGGCGAAATGCACCCCGAATACCTCATCACCCGCGACGGCTTCACCTTCACAGTTACGGCAGCCGCACAGAACGTAGATATATCGCCCTTCGTACAGCTTAGGGCGTTTTGAATAGAGGTCGTTCTACAGTTCCCTCCTTCGCCAGACACAGGCCGCCGCTGGCAGTTCTTGCAGCAGTAATGCGGCTAGTCGCCGCGGCCTGTGTCTTTTATCCGCTTGCTTTGTGGATTCTCACGGAGTAGAAACCGCGTCTCTTTTGACGGTAGAGGCGCGGCAATGCTATAATCTTCTCGGGTTAAGCTAGATTACTTTCATAATCCGTAGAATCAACTCTAGGATTTTGAGAAGCAACTCTGCAAAAGGGACGAGGCCTACAGCTTGGTGGCAGCGGTCTCGCCCTTTTTGTTTATTCCGAGAAGCGGCCTTTTTGCGTCTCCGCATACAGCTCACCTCCCACAAGGGAAGACCTTCGCCTTTTCAGGCCCCCTATTCGCCTGAGAAGCCCGTCAGAGAGCATTATACAGCAACAGCACAGCTTTCGACTGTAATAAGCTCGACAGCCTTATATTTGACCGAGAAGAGCTAGAAGAAAAGCATACAGCACAACGCAAGGAAGAAGAACACGGCCTAAAAGATATAGGGAAACATACGCGGAATATAATACTAATCAGAAGACTAACAGCTTAACCGAAGTGGAACGGTAACTAATGCAAAAGAGAGGATAAAAATTTTTCATCATTGCAACATAGTTGCTTTTTAGTTGCGTTAACAAAGCCCCGTTAAAACTGCACAAAAATCTGAGAGGGTATATTACTACAGAACTTCGCGCGCTTCCCCCATGTCGCCCGCCGCGGCCTGAACACAGCGAACAGAGAGCAAGGGAAGTGCTGTCGGAGCTAAGGCAGAGAACAGAGCGAAGGCAGGCCAGCAGTAAAAGCGGCTGTTCGCCGCGGCCTACAGCGATACGACCGCCGTACACAGTCCGACACTCCAAGCCGTTACAGATTCAGATTCAAATAAACATTGTCTAAGTCGTCCTTTGTAATCCCTATATACGACAGAGTAACCGAAGGGCTGGAATGATTCAGCAGCTTTTGAATAATCGTGATGTCCATTCCCTTTTTATAAGCGTGGTAGCCGAAAGTCTTCCGCATTGTGTGAGTTCCTATAGCGTCCTTAGCAAGCCCCGAATGCTCTGCTGCGTCGTTTAGAATACGCCACGCTTGAATACGGCTGATTGCTCCCGTCTTCCTACGCGAAGGGAAAAGGAAATCCGCGGTCGTCCTGTCATTTACTCCGTCCAGATATTCCCGCAGAGCTTTCGCCGCCGTGTCGCTTATCGGGAAATCTTTGTGCTTCCCTGTCTTCTGTTCCGTCAACCTAATTCTGTCTTTCAGCTTACCGCTTTCATCTTCCACATCTCCGACCTTCAAATTCAGCAAGTCGGAAACGCGCAGCCCCGAATTGATACCGAGAACGAACAGACAGTAATCCCGAAGGCTTTTTCCCTTGAGATACTTTTTCATCTTCTCAATCTTCCGTATGTCGCGTATCGGCTCGACAAGTTCCATAATATGCAACTCCCCTTCAAAAACTTTGCAGCTTTTCTTGAAACACATTAAAGCAACTAACAAGCGTAGAATAACATAATAAGTTACATAAAAACAAGTCCTAAAAAATCTCTGAATTTCAAAAAGTGCCATAAAGCTAGGCTACAACTGGATAAATCCGACGTTGGCTTATGTAACAGAATCACATTCTGTTACATCGACCACCAAAGACCCAACATAAGAGCATACTCGACTAATAAATATTCGTGTTACAATTAGCTATGCTTTATTTGTCTTTAGCCGGACAGTCAACAGACATAGTTAGGGACAAAAAGTAAATACAAAGCACCTTGCTGTGAAAGACAATGAGGGCAAAAGTCAGTCTTAGCCTGCATTTCAAGGCTTATTCGGTGGGGAATCCTTCGCTTCCCCTTATCTCCACCAGAAAATATCAGTGCCGGAGCTGTTTGGAAGCTCCGGCATTTTTTTATGCTCCGCGGGAGCTTCATTATTTCTAATGAGTTTTCTAACGTCTTTTATGCCCATGTTTACAATCTGGATCATCGCGCAAAAGCGGCGCTGTCCGTCGAAGCTGCGCTTGCCGCGCCGAGCGACGCGCGGCCGACCTGGCGTGTCGCGCCGCTGGGACTGCGTGCGCGGCTTTCGTGATTTTTTATTTTCCGTTCGGTCGTGTTTTTACGCACCGTTTCATCTTCGCGTACTCTTCGTGTTTCGCCACGGTTTTTTCGGCGGCTTGGCGGCTTTGCGCGCGGATTTTAGGCCGTTTTATTTTTTTTTATACTGATAAACCTTCTTTGACATCGGCAGAGGGTTATCTTATAATTCACGATTGGCAGCGAAAGTTCACGCTCGAGAAAGAAATATACGGGGGCGTGAACTTTTCGTTTTTATATCGGGGCGCGAAGGGAGGAACACATAACGGCAGAATGTTCAGTGTCTTACGCCGCACGGCGTACTTGAAACACAGCGCGGACGCGCCGCGCGCATCACAATAAAGGAGTGGATGAAAAATGGATCTGCTGGGTATCGGCATATATTCTTTGATAATTTACATTGCAGCCGTCCTAATCATCAGCGTCGTTCTGAAGCGGCGCATGGCGGAGGCCATGCTGTGGACGTTCCTGCTTATCGTCGTTATCGGAGGGACGTTCGGCGATAAGGGGATTTGGACTCTCGCGAAGGACGGACTGCTCGACGCGGCAAAGCAGGAGGTCGTCTACGCTTCGATGGCCTTCGTCTTCATGGCTTATATGATGGAGCGCACGGGGGTAATCAACCGCCTTATACAGATATTGAACAGCATCCTCGGACGCTTCGCGGGCGGCTCGGGCTACGTCTCGACGATAGCGAGCGCCCTCTTCGGCATGGTTTCGGGCTCCGGCTCGGGCAACGCCTCGGCTGTCGGCTCGATCACTATTCCGTGGATGAAGGGCAGCGGCTGGACGACCGAGCGCGCCACGACCATCGTCGCCGGCAACGCGGGGCTCGGCATAGTCTTCCCGCCGTCGTCGTCGATGCTGCTTCTGCTCGGTATGGAGACGATAGCGGTCGAGCTTACGAGCAACGAGCTCTACGTCGGGCTGATGGGCGCGGGCATGATAGTCCTGGCCTACCGCCTCGTCGTCGTGTATCTCTACGCGAAGCACGACGGGCTGAAGCCGATCCCGAAGGATCAGCTCAGACCGCTCGGCGAGGAGCTGCGCAAATATTCAAGCTCCTTCGTCATCTTCCTCGGGATTTTCATTCCGCTCGTCTTCACTATGGGCCCCGTCGGCCAAATGATAAAGACGACTCTCAACGCCGACCTCTCCGGCTCGTTCAAGGCAATATCGCTCGTCATGTGGATACCGATACTAATGACGACCTTCACGATTATAGAAGGCTGGAAATATCTCCCGCACAGCATCGGCGGCTGGAACGACATGATAAAGAAGTCCGCGCCGAAGTTCAGCGAAGTCGGATGCCAGCTTTTCTTCTCCTTCGCGGCGGCCAGCGTCCTGGCCGACCTCGGGCTTCAGGAGGAATTCTCTGGAATCTTCGCGGTGCTTGGAAACTACTCGCCGTACCTCGTCATGGTGGTCGTGGCTCTGATAGTCACGCTCATGGTCGGCCCCTTCAGCGGAACGGCGACGACGACGGCGATCGGAGCCCTTTCCTACGCAGCGCTGCGTTCTATCGGCCTGCCGCCGGTAACATGCTGCGTGGCCTTCCTCTTCCTCACTTCCAACGAAGGCTGCACGCCGCCGCAGGCCGCGCCGATATACATCGCCAGCGGCATCGCGGGGCTGGACGACCCCGCGGTCATATTCAAGAACCTGCTGTTCCATTACGCGCTGCCGGTAATCGTCATAGCCCTGCTGATAATGCTCGGCATAATCCCGATAATCGGCGCGTAAGGAGGAATTTTAGAATGAAAAAGACCATCTACAGCATCTGCATGGTGATATTCCAGGTCACGCTGCCGCTCTTCCTAATCATGGGCGCCGTGCTCGTCTACACGCAGCTTTTCGGCGCGATCATCGGCGACGGGCATCTAGTCAAGACCATCAACAGTTCGCTCAAGACCTACTCGGTCTGGGTCTCCTGCATCTGCGCCTTCGCCGGCTTCATAATGAGCTACACGAAGGAGAAGAAAAAGGGAGAGAAGAAGGAAGAGGAATAGAAGCTGCAAGCTATATAAAGCGAAAAAACAGAGGCGGGCGAATGCCCGCCTTTGTTTTTTCGTTAGTAATCCGTTCTCATCCGCCGGATACCTTAATGAAATGTAAATAAACAATGTTTTGCGTAGGTTTATTTATACTCACTGGGATATTTTTATATAATTTGCATGTTACGCAATGTGTTCGATTCAACTTTGTGAATAAGTATTTTATTCCGGCTTTTCCCGTTACTTCCCCAGATACCCGCCGTCCACGGGGATCACCGCGCCGGATATGTAGTCGCTGGCGGCACTGGATAGGAAGACCGTGACGCCTTTGAGGTCTTCGGCCCGGCCCCAGCGGTGGGCTGGGATGCGGCCCGTTATTTCTTCGTAGTAGCGCGGGTTGGTCGTTTTTATGTCTTTGGTGAGGGCGGTCTCCATGTAGCCGGGGGCGACGGCGTTGACGCAGACGCCGCGCGAGGTCCATTCGTTCGCGAGGGCCTTCGTGAGCTGCGCTACGCCGCCCTTGCTCGCGGCGTAGGCCGGGATGCGCTCGCTGCCGAAGAACGACGTCATCGAGGCGACGTTGATTATTTTTCCGCGGCCCTGCGCGAGCATCGTGCGGCCCGCGAGCTGCGAGAGACGGAATACGGCGCTGAGGTTGACGGCTATCACGCGCTGCCATTCGTCGAAGGGGAATTCCTCGGCGAAGGCGCGGTACTGCACGCCCGCTCCGTTGACGAGTATATCTAGCCGTCCGCCGAGCTTCGCGAGCGCGCGTTCGTAGAGCTGCTTTATTTTGTCGAGCTCGCCGAGGTCGCCGGGTTCGTAAAGCACGGGCGCGCCCTCCGCGCCCATTTCGCGCGCGGCTTCCGCGAGGACGCTTTCGTTCCTGCCTATTATCAGCACTTCCGCTCCGGCTTCGTGCAGCGCCTCTGCCATCGCGCGGCAGAGGCCGCGTCCGCCGCCCGTGACTATCGCCTTTTTGCCTTCTATGTCGAAAAGTTCTTTTACGTTCATCTTCGTCCTCCCCGCCGCCGTTTAGCGGCCTTTTTATAAAATTTCCGCCGCCGTCGGAATTTTTGCGTTTTCCCGTTCGGCGGCGGAGTTTTTCATGGTTTAGCGTTTCTTCCGCGCGTCAGTTCGCGGCGCTGAGCTTTTCGGAGATGCGCACTGTTTCCATCGCGTCTTTCGCGTAGAAGTCCGCGCCCGCGTACTGCGCGAGGCTCTCGGAGAGCACCGCGCCGCCCGCGATTATGCGGACGTCCGGGCATTCGCGGCGGAGCAGCTCTACGGTCTCTTTCATGCTCGCGACTGTGGTGGTCATCAGCGCGGAGAGGCCGACTATTTTCGCGCCGCTTTCTTTGACGGCTTCGGCCACGCGCGCGGGCGGCACGTCGCGGCCGAGGTCCATGACGTCGAAGTTGTAGTTTTCGAGGATGACGCGGACGATGTTCTTGCCGATGTCGTGTATGTCGCCGTAGACTGTGGCGAGGATGACCTTCGCGCCCTTCTGCGCGCCGCCGCCTTTTGACAGCTCGGCGCGCAGCACCTCGAAGGCCGACGTCGCGGCTTCGGCGGATTTTATGAGCTGCGGCAGGAATATCGCGCCGGTTTCGTAGTCTTTGCCGACTTCGTCTAGCGCCGGGATTATCTTCTCTTCTATGACGCGCATCGGAGGCGTGCCGGATGAGAGCAGCGCGGCGGCGGCTTTCGCGGCTTCGTCCTCGAGGCCGTGCGTTATCGCGTAGCGTATGTCCGCGCTCTTTTCCTCTTTTTTCTCGACCTTCGCCTCGGGCGCGGCCTCTGCGCAGCGCGCTATGTAGGCGGCGGCCTCTTTGTCCTCGCCCAGCAGCACGCGCGCGGCGGCTACGGTCTCGGACATTCCCGCGTCGCCGGGGTTCATTATCGGCGCGTCAAGGCCCGCGGCGAAGGCCATCGCAAGCATCGTGCGGTTGACGACGGGGCGCATCGGCAGGCCGAAGGATACGTTGCTGACGCCAAGGACGGTTTTCACGCCGAGCTCTTTTTTGACGAGCGTGAGCGCCTTCAGCGTCTCGGCGGCCTGTTCCTGCTGCGCGCTCGCGGTCATGACGAGGCAGTCTATCAGCACGTCTTCGCGCGGGATTCCCGCGGCTTCGGCGGCGCGTACGATGCGGCGCGCTATTTCGAGCCGTTCCTGCGCGTTCTTCGGCACGCCGCGTTCGTCGAGCGCGAGGCCGAGGACGGCGCAGCCGTATTTTTTAGCTATGGGCAGGACGGCCTCGAGCGATTCTTTTTTCCCGTTGACGGAGTTGAGCAGCGGCTTGCCGTTGTAGACGCGCGCGGCGCGTTCGAGCGCCTCGGGCGACGACGAGTCGAGCTGCAGCGGCAGCGGCGTGACGGCCTGTATTTTCTGCGCGGCGTCCGCGAGCGCGGCGGCTTCGTCAATGTCAGGCAGGCCGGTGTTCAAGTCGAGCGCCTGAGCGCCCTGCTCCTGCTGGCGCAGCGCCTCGCGCAGCAGGTAGTCTGTGTCTCCGGAACGCAGCGCGGCCTGGAGCGCTTTTTTGCCTGTCGGGTTGAGCCGTTCGCCTATGACGGTGATGCCGTCGTCGAAGCAGACGACGCGCGACGGCGAGCATATCACGGTGCGGCGCGGCACGTCGCAGCGGACGGGCGAAAGGCCCGCTATAGCTTCGCGAGTGAGGCGGATGTACTCGGGCGTGGTGCCGCAGCAGCCGCCGACGAAGCTCACGCCCTTTTCGACGAATCCGCGCAGATAGCCAGCGAACTCCTCGGGCGTAACGTCATAGGCCGTTTCGCCGCCGCGTATGACGGGGAGGCCGGCGTTCGGCTTGACGGAGACGGGAACGTGCGCGCAGGCGAGTATCCTGTCCACTATCGGGACGAGCTGCTTCGGCCCGAGCGAGCAGTTGACTCCGAGCGCCGCGACGCCGAGAGCCTCGAGCGTGGCGACCGCCGATTCGACGCAGGCTCCGAAGAAGGTCGAGCCGTTCTCCTCGAAGCTCATCGTCGCTATTATCGGGAGCTTTGAATTTTCCTTGGCCGCTATGACGGCGGTCTTCAGCTCGTAAAGGTCTGTGAATGTTTCAAGCTGTATGAAATCCGCGTAAGATTCTCCGGCGCGCACGACCTCGGCGAAGACTTCGACGGCGTCTTCAAAGTCGAAATCTCCGGCGGGCTTCAGCACACGCCCGCAGGGCCCTATGTCGAGCGCCACGTATCTGTTCTCGAACTCCGAGGCGGCCGCGCGCGCGTTTTCCACGCCGGCGCGCACTATATCCGCGAGCGGAAGCCCGGCCTTCTCGGCCTTGAAGCGGTTCGCGCCGAATGTGTTTGAGAATATCGCTCCGGCCCCGGCCTCGAGGTATTCCCTGTGTATCGCCTTTATCTCCTCGGGCGCTGTCAAGTTCAGCGCCTCCGGCACGGCTCCGAGTGCGAGTCCGCGCCGCTGGAGCATAGTCCCCATCGCGCCGTCGAGAAGCATGATTTTGTCGAGCGGTATCATAATCTTCCCCCCTATCCGCGCTTGACCCGCAGCGAATAGAGCACGCCGCGGATGTTCTCGCAGATGCGCTTCGCTATCTCGGGCTGGTTCATCGTGTAGAGATGTATGCCGTCCACGCCGCTCGCCAAGAGGTCTATTATCTGCGCCGTTGCGTAGGCTGTGCCCGCCTCGCGCATCGCCATCGCGTTGTGTCCGTAGGCGCGGATTATCTTCTGCACGCCCGCCGGGACGGAAGCGCCGCACATCGTCACCATCTTGTTTATCTGCGAGGGCGACGTTATCGGCATGATGCCGGCCTCGATGCGCTGGGTTATCCCCATCGCGCGAGCTTTATCGCGGAACTCGTAGAAATGTTCGTTGTCGAAGAAAAGCTGGCTTATCAGCGCGTCCACGCCGCATTCGCACTTGGCCTTGAGGTATTTCAGGTCTTCTTCCATCGAGTAGGCCTCGATGTGCTTTTCCGGATAGCAGGCCGCGAAGATGCGGAAGCCGTAATTTTCTTTGATGAATTTGATTAGGTCGCTCGCGTGGGCGAAGTCCTTCGTCCCTTCGTTTACGATGTCGCCGCGCATAGCGAGGATGTTCTGTATCCCCTTGTCGCGCAGCGTGTCGAGGATGGCGCGCATCTCGCCGCGCGTGGAGCCGATGCAGGTAAGGTGCGCAAGCGCGGGGATCGCGTAGTCGCGCTGTATGCGCGAGGCTATCTCCGCCGTGTTTTCGCGGCTCGAGCCGCCCGCGCCGTAGGTGACGCTTATAAGGTCCGGGTCGAGGCTCGCGAGAGCGTCCACCGTGTTGAAAATCTGCGTAAGGTCGCCCTTGCCCTTGGGCGGGAAAATCTCAAATGAAAACGTGGGCTTGTCGAGCTTGAAAAAATTCTTCAATGCGTTTCTCCTCTCTACTCCGCGGCGACGAGGAGGTCTTCTATTATCCGCGCGGCGCCGTCCTCCGTGTTCGGCGGGGCGACCACGTCCGCCGCCTCCTTCACCGAATCGCGCGCGTTGCCCATAGCGACCCCAGTGCCGGCCCAGCGCACCATCTCGGCGTCGTTGCCTCCGTCGCCTATCGCCATCACGTCCTCGCGCGCTATGCCGTACAGCTCGCAGACGCGCCGCAGCGCCGCGGCCTTGTTCACAGACGGGTGTACCATCTCGATGAAGGCGTTCCACGACGTCGCCTGATATATGCGCCCGCCGAACTCGCGCCGCACCGCCTCGCACATCGCGGCGAAAATCTCCTTGTCGAAGGAGACGCCGAGAAGCTTCGCCGTGTCCAGCCCGCATGTCCAGAATTTGTCGCCGAGCGCGACGGCCTTCTGCCCGCAGATTTTTTCGTAAAATCTGCAGCGCTCGTCCGCGTCGTCCTCGACGACGAGCGTGTCGTTCGAGTACATCTGTATGTACCAGCCGTTTTTATGGAAGAACGACATTATCTCGGCGGCCAGCTCGGGGCCGAGGTTGCGCTCGTATATGGTCTCGCCCGTCCCGGTGTCGCGTATCAGCGCGCCGTTGTAGAAGATGCACGCGCCTTTTATGCCTATGTCCTCTATGTGTATCATCGCCGAGGGGTACATCCGGCCCGTCGCCACGACCACCTTTATCCCGGCCTTCTGCGCGGCGCGCAGAGCGGCTTTCGTCCGAAGCGTCAGGCGGCTCTCGCCGTCCAGCATCGTCCCGTCCATATCAAGCGCAATAAGTTTCGGTCTTTTCATATCGCCCACACCGCCATTGAAATAATTTCCGAGGCCACGGCGACGGCTCCCATAACGTCGCCGTTGACCCCGCCGAGCCTTTCGTTCATATACCGCGCCGCCGCGAATCCGGCGAGCCCCGCGGCCGCCGCGCAGAGCGGCAGACGGAGCGGAGCGAACGGCAGAAAAACAACGAGAGAGACCAAAGCCGTGAAAAGGTCGTAGAGAGTGAAGCCGTCCACCCAGCCCTTCGCCATACCGCTCTCCCACGGGTACAGCCCGAAATAGGCCGCCGCGTTCTCGCCGAAGCGCGCCGCCGCTGCCGCCGTGACGCAGGCGGCGAGCCTGTCGCCGGGCGCTACCGACGAAAGCAGCGCCGTCCAGAGGCCGAAGGCGAGCACAAGCGACGCGCCGCCAAACGAGCCGAGGCGGCTGTCCTTCATCACCTCGCGCAGCTTGTCGCCCGAGCGCCCGGAGCCCACGCCGTCCCAGACGTCGCCCCAGCCGTCAAGGTGCAGCGCCCAGCCTATGACGAAATAGAAGGCCGCGCCTATCCACGCGCATGGAAGCGGCGCGAGGCCGAGCCAGCCCGCCGCGGTCACGACGAGCCCCGTGAGCAGCCCCATGAGGCCGCCCGCGACGGGCGCAAGCGCGAGCGTGCGGTTACCCTCCGGCATCGTCTCGGGCCACCATTTTCGCGGCAGCGGGATGCGCGTGAGCAGAGTCCATATCACTACGAAGCGCGCCGCGAGCTCGCGGCGCATGGAAGAAGCCGTCAGCTCCGCCTCGAGCCGTTCGGAGCATTCGCGGAATTTGCCTTTGAAATCCTCTATCGAAGCCACCTCCGTAAAATAAAGAGAAAACGAAATTTTTACAGGCCGGCCGGCGCGCCGCCCTTGACCCACAGCGGGCATCCGGCGACGACGAGCGCGACGTTCTCCGCGTATCCGGCGCAGAGCTGGTTCATACGCCCCTGCGCGTCGCGGAAGCGCCGCCCCATGCGGTAGGGCGGCACGAGGCCGAGGCCGACCTCGTTGCTGACGACGACGAGCGAAGCGTCCGCACGGACGCTCTCAAAAAGCCCGCGCGCGAGCGCCGTAATCTCAGCCTCGGCGGCGAGCCATTCCTCCTCGCTCCCATCCTCCGACGCTGGCGAGGCGAGGAAGAGCCGAGTCAGCCACATCGTGAGGCAGTCCATCAGCATAAGCCCGCGCATCTCCGCGACCGCGCGCGGCAGATCGCGCGGGCCGCCCTCCCACGTGGCCCACGAGGCCGGCCGGCGCGCGCGGTGCAGCTCTATGCGCTTCTCCATCTCCGCGTCGGCGCAGTCCGCCGTCGCTAGGTAAGTCACGGGGCCGTCGTAGGCGAGGGCTATTTTCTCGGCGTAGGTGCTTTTGCCGCTGCGCGCTCCTCCGAGCACTAGAGTTATGTTTCCCATCGCTACAGCCCGAAATCTATGTTGTTGATGAGATTCTCGAGCGTCTGCCCGACGAAGTCTCCCTTGCTGAGCCCTCCGCCGGTGTCGGCGCCCGGCCCCATCGGTATCTCGAATTTGAAGCGGACTGTGGTGTTGCCGTCCTTCGTCTCGTTTTCCTCGGGGTCGCCGCCGCTCGAGGGTATCAGCGATTTCGACGAACGCATGTTCATCGCCTGCGATACGCGCAGGTGCTTTATCTCCGGCTCCGAAACCGTGCCGCCTATACCCATGCTGATAAACTTGAACTCGTTCTTCGCGAAGCCCGAGATGACGCCGCCGAGGACGCTCTGAAGCGCCTCCTCCTTGTTGAGCGTGCCGGAGGCGAGGTCGGAGCCGGCGCTGATGATGCCCTGGAAAGCCCCGAGCACGGAGTTCAGCGCCCGGATGTTGACCTTGCCGAGCGCGAAGAACGAGAGCTCCTTATCGCTGTTCACCGAGCCGTCGACCATGACGTTGCGGTAGAGCATATCGCCGGCCGGGGCCACGGCCTGGCTGCCCGGCAGAAGCGTGAAGATTCCGTCCATGTAAGTGAACGTCGCCTGCACAGTCTGATAGCGTATCGGCTTGCCCCCGGTGAATTTCTTCGCCTTCTCGACGAAGCTGAAGCCGGATATCTCGCCGTTCTTGAGCGATAGAGCGCCGCCGCCCTTGAGCGTGGAAAGGCGTCCCGTCTCGCCGCCGCCGCGTATCTTGAGGTCGGCGGTGCCGCTTATCGAGCCCTTCATATTCGGCGCGAGCTGCCCCATCAGCGCCTTGAGGTCGGTCCCCATCACAGTGAGGTTTCCGCCCCACGCGCTGTTCTCGAAGTCGAAGCCGGCTCCGCCCGAGAGAGTGCCTCCGTTGGTCTCGGCCTTCAGGTCCTCGACTATCAGGTAATGCTTCGAGACGAAGAACGGCGCTCTGACGTTCTTGAATTCCACGCCGAGCAGCTTGAGATAGGGCGAGGTTATGGAGCCCGTGCCGGAGATCTCCGCGAGCCTGCCGGAGCCCTCCATCGAGAAGTTGGCCGTCCCGCCGAGGCGCGAGCGGAAGCTGTCCGGGAAGTACGCTCCGAACTGCCTCACGTCTATATCGTCGCCCTTGATGCCGAAATCGCCGTACCATTCGCCGTTCTCGAGCCAGAAGCGCCCGTGCGCGCCGAAGTCGCCGTCGCGCAGCACGGCCTTCGCTTCGGTTATCTCGACCTCTTTCATCGAGCCGCCGCACTTCACGTCGATTATCGGAAGCATGAAGCCGCGGTATCTGAACGGCGCGACGCGCGCCGTGACCGCGAACTTCGGGTCGCCTACGGTGCCCGAGACGACGACGTCGCCGTCCACAAGCCCCTGCACGGAGCGCACAGACGGCAGATGGCGGCGCACGAGCTCGTAGATGTTGAGCCTCTTTACGCCCGCGCGTATCTCGAGCGCGCAGTCGGAGAAAGACTGCCCGGGCTCCGGCATCGCTATGCGCCCCGTGCCCGAGGTCTCTCCCTTGAGGAACACGCCCGAGGTGCTTTTTATAAGAATCTCCTTCGGGCTGCCCGTCAGCACGCCGCTGAGCTCGTCCACGCGGAACTCGCGCCACGACAGCTTCTTGCCCGAAAAGTCGAAGCTCCAGTTGAGGCCGCCGCCCGTGTCTTCGGCCGTCACCTTGCCCGACACCTCGCCGGAAATGTCCTCATTCGCGCCGAGCAGGCCGTTTATTATCGAAAAATCCACCTTGGAGAATTTGCCGCTCATGCTCCACGAGGCCGGGACTGCGGCCCCCTTCGTGTCCTTGTGCGGAAGCGTCACGTCGCACGCCACGGTGCCGGAGCCGCCGCCGGCGTATGCCGTGACGGGCGAAAGCTTGAGGGAATCGCCCGAATAAGCTATCCCTGCCTCGAGCTTCGCTATATCTAGAGTGCGGAAGCGCGCCTTACCAGTCGCGACCTTCGCCGAGACGGCCGGAGAGGCGGGCGAGCCCTTGACGCTCCACTCGCCGTGCGCGACGCCGGCGACGTTGAGCTCCTTCAGTATCGCGGCGTAAGAATAGAAGCGCGACACGTCGGCGTTCTTGAACGTACCCTTGAAGTCGAGCGCGCCGCCGTCCGCCGCCTTCTGCGAGAATGTCCCGGACGCCGTGGCGGTTACGCCGTTCCACCGGGCCGAGGCCCTCTCGACGGTGAACACTCCGCTCTCCACGGCGTAGGAGGAAATAAGGCTGATGTCGGAGACCGCGCCGAATTTATCCAGGCTCACTGAAGGGGTCGATGCGCGCAGTCCGACGACCCATTTGCCGAACAGCCCCTTGCACGTACCGGAGACGGCGACGCTGCCTTCTGTCTTGAATTTAGCCGTCTG
This sequence comes from Cloacibacillus sp. An23, assembly GCF_002159945.1. Lineage (NCBI taxonomy): Bacteria > Thermotogati > Synergistota > Synergistia > Synergistales > Synergistaceae > Cloacibacillus > Cloacibacillus sp. An23. Next base: position 120,704 of record NZ_NFJQ01000006.1, on the reverse strand, counting down.
CGGGAAGCTTTTAAGCACCTTGTCCAGCACTATGCCCTCGCTCGCAAAGACAAGGTCCGTCGGTATTTTCTCGCCGAGGCTCAGCGTCCCCTTGAGGGACATCACGCGCCCCTCGCATGAGGCCGTCATGTCGAGCACGCCGGCTGGACGCCCGTCGAACACCGCGGAGCCGCGCAGCTCTTTGAGTTTTATCTGCTTATAGGCCACCTCGGACGGGCCGAGCTCTATGCTCCCCCTGAGCGCGTTGAGCGGCCCCTCGAGGTCGGCCGAGAGCGACGAAACGCCGCCGCTGACGGAAGCCGCGGCCTCCGTCGCTCCGCCGGCGAGGCTGCTCTTCCAGTCGTCGAATTTCAGATTTTTGGCAGAGGCGGAAAGTTTCAGATACTTTCCGGGCTGCGTCAGGTCGAGCTCGACGCTGCCGGCAAGCTCAGAGTCAAAGACCTTGCCCTGATTCAGCTCCGCCTTTATCAGCTCGGGCGACATGCTCCACCTGAGCTCCACGCCGTCGAGGGGAAGGCCGCGGACGACCGCCCTGTTCAGCGTGCCCGTCCCCTCGGAGACGATCCGTCCGCCGCCGAAGGACGCGGAGCCGTTTCCAGACAAAAGCCCGCTGACGCCGTAGGACGCGACCTGCGGCGCGAGCTTCGCGACGGAGGACAGATCAATGTCCGAAAGCGAGAACTTCACGTCCGCCGACGGGAGAAACGCCCCCGACACCTCGGCCCTGCCTCCCGCGAGCCCCACCGCGAGGCCGCCGGAGCGCCACGAGCCGTCGGAGGCGTGTTCGACCTCGCCGTCGAGCGTGACCGGCACGCCGTTGACCGAAAGCTCGGCCTCAGCGTCGAAATGCGACGAATCCGCGATGCGCAGAGCACCGCGTGCGAACTCCACCACGCCGTACGGCGTGTCTATTTTGCTGTTTTTGATAAAAATAAGCTCTATCGGGATATTAAGCGGAGCGTCGTCCTTCTTTTCCGACTTCGGGATGAGCGCCATTATATCGTCCATCGAGGTATCAGCGCCGTCCACCGCGAGCCGCGCGAGACGCGGCGAACCTCCGGCGAGGCTAGGCACAGACACGGTGGCCGAGATGCGCCTGACGAAAAGCAGCCTTTCGCCGCCTCGCGAGACCTCTACGTCGCGCACCGAAAGGCCGAAGACCGGATGCCAGCGCAGCGCGCCGATAGTCAGATCAGCGTCGAGATACTGCTTCGCATACATAGAAATCTGAGCGCGCACAAAGCCGCTCAGCGCGTCCATCTTATAATAGGCTATCCCGCCGCCGCCCGCCAGCACGAAGAGCAGCAGCACGATGAACACCTGCCACCAGCGTCCCCTCGGGCGGGGCTTCTTTTCTCTTTTATTATCTTTATTCTCGACGGCTTCCGCGTTTATGTTTTCTTCCACGCCGCTCTGCAAAACAATCACCTTATCACGCCGCGCGCCCGGCGGCTTCCGTCCGTCCGCGCGGTACTTTTTAGCCCCACAAGAACATGGCGAGACAAAATAATTGTATCACGTCAAGGGCAGATTTTCCGCACTCAGCCTGCGCCGCAAAGCTGCGGGCGCGCGCAAAATTCCGTCAAGCCTCCGACGGAGCGTCAAAACCGCCCGCAAAGCAAAGCGCGGACGGAAAAGCCGGGGCTCTCCGTCCGCGCCGGAAAATATGGAAAACTTCAGAGATTAGTCGGCGCGCCGCTAATCCTCCGCGTCGAGCGCGAGCACCGTGCGGTAGAGCACCTCCGCTCCCGCCGCTGTTTCCTCCGAATCCGTCCACTCTTCGGGGCAGTGGCTCATGCCGTCTTTACTCGGCACGAAAATCATGCCGATAGGCACACGGTGCGCCATAGGGTTAGCGTCGTGGCCGGCGCCGCTCGGCATGACCACGTGCGATTCGCCGGCTTCTTCGGCTGCTTCGCATATGACGTCCATCAGATGCGCGTCGCATGAAACGGCGCCCTTGTCGATCATATTCACGATTTCAAATTCAACCGTGGCGATGTTTTCCGCGATTTCTCGTATCTCTCTGATAAGCTCGTCGGTCTTCGCCTTGTCCATGTGGCGCATCTCGAACGAGCATTCGACTTTGCCGGGGATGACGTTCTCCGAGCCCGGCCAGCATTTTATCGTGCCGACCGTGAGCACGAGCCTGTCGTCTATCGCGCGGCAGCGTCTGTCGGCTTCCGTTATCAGCCGCGCCATCGCGACCATCGCGTCGCGGCGGTTCTTCATCATTGTCGTCCCCGCGTGGTTGCTGTGGCCGAGCGCGGTCACTTTGTAGCGGATGACGCCGACGATGCCGCTGACGACGCCTATTTTCTGCCCTTCGCTGAAGAGGTAGTCGCCCTGCTCGATGTGAAGTTCGAGATAGCATTTCGCGTCCGAGAAGTCGCGGCGGCATCCCATTATCTCTTCTACCGTGTGCCCGTAGCTTTTAAGCGCCTCCGCGAGCCCGGGCTGCTCCGGCGACACGAGCCCAGTCACCGCGCGGCTGCCGAAGGTGCCGCCGAGCGGGCTCGACTCCTCCGCGTTGAAACCGTACAGCTCTATCGTGTGGCGCGGCCTCCTGCCTTCTTCCTTCAAGCGGCGCACGACCTCGAGCCCCCCAGCGACTCCGTAGGCGCCGTCGAAAAGCCCGCCCTCCGGCACTGTGTCGAGGTGCGAGCCTATGATTATGCTTTTGAGCCCCGGCTCCGTCCCGGGCAGGACGCCGTGAAGGTTGCCCGCCGCGTCGCGCGAGGTCTCCATGCCGTACTCGCGCATAAGCTTCTCCGTTATGTCAACGGCCGCGAAGTATTCCGCGCTGTAGCAGGCGCGCGTGTACGAGCCGTCCTCGTTGCGCCCCGCCTTTCCAATCGACCGCAGTATGTCGTTTACGCAATTCATTGAAAATCTCACTCCCGTACCCAAAAACTCCGCCGTTCCAGAGAGCGCCCGCGCCGTGGGAAACGGAGCGGAAGTTCGCGGGACGGCGGAGTTTTTCCGATATTATTGTTTTACTTCGCCGCGCTGGCGCGGCGTGTCCGTTTTACTTCTTAAGCGCCGGCTTGACGAACTCGCCCCAGCCGGCCGCGCTCTCGTCGACGACGCCGTTCTCCATCACGACGCGTCCGCGTACCACCGTGTAGTCGACCATGCATCCGAGCTGCCAGCCCTCGAACACTTTCATAATGTCCCTCGCCTGCGAATAGCTGTCCTTCGCGTGGAAGATGTGTTCCTTATTCATATCGACAATCGCGAGGTCGGCGTCGGCTCCCGCGGATATGGTGCCCTTCTGCGGGAAAATGTTGAAGAGCTTCGCTGGGTTCACGCAGAGCAGCTCGACCGCGCGCTCCATCGAAAGGCGGCCTTTCTTCGCCTCCGTCAGGATAAGCGGCATGCGGAGGTCGATGCCTGGGAAGCCGGCGGGCGCGGTGAAGATGTCGTCCTTTCCCTTCTCCTTTTCGGAGACCAGATACGGGCTGTGGTCGCTTCCTATAAAATCGACCGTTCCGTCAGCGATGTAATTCCAGAGCCCCTCGACCTCTTCCTTCTTGCGCAGCGCGGGGTTGCACTTCGCGTAAGCGCCGTACTTCTCGACGTAGCTTTCGTCGAGCAGCAGATAATGCGGGCAGGTCTCGACGAGTATCCTGCGCCCTTTCTGCTTTTCCTTCTTCGCGAGCTCCATCGCGCCGCAGGTGGAAACGTGGACGAGCTCCACAGGGCAGCCGGCCTCTTCGCTGAAGCGCAGAATCTTCGCAATCGCCTCGATTTCGACGATGGGCGGGCGCGACTCGCAGTGCGCGAGATTGTCTACGCGGCCCTCGGCGCGCAGGCGCTTGATATTGCCGGTCACGAGCTCGTTGTCCTCGGCGTGCGCGGCGAGCGTCAGCCCGGTCTTCTTCGTCTCCTCGAGCGCGCGCATAAGCTGGAAGTTATTCGCGCTCGTCAGCCCCTTGAACTCGTCGGCGCGTCCTTCCGGCGCTTCGTGGAGGAACGTTTTATACGCGACGATGCCCTCGTGCGAAAGCGGCTCTATCTCTTCGGGGAACTCTCCGCCCGCCGCCCCGAAGAAGCAGAAGTCTACGCAGCTTCCCTTCTTGCAGAGATCAACGCGGTTGTGGAGTATCTTCGCGTTGTACTGCGGCGGCGTCGATATCGGATGCTCGAAGAAAGTCGTGCATCCTCCCGCGGCGGCCGCGCGCGTCCCGACTTTGAAAGTCTCGCGCTCCGCGTGCCCCGGGTCGCGGTAATGCACGTGGGTGTCGATGCCGCCCGGCAGGACGTATTTGCACTCCGCGTCTATTACGCGCGCCGCCTCCGGCAGGCAGCCGGGCTCCGCAATCATCGCGAACTTCCCGTCCTTGACGCCCACGTCCGCTTTACGGAATCCGCCCTCTATGAAAACCGTCCCGTTGATTACTGCAAGGTCTAACATTTTTATTTTCTCTCCTTATTATGCGTTTACCCTAAAAACATAAACTTGCCAATTTACTTGCTTTCCGGAAAAAACTTCGCTATGACCTTATCGGAAGGCGGCGGAGTTATACAGCTTACCACTATCAGAGCGATAAGCGAAACTATTATTCCAGGCAGCGCGGCCATCACGCCGTAAGGCTCGCCGAGCGCGTACCAAATACAGGCGGCAGCGAGGCCGCATACCATACACGCGACGGCTCCGGCTTTGTTAGCGCGCTTCCACATAACTCCGACTATCGTAAGCATGGCCATAGCGCTCCCCATAAGCGTCACGGATTTCGCCTGTATGAAAAGAATGGCGTCTTCCATAAAGAACGACAGAGCGACGCTGGCGACGCCGATAACTACCGTTGCGATTCTGGAAACTTTAAGCTGTTCCTGGTCGCTGACCTTCCTGAATTTCGCGTACACGTCGTTGCTGAACGTCGCTGCGGCAAGCAGCAGTATCGAATCCGCCGTTGAGATTATGGCGGCGACTACTGCGGCGAACATTATCCCGCCAGCTATCGGATGCAACTTCTGAGTGACGAGCGAAAGGAACACGCGGTCCTGAGCCTCTATGCCAGGCAGAATAATCATTCCGCAAAGGCCGATGATTATAAGCGGCAGATAGAAGAAGAACAGGCATATGGCGTTGATGCCCTGAGTACGCTCAGCGACCTCAGGCGTGGTCGCGGTAAGAAACCTTACGACGAAGACGGGAGCGCCGAAGTTGCAGAAGCCCCACGTAACGACCCATGACAGAGCGGTGATGGGCGGTATCTTAACGCTGAACGGTTTGATAAAATCAGGATTGATGGCCGCTATTTTTTCATTCATAGCGGTAAATCCTCCGACTTCGCCAAGGAAAAACACCGCCATAATCCACACACCGCAGATAATGATGAACGCACAGATGGTATCCGTCCACGCGACGGCCTTCATTCCTCCGATAGCGGTGAACGCTATAAACACAAGAAGAAGGACTATACAGCAAGTAGCCTTGTTCCAATCGACGAAAGTCTGAAGTATAGCGACGCCGCCCATGACCTGAGCGCACAGCATAACGATGGAGCATATTACGACAAGGAACGAAGCCCATATGGCAAGCTTCTCACTGAAACGACCCGCTATATATTCCGAATAGGTGTTGTATCCGGTGCGGCGCAGACGCCTGGCAATCCATATACAGGCGATAAACGAAGTCAGTATCGTTCCGGCGCAGTTCCACCAGCCGGGCCATCCGTTGAGATAGTAATATCCTGGATGGCTGACCATTCCCGCGGCGCTTATAAGCGTTGCGAAATAAGTTCCGGTAAGCGGTATGATGCCGAGCGACTTTCCGGCGACCATCCAATCTTCCGACGTTTTTATCCCCCTGGAAATCATTATACCGATGCAGGCCAGGCCGAGCATAAAACCGATGGTAATAATCAAATAGACCATACTGTTAGACATCAATTTTTACCTTCCTTTTTTTCTTTATGCTTTACATAAATCATCGGGAAGAAGCTTAACGCTATAAAAAAAATCCACATAATAGTAAGTTCAGTGGAACCACCAAACAATGCCATCAGTGACCACACCCTTCAGTCTATATTGAATCGTCCGAAAAAATTAAAGGCCTTTGCTTCGAAGATTAACCAAGATATGTATGCCGCGCGTTTTCGCAACAAAGCGGCGGCATAAAGTCAAAAACTTAATTCTTCGATTTATATTTACCATTTGCGTCCCGCGCTGTAATAGCGCGCTTTGCTAGTCTTGAAGCCGAGGCGGACCATCCCTTCCGCCACTGACAGGCCGCAGACTACGCCGTCGAGTACTGGTACTCCGAGTTGCTCAGAAAGTTCGCGAGCCATATCGCACAGCCCCGCGCATCCGAGTATTATTACTTCCGCTCCGTCTTCGTCTATCGCCCTGCGCCCGGCTTCGAGATACTGCTCGAAGCGTCCGCCCGGTTCCGTGCTCGCGTCCCTGACGGAAGCGAGATACGGCTCCATATGGTAGCCGCGCACGACGTTGATTTTGTTCGGCACGGTGTATCCGTCCGTCTGGAGTATCGTGAACGAGTTGCCGAGCATGGAGGCCATGTATATCGCGGCCTGCGCTATGCCGACGACGGGCTTGTCCGTCAGTTCGCGCATCAGCGCGAGGTTCGGGTCGCGCCCGCAGGCGACGACGAAAGCGTCAGCCTCCCGTTCGTATTCGCGCACTATCGTACTCATTCCATGGGCGGATTTCGCCACGTCTTCAAACGTTCCGATGAACTTCGAAGCGCCGGGGGTTGGCAGCGTGACGACATCGAAACGCCCCGCGGCGTAGCTCTCAGCAGCCGCCCTGATGTCTTTCGTCATTTCCTCGCTGCTGTTCGGATTTATAACTACTATCTTCATGTTTTCACCTCTTTTCTAAAGAAGTTGTCTGTTCAATGTTGACGTAAATATTTTATTTCTGTCAAAAATCATCGTCCAATATATATTTTTGTATGCAGCTATCAGTTTTTGCTTATGGGGGCGGCGTATGAGCACATGATACAATACATACGAGAAGATAAAGGAGAGCGCCCAGCAGATAAAAAATAAGCCGGACCGGCAAACGACGGAGGGACGCGGCATGATTCGCGAAATGGAATATATTCTGGCAATATACAAGGAAAAGAGCTTTTCGCAGGCTGCCAAGACTCTGCACGTCTCCCAGCCCGCGCTCTCCGGAATGGTTAAGAAGGTCGAAAATAATTTAGGGGCGCCTATCTTCGACCGAAGCACTACACCGATAACGCTGACTCACGCGGGAGAATATTACGTAGGCTGCGCCGAAAAGATACTTCGCATAAAATACGAGATGGAGGACTATTTCAAAAATCTCAGGACTCAGAGCATGACGGTCGTAAATATCGGAGCCGCTTCTTTTTTCTGCGTCTACATATTGCCTGAATTTATAAAGGAATTCCGTCAGCGCTGCCCCGGCTGTCAGATAAATATACTCGAGCTGAACGCTACGGACACGAGCGAGCATCTTCTGAAAGACACTGCCGATTTCGTCATCGACGTGCGCAAGGAGCTGCCGGACGATATCGCGAGTTTCACGCTTTATCAGGAGCATATACTGCTCGCGGTTCCGTCGCAGTTTTCGGTAAACGCGAAGCTCGGGAATTACAGGATGGGCTTTGAGGATGTGAGGCGCGGCGCGCACATCGACGGTTCCATGCGGGCCGTCGATATGCGGCTCTTCCGGGATGAACCTTTTATCCTGCTGCGCAAGGGGCATGACATGACGCGGCGCGCGCTTGAGATATGCGGCGAGGCTGGGTTTACGCCTAACGTTGTCGCGGAGTTCGACCAGATGCTTTCGTCTTTCCGCATGGTGCTGAACGGCGGCGGCGTCGCATTCGTGCGCGACGGGGTCGCGCGCCACGTCGCGCCGACGGACGGCGTCGTGTTTTATAAGATAGACGACCGTTTCGCGAGCCGCGACCTGCTGCTGAATTACCGGAAAGACAGGGAGTTTTCGCCGCTTGCAATGGATTTCGTAAAATTTCTTACAAGCCCCGACCGCTGCTGGGCGTAGCGCGGAATCAGCGGCTGTATTTTTTATTGAACGGAGAGATAAGAATGAAGATTGAAGGCGTTCCTTACAGAACCGTGGATTGGAACGGCATCGAGGCTGAGGAGCACAAGGGGGAGACCGGGACGGCGTTCTGGCGCACGTTTTCGCAGGGCAACGTACGCGCGCGAGTTGTGGAGTACGGGCCGGGCTATCTCGCCGACCATTGGTGTCCGCGCGGGCATGTGCTGTACGTTATCGAAGGGTCGATAATTTCGGAGCTGGAGGACGGCAGCTGTGAGGAACTGACGGCTGGCATGGGCTATGTGGCCGAGGACGACGCGCACAACCGCCACAGGTCTTTTTCTCCGAACGGAGCGAAGCTGTTTATCGTGGACTGAACGGACGTAGCGCTCAAAATGAAAAACGCCCTTGTCTTTTGCGGACGGGGCGTTTTGTCATTTTCCGGTTTTCTATATCAGTTTGCGCGGCCGGCCTACGGGCTTTTTCTTTTCGCCTGTCAGTATTTCGCCGGCGAAGATTGCGGCCTGTTCGTAGCAGGGGGCTAGCATTTGGCGGAAGGGATGTTCGCCGCGCCAGAAGGGGAAGTCGTTCATCACGTCGAGCGCGGCGGCGCGGCGCGTGCGGTCGGTCTCGGGCTGTTCGAAGGAGAAGTCTCCCGCGGCGTACCAGTTTTCGCACGGCTGCGGCGGCTGTTCGGATACCGCCGCGCCTTCGTCTTCTTCGGGCGTTTCCGCGCCTCCGGTTATGCTTTCCGTCTCTTCGCCCGGAGTCCACGGCTCCGCGTCGTCCTCGTCTATGGGCAGCGGGCCGTCGTCGCGCGGGCATTCGAGCGTGAGCAGGTTTATGAGCGACTCTTTGTCGAGGCCGCGCAGCCGCAGCAGGATGAAGGGGTCGTCCTCGAGCTCTTCGCCGAGTATCAGCAGCACGGCGATGATGTGCTTGCACGGCGTCGCGTCGTCGGGGCAGGAGCATTTGAAGCGTCGCAGCGTGTTTTTGTTGAGGAAGAGCGGCGTGCCCGACTCGCGGAATATCTGCTCTATCTCGTCGGGCATTTCGCCGGCGAGGAGCTGCGCGGCGTAGGCGGCGCGTTCGCGGAAGCGGAAGAGTATCAGCTCGCGCGCCTCCGGCGTGACGGTCTCAAAGCCCAGACGTATCTGGTAGGGCGTCTTTCGCGTGCCCTGCACGAAGGCCGTGACGAGTCCCGGCTCTATGCTGATGCTGACGACCTGTCCGCGCCTCGCGTAGCTTTTGCCGCGCGAGATGCGCGGGGCGTCTATGCACTGCTCGATGACGGTTATCCAGCGGCGCGACCACCAGTTGGAGCCGTAGGCGTGCCCGCGCGCGGTGCGCGATTTTATGCCGCAGCGGGTTTCGCGCGGCCTTTTGTAGCGGAAGAATTTTTCTTCGCGTTCCGATTGCGTCATATCGTTTCCACCGCCTCTTTTTCGAGCGAGAAGAGCTCGTAAAGGTCGCTGTCGCTCATCTCGGCGAGCCAGCTTTCGCCGGTGCCGACGAGCATGGAGGCGAGCTCCTTTTTGGATTCTATCAGAGATTCTATCTTTTCCTCGAGCGTGCCGCGGCAGCAGAAGTAGTGCACCTGCACGTTGCTGCGCTGGCCTATCCTGTAGGCTCGGTCAACGGCCTGCTGTTCGACGGCGGGGTTCCACCAGCGGTCGAACATGACGACGTGGTTGGCGCGCGTGAGGTTGAGCCCAGTGCCTCCGGCCTTGAGCGAGAGTATGAAGAAGGGCGGCGCGTTGTCTTCTTCCTGGAAGCGGCGCACCATTTCGTCGCGCTTTTCGCGCGGGACGCCGCCGTGGAGGAAGAGCGCCTCTCGTCCGAAGGTCTCCTGGAGGAATTTTTTGAGTATCGCGCCCATTTCGGCGTACTGCGTGAAGATGAGCGCGCGGTCGCCGGCGGCTAGCATTTCCTCTGCGATTTCGGCGAGGCGCGCCATTTTGCCTGAGCGGTTTTTATAGTCCGATTTGTCCTTTACGTAGAGCAGCGGATGGTCGCATATCTGTTTGAGCGCGGTTATCGCGCCGAGGACGACGCCTTTGCGCTTTATGCCGTCCATGCCCTCGAGCTCCTCGGTGAGCGCGGTGGTGACGGCGCTGTAGAGGCTCGCCTGCTCGCGGCTCAGCGTGCAGAATTCTTTCGTTTCTATTTTTTCTGGGAGGTCGTCGATTATCTCCTTGTCCGTTTTGAGGCGGCGCAGGATGAAGGGAGCCGTCATGCGGCGGACGCGCTCCATCGCCTTTTTCTCACCGGCCTGCACGGGACGCAGTATCTCGCGCGCGAAGCGCGTGCGGTTAGGCATGAGGCCGGGCATGAGGAACTCCATGAGCGACCACATGTCGCCGACGTGGTTCTCGACCGGCGTGCCGGTGAGCGCTATGTGCCAGTCGGCCTTGATCGATCTCGCGGCGCGCGACTGGTAGGTGTCGGGGTTCTTTATGTTCTGCGCCTCGTCGAGTATTATCCCAGCCCACTCGACCTTGGCGAAGAGCGCGCTGTCGCGGTGGAGCAGCGAATACGACGATATGACGAGCGTCCCGTCGAGGCCGCCCTTCGTGAAGATGTTGCCGCGGCTGCGCTTTATGCCGTGGTGTATGAGCGTCTTGGTGCCGGGGATGAATTTCTCCGTTTCGCGCCGCCAGTTCTCCATCACGGAGGTCGGGCAGATGAGCAGTATCGGCCTCGTCTCGCCGCGCACCTGGAGATTTTTGATGAGCGCGAGCGTCTGTACGGTCTTGCCGAGTCCCATGTCGTCGGCGAGGCAGGCGCCCATGCCGAGCCGTATGAGGCGCGCGAGCCACGCGAGCCCCTTCGCCTGATAGGGGCGGAGGCGGCCGCGGAAGCCCTCTGGAGCGTCCATCTCCTCGAGCGGCGCGGAGCCGGAGAGCAGCGCGCGCACGGAGTCAAGCCACGGCGAGCCCGTGACGGCGGAGAGCGGCGCGTCGTTGTAGTCCTGGCGCAGCGACGAGAGCAGCGCCTCGCGGCGTTCTATCTTCTGCGGCATTTTTTTAAGCGCCGCCGTGATTTTTTCAACCTCGTCGCGGTAGATTATGACCCAGCGTCCGCGCAGGTTCGTGAGCGGAGACTTGAGCTCGGCGAGCGTTTCGAGCTCCTCAAGCGTCAGCAGGTCGCCGCCGAGTGCGACGGACCAGTCCACGTCGAGCAGGTCAGTCATGGACATCTGTCCGCCCGGGACGAAGGCCGCCGAGTCGTGTATCTCCGCGCGCACCGAGAGACGCGGGCGGTCGGAGAGCTGCCCCCACGCGGAGGGAAGCTGCACCTGTATGCCCTGGTCTATTATCGAGGTCACGTGATTCTGCAGGAAGTCGAACAGCCCGTCGGAGTCGAGCCTGCACTCGCACGGGAAGGGCGTTTCGAGGCTTTCGGCTATCGCCGGTATGTGCGAGGCGAGGTGCCCCAATATCTGGAGCATGTAGCGGCGCGGGTTGGTGCGAGTGCGCTCGAACCACGCGCGCTCGGCGTCGCCGGGGCTCCATACGCGGTCGGCCGGGATTATGAGCGACGGGTCCTGCGCCGACTGGAGGTGCCACGTGAGCCGCCAGACGTTCTCGCCATCGGACGGCTCCTCTATGCGCATGAAGAGACGCCACGGCTGCGCGGTCATCGCCTTGAGCGAGTCGGCCCAGTCGCGTATCTGAGGGTAGAGCGCCTCCATCTCGTCCTGCCATTTGTCGAGCGGCGTTTTCGCCCATATCAGCGAGCGTATCCATATTTCGTGAGGGTTGCTCGAGTTTATGTGCCGCCCGCGCTCGGAGGTCCCGTGCTGCGACGCGCGTATCATCGCGTCGATCAGCCCTTCGAGTATCAGAGCGGCGGTCTCGCGTCTCCTGCGCGGAGCCGTGCGCGGGGCGTCCGAAGATACGCCGCACAGGACGGCCGGCATAGCCTTGGCGAAGGCCGAAAATTCGTCCTGGTACTTGGCGAGTATGACTGGCCGCCACTGCGAGACGAAGGTGGTTCCGAACGGAGCCATATCTGGGATGTACGTCCCGCGCTGCACGAAAGCCGCCGCGTATTCCAGCGCGCGGCAGAGGTATTTGAAGTCGTCGGCGAGCAGCACGCCGGGCGCCGGTATCCGGTCGCCGCACTCGCGCATCATGCGCAGCATCGCGGAGAATTCCGAGAACTCGACCGGAAGCGCCGGGACGCGGAAAGGCTGAAGCTCCGCCTCGCCAGGCTCCTGCGGCGTCTCGCCGAGTATGCCGTCCGACGGAGACGGCATACCGTTCTTCGCAGGAAGCAGCAGATATATGTGCGTCGGAGCTTCGTTCGTTTTGCGCGCGCCCCTGACGCCGGTCTCCTTGAGCGCGGCGCGCAGGTCCGCCGGCTTCGCGCTCCACGGGAGCAGCGGCTGGCCGTCCTCGCCCGCGCGCGCGCGGCGCGGCCTCTCGAACGAGACCTCTCCCCAAAGATATACGCAATTCTGTTCGTACGCCAAATGTAGAATCAGCATTTGAAACCTCGATGCATAAAAAGGGCCGGTAATTCGCTTCTCCGTCCCTTTCGATATTTACCTATTCAAAGCAGCTCCCGCCGATGAACTCTCTGATGATAGAAAGATTCGGCACGTCGTCCGACGGTATCACGGGAACGAAACGCAGCATGGCGAGCAGCCTCTGAGCCTCGCCGTAGACCGGCGAATCTTCCGGCACGGTGCGAAGCAGCGGCTCTACGTAGCCCTTAAGCACCGGAACCTCGTAGGCGAGCGCGGTGTTGAATATTGCGTCCGCGTTGTCCTGGTAAGGGAATATGTAGCGGAACGAACCGCGCACGACGGAAGGCCATTGAGCGAGCGTGGCCTCGGCGGAATGTCCGCGCGTCCGAGCGTCGCGCACGAGGCGGCGCAGCAGCCGCGTGTCCGTCGTACCGAGCCGGCTGTGGAAATCTATGTTCGTGCCCGTGAGCGGGCAGATGAAAATGTTGTATTTTTTACCGGCGGGCACGCTCTCAGTGAGGCGGCTGTTGAGGCCGTGGATGCCCTCGATGACGAGCATCTCTCCGGGCGCGAGGCGCATTTTCCAGCCCTTCGTGCGTTTGCCGGTGATGAAGTCAAATTTCGGAACGTCCACCTCTTCGCCTGAAAGCAGCGCCGCAATCTGTTCGTTGACGAGCTTCAGGTCGAGCGCCTCAAGCGCTTCAAAGTCGGGCTTCCCGTTGTGGTCAAGCGGCGTGTGCTCGCGGTCCACGAAATAGTTGTCGAGCTCAAGAGTGCGCGAGCGTATGCCTGAGGCCAACAGCTGCACGCGCAGGCGGCGCGACGAAGTGGTCTTGCCGGAGCTCGACGGGCCGGCGAGACAGAGCAGCCGCACATCGGGGCGCGCCTCTATCTCCTCGGATATCTTGCTCAGCATCTTCGTGTGCAGCGCCTCACAGAGCATGATGAGGTCGCGCGAGCCGCCGGCCGTGACTATCTTATGTATGCCGGCGCAGGTGCTGACGCTGAGGTTCTTCAGCCACGCCGTGTGTTCCTGTATGAGTTTGAAGAGCTTCGGCGACTCCGAGAAGGCGGTCGTCTTTGACGGATCGGAGAGGGTCGGCCCCGATATGAACACTCCGCCGCGGTACGGATGCAGCTCGAAGGTCGGAGTGAGCGACGCGCGGTCGGCGAGCGCGCCGCCGAAAAAGTCGTAGACGCCGCCGCAGCGGTAGAGTATCACGGGATCGGTCCCCGCGTAGCGCAGAAGCTGATCCTTGTCCTCGTAGCCCTGCGCCCGCATTATCGCGCGCGCCACGTCCAACGGGAACACCTCGCGGCGTATCGGCTCGTCCTCGCGCGCCATGCGTCGCATCTCCTCGCCGAGCGCGCGGCAGTCGTCCTCTGTCAGCGCCCGCTCCGGCGACTCGTAATAATAGGAGTAGAACATCGACTGCGTGAGGTGCAGCCTCACGCCCAGCAGCCGCGTGGCCGCCGCAGTGAGCATGAAGGCTATCGTGCGCGTATAGACCTCTATTCCCTCGATGCTGTCCGTCGTTATAAATTCTATGTAGGAGTCCATCACGAGTTCCCACGAAAGCGGCCTCTGCTCGCGGTTGACGCGGCACGCCACGACAGTCTCTTTCTTAGGGAAGTCTGTAAGCTCGAGCGCCTCGCGGGCCGTAACGGTTTTGTCGCTTGTAAGCGTACGTGCTCCTTTTATTTGTATTTCAAAGCTCAAGATGTTTCCCCCATTTGCAGGCAGAGAGCCAAGCATTAGACTACATTTAAGCATTTTAGCACAACGGCGCGCGATTTGCACAAAAAACGGGCGGCTCGAAGCGGGCCGCCCGTGCGATTTTGTAATTTTTTACCAATCTAGCCCTCGATCGTCAGCTTCTCTATGACGACCTTCTTAAGCGGGCGGTCCATCGAGTCTGTGGGGAGCTTGCCTATCGTCTCGACGACGTCCATGCCTTCCTTCACCTGTCCGAATATCGCGTGTTTTCCGTCGAGCCACGGCGTCGGCACGAGAGTGATGAAGAACTGCGAGCCGCCGGTGTTCGGCCCTGCGTTCGCCATCGAGAGCACTCCGGGCTTGTCGTGCTTAAGCCCCTTGCCGAACTCGTCCTTAATGACGTAGCCCGGGCCGCCGGTGCCGTTGCCCTTCGGACATCCGCCCTGGATCATGAACTCGTCGATGACGCGGTGGAAAGTCAGCCCGTTGTAGAAGCCCTTCTCCGCGAGGTCGGTGAAGTTCTTCACCGTGTTCGGCGCGAGGTCGTTGTAGAGCTCGATCTTGAACGTGCCGTAGTTCGTCTCGAACACGGCCGTCTGCCTCGCTGGCGCGGCCTCCGCGGCCTCCGCCTTCTTAGCCGCGAACGGGAACATAACCGCCGCCGCTATCGCGCTGAGAGCAAGAATTTTCATCATTTTCGTCCTCCGTTTCATCATGTTGATCAGCTCCTGCATTTTATCATATAAATTTAATGTTGACCTTGCACTCTTTGAGGAAGCCGACGGGCATGTAGGACATCTTCGCGGCGCGCAGGCCCGCGTCGTTCATGTCCTCCTCGCGGTTCGCTATCTCGAGCTCGGGGTGCTCGGCGACCATGTGCGCGAGGAACTCCTTGTTGATCACCTGATAGGCCGCGCCGTATTCGAGGCTCGCCTTTTCGTAGTGGACGACTATCATGTTTCCGGCCAGCTCGCCTACCGTGTAGGCTTCTATCTTTTTGCCGACGCGGATGGCTCCGCCGCAGAGGTTCGGTATCCTGTGCCAGTTGTGCAGGATGCGGTGAATCGCGTGGTCTTCCTCGACGAGCCCCTCGTTCTGCCCGCAGTTGTTGATCTGGCACCACGACTGCTGGAATTCGATGATCTCTTCCAGCAGCGCGTCGTTCAGCGGCTCGTAGGTGTAGTCGTAGTTTTTGCGGAACTGGTTCACGCGGTTGCGCTTCTTCATATATTTGTTGCCCGAAAGCGTCGCGAGCGCGTGTATGTCGTAGAGATATTCCCACGTGCCGCGGTCCTCGGTCACCTCGACCTTCGCGTGTCCTTCGAGCTCGCGCGTCCATATCTCGGCGAGCGCCTCCGGCACGAGGTCTATCTCTATCTCGTCTCCGTAGTGCGCGCGCAGTATCTCTGGCCAGTCGTCCCGCTCCCAGCGTCCGACCGGCGCGAGGTCGTTAAGCCCCTCCTTGCGCTGGTGCAGCCAGTATAGGTCGTTTTCTTCGTCGTAGGCAATCTTCGTTCCGTAGTCGGGGCCGAGGCTCCATATTATTGGGAAGCAGTAGTCCGAGGTGCGCTGGGCGCACATGTTCCAGTGTTCCAGATAATGCTGCGCCTCGTCGAGCGTTATATCATGGAAATCCAAATTCACACAAATTACCTCCAGCCAAGTCTTTCGCTATAAGATTTTACCCCATTTGCGGAAAGGCTCATAGCCAAAAGTTATATAATTTCTGCTACAATTTCCGAAGAAAGGAACGCGGGGCCGATATTTCCCGAAATACGAGCGCGGCCCGCGGTTTTTGACGATGGCGTTCAATGACGACGAAGATATAAAATGCCCGGAGACCGTGCCCGACGAGCAGAAGGGGCTGACCGACGCGGAGCGGAGCTGGAGCGCGGAGAAGCCGCGGCGGCCGCGCGTGCCGAGGTCCGTTTTCGCGGGAGCCGCGGCTCTGCTGCTTCTGGCGTTCGCCGGCGGCGGCTGGTGGTATTACCGCTCGAACGTGCTGCCTGAGAAATATTATCTCAGCGCGGCTGAGCTTTTCAAGGCCGGGGATTATCCCGGCGCGGAAGAGCTTTTCGACAGAATTATGAAGCTGCGCCCGGAGCGGCGCGACCTGTTCTACTATAAGGCCTACTGCCGCGAACAGCAGGGCGGCAAAGACGACGCGATAAAATATTACGAGGAGCACCTAAAAAGCGAGCCGGAAGACGTGAAGGCGATGGTGCGCCTCGGCTGGCTCTATCTCGACCGTAAAGATTACGACGCGGCGCTGAAGTGGTTCCGCGAGGCGGCGAAGCGCGAGAAGAAAGATGCGGCCCTGTGGCGTCTCACGGCCCAGGCCGCCGAAAAATCCGGCGACGCGTCCGAAGCTTCCGCCGCGTGGCTGGCGGCGGCGAAATGCGGCGAAAGCGCGGAAGATATCATGGCCTGCGGCAAAGAGCTGCTGCGCATAGGCGACTACCGCGCGGCCGTTGCGGCCTACGAGCTCGCCGCGAAGGCCGCGCCGGACGACAAAGCGCCGCTTCACGGCCTCGCAGCCGCGAAGGCGATGCTGGGCCTGCCGACGAACCCGAGGCTCGTCATATCCCCGGGCGAGGCGCTCGGCGCGGTACGTCTCGGCGCGACGAAGGCCGAGGCCAAGGCCGCGATGGACGGGCGCTCGCCCGACGCGAAGGAATTCGGGACCGTCGGCGGGAAGTCGATGCTCGCAGACCGCCCCGTCGAGATATGGCGCTACGGAGGCTCGCGCGCTATGCGCATAATCTTCATCGGCGGCGAGGTACACGAGATAGAGAGCAGCTCGCCGCTTTACAAGACCGAGGACGGCCTAGGCCTCTCGAACTTCCTGCTCGCGAAGAACGCGGACAAACTCAAATGGAAGCGCGAGACTAACGCCGGCGTGCTCGTCTGCCTGGCGAAGGGCGGCGGCCTCACATTCTACGCCTACAGGCCCGACGGCGGCGGGGATTCGGCGGAGGAGACTAAATTCCGCGTCCACAGGGGCGACGTCAGCATCGACGGCGTGAACGGCTTCCCGCTCATGGAATTCGGCTCCGCCGGATAGATTCGGCGGCATGTCAACGCCTCACGAAATCTTAAAAAAAGTATTCGGCTACGACACATTCCGCAAAGGCCAGCTCGAGCTGATAGAGGCGATAGCCTCCGGACGCGACGCGATGGGCGTCATGCCGACCGGCGCGGGCAAGTCGCTCTGCTACCAGATACCGGCGATAATGACGGGCGGCCTCGCCGTAGTCGTCTCGCCGCTCATCTCGCTTATGAAGGACCAGGTGGACGCGCTGCGTGAGAACGGCGTCAGCGCCGCGACCATAAACAGCGCGATGGACTGGGAGGAGGCCGCCGGGGTATTCCGAGCCGCGAGAAACGGAAGAATACGGCTGCTCTACGTCGCACCCGAGCGGCTCGAAGGCGGCTTCGCGGACTTCCTGCGCGACGCGGCCCCGAAGCTCGTCGTCGTGGACGAGGCGCACTGTGTCTCGCACTGGGGACACGACTTCCGTCCCTCGTACCTGAACATCGCGCCGGTCATAGAAAGCCTGCCCGTGCGTCCGCCCGTCGCCGCCTTCACCGCGACCGCGACGCCCGAAGTGCGCGACGACATAATAGCCCAGCTCGGCCTGCGCGGCCCATTTTCGCTCACGACCGGCTTCGACCGCGAAAACTTGTTCTTCCACGTCGAGCGCCCCGACGACAAAAACGCCGCGATGCTGCGCTACGTCGCCCAATTCCCCAACGCCTCCGGGATAATCTACTGCTCCACGCGCAAAACCGTCGAGACCGTCTGCGAACGGCTGCGCGGCAAGGGGATCAAAGCCGTGCGCTACCACGCGGGGCTGTCCGACGCGGAGCGCGCGCACAATCAGGAAGAATTCATCCACGACCGCGCCCCCGTCATGGTCGCGACCAACGCCTTCGGCATGGGCATAGACAAATCGAACGTCCGCTACGTGCTGCACTACAACATGCCGCAGAACCTCGACGCCTACTATCAGGAGGCGGGGCGCGCGGGACGCGACGGACTGCCCTCCGACTGCCTGCTGCTCTACGGCGCGCGCGACGTCGTGACGGCGAAATTCTTCATATCGCAGAGCCCCGAGGATACGCGAGCCTCGGCGAATAAAAAGCTGCGCGCGATGATAGACTACTGCCATACGACGGGATGCCTGCGCGCCTTCATACTCAACTACTTCGGCGAGACGGACGCGCCCGAGAAATGCTCCGCATGCGGCAACTGCGTCGGCGAAACTGAGCGCGTCGATATAACTACCGAGGCGCAGAAGCTGCTCTCCTGCGTCTACCGCATGGCTCAGGCGAGCGGCGGACGGCGCTACGGGATCTCTATGCTCGTAGACGTGATACGCGGCTCGCAGCGCGCGGAGGTGAAGGAGCTCGCCTTCGACAAAATATCCACCTACGGCCTGCTCAAAGAGCGCAGCGCGCGCGAGGTGCGCGACATGGCGGACTTCCTCATCGCCGAGGGCTACCTCAGTCTCGGAAGCGACTTCCCGACACTCTCGCTCACCAAGCGCGCGATGCAGTTCTTCCGCAGCCCCGCGCCGCTCCTCATGCGCGTCAGCGAGGGCGAGAAGAAAAAGGCCGAGCACATAAAAAAACGCACGCGCGAAATATCGGCCTCCGCGTCGGAAGGCCTCTTCGAAGAGCTGCGCGTACTGCGCCGCGCGATAGCGTCGGAAAACGGCGTGCCGCCTTACGTCGTTTTCTCCGACAAGACGCTCGCCGCGATATGCGAGGCGATGCCCGAGGACGAGGACGACTTCCTTGAAATCCCAGGCGTAGGCGCGGCGAAGCTCGAACGCTACGGCGAAGCCTTCCTGTCGGTGGTCCGTGACTGGAAGCGCCGAGCGTAACGCGCGCTCATATACCATCTCGACTATTTAAGAAAACGGCCGCATATCATAGTTCCGACTTTCAGCGCCGCGCGCCGTCCGCGCCGGCGGAGCAGCGCGCAGCCGTAGATGTTTAACCGCCAAAGAATGGCGGCGCGCCTCATCGTCATTTCGTGTCTGACGCAAAGTCTTGTGCGCCCCAACGGATATAATTTTGAATTTCATCGCCGCTTTGGCAATACGGACGGCCTTAGAAGCACAAGGCGGCTATGGCTCGAGCCGCCGCCGCGGCGCTCGCGAGATGCGGTTTTTTACTACAGCGGCGTTCCGTTCGTTAGACTGCAAGAGCATGGCGGAGACGAAAAAAGCGCCGGATTCCGCCGGTTCTCGTCAAATGCGGCGTTTTATCCGCCCTCCGCGTTTTCGACCGCGCCGCGCGCTATTTGTTTTTCAACGAGCACGCTATAAAATAGATAAACTGAAGGCGGGCGCGCAAAAACGCGCTCGCCGCGATTTTTAACAAAACGCCGAGAAGGAGACGGAAAGCATGACCGCCATAGAAGCGATAATGAAACGCAGAAGCATAAGAAAATTCACCCAAGAGCCCGTGACGAAAGAGACGGCGATGCAGCTCGTGGACGCCGCGGCCGCCGCGCCGAGCGCGATGAACCTCCGCCCCGTCCGCTTCATCCTCATGGACAAACATGACATGGCGAAGCTCGCCGAAACGATAGACCAGAAGCAGCCCTTCGAGCAGGGCCGGTGGGCGATAGCCGTCTGCGCCGACACGCGCGGTTACACTGGCGGCACAGGCTGGCTTGAAGACAGCGCGGCGGCGCTTGAAAACATCCAGATAGCCGCAACAGCCCTCGGCCTCGGCGCGCTCTGGTACGGAGTCTACCGCCGCGCCGCCAAGGAACCCCAAGTCCGCGCCGCGCTGAATCTACCCGAAGGCGTGGAATGCGCAGGAATCGCCGTGATTGGGTATGCGGGGGAAAATAAAGATAAACATGGCAAAGTTGGAGAGAAATTTGTGTTTGAATCAACGTGGAAAGAATAATATATATAATATTTATTGCTTACAAAGGGTAGCATCATATAACTTTTTTAAGCTGTCACGAACCTGTTTTACGTGATTCATTAAAAGATAAAATGTATAATGTTCAATAAATTTTTCTGTCAATTACTGTCAATTAAATTAAAGATATTAACCTTTATGTATGTAGATAAATCTAGTTCCAGTGTGTCTGAGGTGAAACAATGGAAATAACAGAAGTGAATTTTAATGAAAATGGCGACATAATTGATGTTTTATCTGGGAAAGTAATCAAAGACACGCCAGAAGAACGGATTCGTCAGCGTTTTATAAATATCTTACAGTTCGATTATGGCTATCCAAAAGCCAATATAGCAAAGGAAGTTCCAATACAACAGGGCTCTAAAAAAATACTTAGTACTAATGATGGTTCTGAGATAAGGGCAGATATTGTCGTTTACACATCAAAAAGAGCTTGTCTTGAAAAAGACCAAGGGAATATTTTGTTTGTCGTAGAATGCAAAAAACCAAATGCAACTGAAGGATATGCACAATTAGTCTCATATATTTTTAACACCTCAGCTATCGGAGGAGTTTGGACAAACGGAACTGGCATTAGCGTATATAAAAAGAAACCAGGCGTAGAAGTTGGGCTAGATGAGATCCTCTCGCTCCCACGATATCGTGAAAGTTGGTATGGCAACGATTCTATCCCCAGCAAAAGTAGTTTGCCAAGACCACGTAATGTAAGATTTCTTCTTTCAGCATGCCATAACAAGCTTTATGGTCGTGGAATGGAAAATGAGGATTTTGACCTTGCAATGGACATGGTAAGAATTCTTCTTGCAAAAATTCAAGATGAGACTACCCCTGGTGAATTTCCACGTTTTTGGATAACTGAAAATGATTTTCATACTGCGGAGGGACGAAAACATGCTGCTTCAGAAATTCAAAAATTATTTAGAGAATATGCTGATCAGTACCCAGATGTTTTTGATTCATACGAAAAGATTCAAGTGGGAGATGATTGCATTGCAGAAGCTATTGGCGTTTTAAAAAACTGGAGCCTTGCAGCGAGAAACGATGACGCTGATGATTGGGATCTTATGGGGGAAACCTATGAGCAGTTTACTCACATTAATTTGAAACGGCAACAGGGACAGTTTTTTACCAATCGCTTAGTGGTGGACATGATAGTAAAAATGCTTGCCCCAGAAATAGGCGAACACACTTTAGACCCTGCAGGTGGAAGTGGCGGATTTGCAACAAGTATTTTCCGGTATTTAAGAAGAAAAGTGCTATCAAGAACTGAACCAAATTCACCAATGAGAGATCGTCTGTTAAATACCATCAAAGACAGTGTTTATCTTGTAGAGATTGCGGCTCGATTGGTAAAAATTGCAAAATGCGCTATGATCTTAACGGGCGACGGTCAATCTGGGATGACACGAGGGAATTCACTTGGTCTCTATTCTAAGTTAGATCCGTGGATTGTCTCAAGATGTGCCCAAGGAAAAAGCAATGCCCCGTCCGTAATTGCTACAAACCCGCCATTTTCTGGTCAAAAAATTGACTCTCAGATTTCAGATCGGTCTATCTTAAAAAATTATTATTTTGGACATAGCTATAAAAAAAACAGCAATGGAAGCTTTGTTTTTTCTGTAGATGATAAAGATATCCTTCAACACCAAGCACCTGAATTGTTGTTTATAGAAAGGTGCATAGATTGGTTGAAACCAGGTGGGCGGATTGGTATTGTTTTACCAAAAGGAATTTTAGATAATGTCAGCTATGAAGCATACAGGGAATGGATTCTGGAAAGATGTGAATTATCTGGCGTTGTTACACTACATAAAGATACTTTCCAGCCAGATACTGGTGTAAGAACTTGCGTTTTAATCTTGAGAAAGCCTCAAAAAGGTAAAACACCTAGAGATGAATATAATATTTTTATGGCAATGTCACAAAGAATCGGTCAGGATTCCAAGGGAAATTCTGTCTTTGTCCTTGACGGGAATGGCAACAGCACAGGTATATTAAACCATGACCTAGATGAAATCGCAGATGCCTATCTCGATTTTATATCTGGCAAAGAACACAAAAAATCAGAATACATCTTTTCCATCAAAAAAAGCGACATTAAGGATCACATCAATATTAATCCTCAACATTATTCTCCCAAGTTGAATGCCGCTCTGGATCGTGTTCTTGCTTTTGACAATATGAATAATTGGGCAACAACAACAATCGGTCAACTTGAAGCTGGAATACGTATATACATTGGCCCACGTTGGAATTCTGCTAATATTAAGATTGATAATCCAGATGACACGTCTGGGCTTGTACCATATTTGACTGCCAATGCGGCTTTGGAGTTAAGACGATTTACGATAAAGTGGTTAGATATAAAAAAGGCGACTGCACAGCAAAAGCAGTCCATTGCTTTGTTAAAAATACAAGAAGGAGATATTTTAATTTCTCGTTCAGGAACGATTGGCAAGGTAACTTATGCAACAAAAGATTTGGCAGAAAATTATATTGTAAGTGATGATCTTGTTCGTGTTCGAGTTAAGGATCCAACATTGAGAGCTTATCTTCTTGCATATTTTACATCTTCTACGGCATTATCACTCATGTTATTAGATGAGTATGGATCTGTACAGCAACATTTACAACCCCTCCATATTCAGGAAATGCTTATCCCTATACCAGATGATTGGAGTATGGTCCAAACTACGATAGATGCAGGAAAAATGTTTATGCGTGCGATGGAATGCATGTCGCATGCGGACAGAGAGATTCGTTTGAATGGCTTTGATTCACTAATGGATTTATGATCGGAAATCCATACTAGTCGAGGTTGTATAGTATATTGTTTTCTTCTGAGGACAATACGGTTGATGCCCGCAGATTCACTATGCCATTTCTTCTATCTCCTTTTTCTTTCTGTTACTCTCTGTGATTCCTCCTTATTGTGATTTGCCTTTGAAAATCGCACATAGACCGCCCCGCCGCGCTGAGCAGGGCGGTTTTGCCGTATTGCGCCCGGTGCTATCTCAGATACGATTTCGCTTCAGAGTCTATGGCCATTTTGAGCAGCCTCCAGTTGGGGGTGAAGAGGTTTTCTTCACGTGCTCGGTTTTCTATTTTTTCGCCGTCTTCTATGAAGCCGTTGACGAAGTTGTCTATGAACATGTAATCGCAAATCCCGAAGTCTACGCAGTTCAACGTCTTCGTCAGTGTGAGGCAGTACCTGTCCGCAGAGAGCTCCATGCAGCCGTAGACCGGCGGCGTGTACGTCTTTATCTCCGGCTCGACCTC
Organism: Cloacibacillus sp. An23; assembly: GCF_002159945.1. NCBI lineage: Bacteria > Thermotogati > Synergistota > Synergistia > Synergistales > Synergistaceae > Cloacibacillus > Cloacibacillus sp. An23. The sequence continues at coordinate 97,284 of NZ_NFJQ01000006.1, read as the reverse complement.
GGGCCAGATTTTTGTGTAGAGTATTTCGTAGAAGGACATCCCTTCAAGCTCACGAGGCGCGGGCTTCGCGCCGTTTTTGCCGTTCTTTCCGCAGTATTCCCTGTAATTCTCATATCCGAGCAGCCGGGCCGTCATCTCCTCCATGACGTGTGTCAGGAGTATCTGCGCCGTTTTTTCGGCGGTGCGGAGATGCGCATAGTAGTTGATTTTGCGGTACTTCTTCGACGGGAAGAGTATGTCCACAAAGTCTATCACACCGCACATGTCGTAGAGGTCGAGGGGCATGTCCGTGTACCATTCCGCATTTTCGGTCCAACGCCGCATACGTAGGTCGTGCTTCGCTTCGAAGAATATTTTTTTACGGATTTTCATGCTCCTGTCCAGTATCGTCTTTTCTTTTCTGATTTTTCTCATTCCGCCTCCTCCTTGATGTTTTCCAGCATTTTCAGCGCCGTCTCCGTGGGCAGGGGGGGGCCGAAAGCCCGAGCGCCGCGTATTTTTTGCGCTCAGCTTCGAGCGCGCGGGCGCGTTCCGCCTCTTTCCGCGCTTTGCGTTCCGCGGCGGCGCGTTTCAGCTCGGCTTCGCTTTTTTCGTCGTAGTCCCTGAGCCAGCGGGCCGAGAGAGCGCGGAAGTCCTCGCGCGGGCGCGGCGGCCTTTTTTCGCTTTTCCCCACATTTTTGACTTCGGCGCGCGCGAGAAGGTCTTTCGCGGGCCGCCAGAGCGCGGCGAAGTTTTCCGCGCGCCCGTTTATCCGTTCGCCGCAGCCGGGGCACGGGACGCGCCATTCGCCCGCGGCCCAGAGCTCAAGCAGCATTCCGAGGCTGAGCGGCCCGCCGCCGGCGTAGGCGAGGGATAGGCCGGAGAAAAGCGGGGTTATCCCGTATATTTCCGGCCTGGCCGCTATTTCGGCACGCTTTTCCCAGAAGCGGGCGAAGCTGCCGAAGAAATGCTCCCTGTCGCGCGCGCGGCGCTCTTTGCAAAGCGCTTCGGCGCTTTCCTCCACGCTGTCCGTTTGTGCCGGCGTCACGCCGCCGCCTGAAATCACAAATTTTTTGTTCCCTATCCGCACGCATCCGTATTTCTGGTTGAACGGCACCGCTTTCACTCTCCTTTCAATCCTCCCAGCCGGGGATGACGTCCGTCTGGTCGATGTACTCTATACGCACGGGCGGCTCGTTCAGCAGCTTTTTGAGTATTTCGCCCGTTTCGCCGCCGAGGTCGCCCGCCGACTTTACCCTGTAATAGTTTTTGAAGCCGTCGGGCAGGACGCACCGTATCTGCTCCTCGTAGGCCCTGCCGTCGCGGCCCGCCGTGCATATCACGTGGAGGTTCGCTCCGAAGCCGTATTCCCATTCGAAGAAGCCGTCAGTCATTAGCCGCGCCATCGCCTCGCGGCCGCTGTACGAGCTGTGGAGGCGCATCGGCGCGAAGGGGATGAGCAGAGGGTCTATCAGTATGGTCTGCATCTGGTAACGCACGATGTGGAGCATGTGTCCGAAGAAGCCGCCGTAGCCCGAGGCGACCACACGGACGGGGTCGTCCTTCCCCTTCGCAAGCTTTTCGTACATATTGCGGCGCGACGAGAGGCGCTCGAATGTCGCGCGCGGGTCGTAGCGCCCGTATTCGAGATCCGGCGAGTATATTTCGCCGCCGGCGTTGGCTTTGAGCCATTTGTAAAGTTCGCTGTTCCCGTTTTCACAGATGTCGTGGATGTTGATTATCATGCCTTGTCCTCTCCTTTCGAATTTTCGGGCGCGCCGGACCGTCCCGCGCGCCTTCGGAAAATTCCGGCGCACGTCGTGCCCGCGGCGCGGCTTTCGTCCGCCGCGCCTTCTATGCTCGTTTCGCGAATCTATGGATGAGGGGAAGGTACGGGCGCTGCGCGTAAAATTTGCGAGAAGCGCCCGCGGTCGCGCCCCGTATCGGGGCCTTTGGTTATTTCCTGTCGAAGAGCGACGACATCGCCGCTTTTATCTCTTTTTCTCTGGCTTTGACCGCGCGCAGCTCGTCCTCGGCAGTGCGGTAGTTTTCCGCCGTTTTCCGCATTTCCTCCTCCGGCGCGAGCGGCACGCGAAGCTCCTTGAGGGCCGAGGCTGAGAGGGTCTTTATCGCCGTTCCGGTCGAGAGCATCGCGAGGGCCTTCTGCCCGCGCGCGCTTTCGAGGTAGGCTTTCAGGTAGTACGGGTCAAAGCCAGGCTTTGTTATCCTTATTATGTAGAAATTGGCGCTCGGTATCATCTTTGTGTCTCCGAGGCCGCGTATCACGGCGCTGCGCGGCGTATCTCCTATCTTCGATATTACGATGTCGCCGTCGCGCAGCAGGCAGTCCAGATATTTCGGCGGCAGCTTCGATATGCGGCCGAGCCCGTCCGATAGCAGGCCGTCTGATATGTCCGCGTAGTTTATGACGCTGTATGCCGGCTCGCCTCCGCTGAGCGCCTCGAACTCCCGCGTCCCCATCATCGCGCCGCGCGTTATCGCGGCTATGTCGCCGAGGCGCGCGTATTCGCCCGGCTCTTCATCCGCTGGCATGTAGCGCTCGGGAACGAGCCGCCACCCTCCGCGCTCCATCTCCTCCGCGGAGACGCGCTTACCGTGCCCGCCGCCGGAGAGCGTGGCGAGAATCTCGTCTATCTGCTCCCTGCCGAGCTTCTTCCTGCGGCGGCCCGACGCCTCCATGCAGCTCGCATCCGCCATGATTACGCCGTCGCAGCCGCGCTTTATCACGACGAGCGTGACGGAGGGCGCGGGATACGAGGTCATGCCTCCGGGCAGAGAGACGACGGCCTCTATCAGCCCCTCGCGCACGAGATGCCCGCGCACCGGAGCGTCGAAGCTGTTCCACAGAGGACCGCCCGCCATGACGCAGACGGCGCGCCCCCCCTCCTTCAAGGACGAGATGACCTTGCAGACGTAGCTCCAGCAGCCCGATATGTGGCTCGCGCGGCGCAGCGTCTTTATCCACGGCAGCTCGCGCAGCATGAAGTCCGCGCCGCGTCGTTCCTCGTTGAAGCGCAGGCCGATGGGTGGCTCGCAGTATATCTTGTCGTATTTTTCTTCCGGCGCTTCGAACACGTCTCCGGACGATATTTCCGCACGCCCCGGCGCGACGAGCGAGAGCCTGGTCCTCGCCGCCTCTGCCAGCCATTCGTCAAGCTCTATCCCGCGAAACGAAGCCCCCGGCGCCTCGCGCGCCGCGCGCATGAGGAAGGCCCCGCTCCCGCAGCACAGATCCGCGACGCGCTCGCCATCTTTTATACGCAGTATCCCGATGACCAGCTCGGCCAGCGACTCCGACGTCGTATCGTGGTCGAATGAAAAAAGCTCCGCCTGCGGCTCCGTCACCAACGCGCGCGCCTCCTGAGCGTCCATGCCGCGGCTCTCAAGCACCTCCGACGGCTCGAGACGCGCGCGCGCCGCCAGCATCCTGAAAAGTTCCTTATCTCCGTATTCCCTTTTCAATTCACGCAGCTCGTATTGCTTCAGCTCACTCGCTCCCTGTTTTCCGTAAAATGTTTTGTCCATTCATCTAACGGTAAAAATATACCACTCAACGGCAATCCGGTCAAGTGGTAATGAATTATCATTTTTTATAAAACGTTTGGAGCGGCCCCAAAGACGAGCCGCGCCGAAAAAACGGCGCGGCAAAGCGTTTCATCCGCTCCGCCGCGCGTTGCAGCACTTTGCGTTTTACGCCTTTATCGAGACGACTTCAAACCCCGCCTCTTCTACTGCGCGGCGTATCGCCTCGTCGGGGACGGGGCGGTCGTAGGAGACTACGGCGATTTCGTTTTTGAGGCTGACTTTCGCGGACGCGCCGTCGATTTTGTTTATCGCTTCGGTCACACTACGGACGCAGTGGTCGCAGTGCATGCCGGATATTTTCACTGTCTTTTTGCCTATCGCGTGGTTTTCGAGGCGTTTTTCGGCCGCGGGCGCGAGGCCTGAGCCGCCGCCTCCGCAGCATGGGCTTTCGCCCCTGAAGTGTTTTATCGCGCCGCGCACGGCGAAGAACATAAGCGCGGCCACCAGCGCCAGTATTACGGCGTCTACCATTGAGGCATCTCCTTTTTTGCGTTTTTACGCCTGTATCATTTTCTGCGCAGTTTGCCGCTGACGAACTTGTGTCCGTAGTAGACGGCGACCGCCAGGAAGTATATCGCGAGGAACACCCCGAAGGCGTAGAACATCGAGCCTGTGGAGTCTCCCATTTTTCAGTCCTTCTTTTCTTCTTTGAAGAGGTTTTCGTAACTGCAGCGGCCGGCGCAGGAATGTCCGCAGCCGGAGCAGCCTCCGCCGCAGCCGCAGCACGGGCCGCCCTCTTTCGATTTGCGGAGGCGCCGCACGACGACGTATACGCAGTAGGCGGCTATGACGGCCAGGATTATGATGTCGGCTTTCACGGATCGTCTCCCCTTTCTAAGGGCGGAGCCGGATACTTGTCGCGTACCCGGCTCCGCGTGTTTTGGTCTATTATACCGTTTCTACGCGGCCTGCTGTACGGAGCGCTTGGAGTAGACGCGCTGGTTCTTGTAGGGGTCGGGCCTGAAGAGCATGTAGAGCAGGAAGAGCGCGACTACGAGCGCGATTCCGGTCCACGCGGTGAAGCCGCCGCCCATGAAGAAGGTGCCGAGCTGGTAGACGCAGAGGCATACGAGGTAGGAGAATATGTTCTGGAAGAGTATTGCGAACCAGAACCATTTGCGGCTCTGCATCTGCTGCGCCATCGTCGCTATCGCAGCGAGGCAGGGCGAGTCGAGCATGTTGAAGAGCAGGAAGCTGAAGGCCGCGAGCGTGCTCGGGAACCACGCCGCCACCGCTTCGGCCACGGTCACCGCGTCTTCGACGTCGCCCGTTACGTTGGCGAGGACGCCCATCGTGGAGACTATGGCCTCCTTGGCGGTGAAGCCCGAGATGGAGGCCGCGACGGACTGCCAGTTGCCGAAGCCGAGCGGCGCAAAGAGCGGCGCTATGGCTCCGCCTATCACCGCGAGGATGCTGGCCGAGCTGTCTTCGACCATTCCAAAGCCATCTTCGCCGAAGCCGAAGCCGCCAAGGAACCACATTACCACGCAGGCTACGAAGAGTATCGTTCCGGCTTTGACGATGAAGCCTTTAAGGCGCTCCCAGACGTGGAGCAGGACCGTCTTGGCCGACGGGACGTGGTACTGCGGCAGCTCCATGACGAAGGGCGCGGGCTTGCCGGAGAACGGCGCGGTTTTCTTGAGCATTATCGCCGAGCAGAGCACCGCTGCGATTCCGATAAAGAACATCAGCGGCGCGATGACTCCGCCGGCCTCGTAGCTGCCGGTGGCGTAGCTGGCTATAACTCCGCCCATGAGCGCGATGACGGGCAGCTTGGCTCCGCAGGGGATGAAGGTCGCCGTCATTATCGTGAGGCGGCGGTCGTTATCCTGTTCGATGGTGCGCGAGGCCATTATGCCGGGGATGCCGCAGCCGGAGGAGATGAGCAGCGGGATGAAGCTCTTGCCGGAGAGGCCGAAGTGGCGGAAGACGCGGTCCATTACGAATGCGATGCGCACCATGTAGCCGCAGTCTTCGAGTATCGAGAGGAAGAGGAAGAGTATCGCCATCTGCGGCACGAAGCCGAGCACCGCTCCGACGCCGCCGATGATGCCGTCGACGACGAGGCTCATGACGAGGTCGCCGGCGCCGGCGGATTCAAGAATGCCGCCGGCCTGCTCCTGCACCCAGCCGACGAAGGTGTCGTTCGTCCAGTCGGTGACCCACGTCCCGACCGTCGTGACGGATATGTAGTAGACCACGAACATGACGGCCATGAATATCGGGATGCCGAGCACGCGGTTCGTGACTATCTGGTCTATCTTGTCGGAGGCGGTCATCTGCTCTTTGCCTTTTTTGACCGCGGTGGAGACTATTTTCTGTATGAATTTGTAGCGTTCGTCGGTGACGATGCTCTCCATGTCGTCGTCGTGCTTCTCTTCGAGCTCTTTTCTCGCGGCGGCGAGGACTTCTTCGCCCTTCGCGGAGAGCTTCATGCTCTCGACGACCTTGCTGTCGTTTTCGAGAAGTTTGACGGCGTACCAGCGCTTTTTGCCCTCGGTGACGGATTCGGGCAGCACGGCCTTGACTTCGGCGACGGCCTTTTCCATCTCCTTGGAGAATATCTCGCGCGGAAGGTCGGCGTCCGTCTCCCTCGCGACTTTGACGGCCTCTTTGACGAGCGCGTCGAGGCCGGTCTCCTTAAGCGCCGAGGTCTCCACCACGGGGCAGTTGAGAAGCATCGAGAGGCGCTCCGTGTCCACTTTGATGCCGCGCTTCGCGAGCAGGTCGGACATGTTGAGCGCTATGACGACGGGAATGCCCGTCTCGATGAGCTGCGTCGTGAGATAAAGGTTTCTCTCGATGTTCGTCGCGTCCACGAGGTTGATGATGACGTCGGGGGCGTCCTTCAGAAGATAGTCGCGGCTGACGACCTCTTCAAGCGTATAGGGAGAGAGAGAATAAATACCCGGAAGATCCGTTATAACGATTTCCTCGCCTGTTTTTACGCTTTTCAGGCGTCCCTCTTTCTTTTCCACCGTGACCCCGGGCCAGTTGCCTACGTACTGGTTGGCCCCGGTCATGGCGTTGAACATGGTAGTCTTGCCGCAGTTCGGGTTGCCGGCAAGAGCGAATCTCATGGCCATTTCAGTTACCTCCTTGGGATAATTCCTCTGTTGGTTCCAAAATTCCGCAGGCTACCTCACCTGCACGCACTGCGCGTCGTTCTTCCTTACCGAGAGCTCGTAGCCTCTGACCGTTATCTCTACGGGGTCTCCGAGCGGGGCGACCTTGCGTATGTAAAGCTCCGTACCCTTGGTGATACCCATATCCATGATGCGGCGCTTATACGCTCCGTCTCCTTCGATCTTCGTCACGACGACCGTGCTTCCGACCTGCGCTTCGCCTAAAGTCATAGTTCCGTCTCCTTTCAGTAAAAGCCGTAGGACAAATATTTATGAATACAACGGGCTATATCAGTATGTGGCGCGCCATGTCCTCGTTTATCGCAACGCGCGAGTCCTTGACGTTCACAATGACGTTTCCCCCGATTGCCGAAATTACCGTGATTTCAGCGCCTGTGATTATTCCGAGGTTGCCGAGGAATCTTCTCGTATCCTCGCTTCCCCCGACTCTTCCTATTACGTTTTTCTCGCCGATTCCCGCGAGCGTCAGCGGCATCATTTCACATCATCCCACTTCTCCGCGCCCGGTGCAGGCGCACGTTGTGTTAGCGGCCTCTAATCCGCTCTTGGCGTTAGTTTATGCTAACATTTATGTATAGTCAAGTGTTTAAGGCAATTTTTCACGCTTCGTAGAATACAGATATGAAACGATAAGATAAGCCGACGCTTACGAAACGGCCGGCGGCCCCTCAGTTTGCCGCGCGCGCATGAAAAAGCCGGGCTTCGGATGGAATTCCAAAGCCCGGCGGGGCCGGCGTTTGTTATTTCGTTTGCGGGAGGCGGCGTTATTTCTGCTGCGCCGCGTAGTTTATCACCCAGTCGTGCGTTTTTTCGCCGAGGGAGTCCTTCGGGATGTCGCGCCAGTGCTCGTCCGAGAATTCGCGGCTCTGGGCGCCGGTCTCCTCTATGCCGTAGACGGCGCGCGCGGAGAGGAACTGATCCTGCTTCGCGTCCTTTTTATAGGCGAAGGTGAGGTAGAGATAGTTCGCTTCTACGCCGCTGCGCTCTTTGAACTGCTCGCGAGCCTCCTTCGTCCGGATGGCGACCTTCGAGACCGCGGTCACGTAGCTTCCCTCGTCTACGATGGAGTCGGTGTCTATGTAGACGATGTTGGTGCCGTGGCGGTCTATCTCGACGTAGTTTTCGGCGAAGGCCGAAGCCGATGCGCAGAGCACGAGCGCGAGAGCGGCGAATATGCTGACGAATCTGCCCATATTTGGATATCCTCCTTTATTTTATTACCCGGTCGATGACTACCCCGAGCACGGCTCCCGTGAGCGCGCCCTTTACGAAATCGTCATTGTCGTCCTTGTCATAATAGCGGGGCGCGGGAGGGGCCGGCTGCGGCGGCGCGGGCTGGGGAGCCGGCTTCGGAGCGGGAGCGGGCTGAGGCGCCGGCCCCGGCTTCTGCGGCCCCGGCTTGCCCGGCTGCCCGGGCTGTCCTGGTTTCTGCGGGCCTGGCTGCTGAGGCCCGGGGCCCGGCTCTCTCGGCGGCTGTCCCGGAGCCGCGAAGGCGGCTGCGGAAATCCCCGTCATCATCGTAACTGCGACGAACAAAGCCGTCGCGCGTCCGCATTTTTTCAAAAAGCTTTCCTTCATATACAAAATCACCGTTTCCTTTTCTTACGATTCCGACAAAATCCGTAAGCGGCGGTCATAGGCCGCCGCCTGCGTTTTACTTATGAGGGGCAGGGCCCGGATGGTTCGGGGTCGGCGCCGGGTGCTGCGGGCCGGGTTTCGGGGCAGGTTTGGGCGCGGGCTTCGGAGCGGGCTTGGGAGCCGGTTTGGGCGCAGGCTTCGGGGCCGGTTTAGGGGCCGGCTTGGGCGCAGGCTTCGGGGCCGGTTTAGGGGCCGGCTTGGGCGCAGGCTTCGGGGCCGGTTTAGGGGCCGGCTTGGGCGCAGGCTTAGGAGCCGGCTTCTGCGGGGCGGGCGCAGGTTTCGGCGGAGGCGGCGGCGCGGCGTAGGCCGCGGACACTCCGGCCACCATCGCAGCCGCCGCGATCGCGGCGGTCAGGCGTCCAGTTTTCTTGAAAAAGCTTTCTTTCATACACATCACTCCATTCTTGCCGCCCTATTCAGAGCGGCAGATTTTAAGTCACGGGTTACCCGCGCGAATACTCAGGCAGATTGCGAGCCGTTTTCAGAGCACGGACGCGCGGTTCAGAATAACAATAACGGCGGGCGCGCGTTTCCCTAAACGCCGGATACGCGCTTTTGCCACGAGCATAACCGCTCGCACTCTCTGCGGACTTCCATAGATAGAAGAGCGCGCGCCGTCCCTTAGTTTCCGCTGTTGCTGTTGCTGATCACGTTGTTGACCACAACCCCCAGAATCGCCCCTATAAGGGCCCCCTTGATGAAATCGCCGTCGCTGTCATCATCGTCGTTGTCGTAGTAATAGCCGCCGTCATGATATGGAGCCGGAGGCGCCGGCTGCGGGGGGACTGGCTTCGGCGGCGTCGGGGCCGGCTTGGACGGCGCGGGATGCGGAGCCGGTCTGCTCGGAGCCGGCCCGGTATGCTGCGGCGCTGGCTTAGGCGCAGGCTTGTTCACTCCGTGATTTTCCGGTCTCTGCTGCCCCGGCTTATGGTTTCCTGGCTGTCCTGGCTTCGGCTGTCCCGGTTTCTGGCTGCCGGGCTGACCGGGTTTCTGCTGGCCCGGCTTCTGGTTTCCGGGCTGTCCGGGCTTTTGCTGGCCCGGCTTCTGGCTGCCGGGCTGTCCGGGTTTCTGTTGGCCCGGCTTCTGGCTGCCGGGCTGTCCGGGCTTTTGCTGGCCCAGCTTCTGGCTGCCGGGCTGTCCGGGTTTCTGCTGGCCGGGTTTCTGGCTGCCGGGCTGTCCGGGTTTCTGCTGGCCCGGCTTCTGGTTTCCGGGCTGTCCGGGTTTTTGCTGGCCCGGCTTCTGGTTTCCGGGCTGTCCGGGGCGCTGCGGCTGCGGCCTTTCCTGCCGTTGATTTTCCTGCGGTTGTCCCGGCGCCGCATACGCGCCTGCGCCCGCCGTCATCGCGATCGCCGTAACGAGCGCGGCCATACGGGTAAATTTTTTCAAAAGACATTCACTCATGCGGTTCACTCCGTTCTCTTAATAGAGTAAAAAAACCTTTCCGTTCCACATGATAGCATCCGAGCGCGATTATTTCATGCAGTTTTCATGAATTTTAAGTGAAAAATATAAAATATTGGCACTAAAAGATAAATTATAAAAATCTTATCTGTAAAATATTATAGAAAATGCAGTCATGAGTTTAAGCCAACTCCACGTAGCGTAGGAAAGAGGCCGGGCCTTTTCGGCCCGGCCGGTCCGCCTAGTTGTTCAGCGCGCTCCCTACGACCGTACCGAGTACCGCGCCTATCACGGCGCCCGTCACGAAGCCGCCGGAGCCGCCGTGATGCGGAGCGGGAGGCGGAGGCGGAACCGGCCTCGGCGGTCTCGGAGCCGGCTTGGGCGGAGGAGGCGTGTGCGGCCCAGGGCCCGGCGCGTGCATCGCTGGGCCCGGTCTCATCGGGCCGTGCCCCGGCCCGGGGGCCGCCAGAGCCGCAGAGCTTCCCGCTACCGTCGCCGCGATCGCAGCAAGCGCGACTATCTTTCCAAATTTTTTCAGAAGCTTACTAATCATAAGCCGTCACCTCGCTTTTCGTATTCCAGAATAACGGCTTATCGCTCGCCGTCGTCTTATCTTCGTTTATATCCTGACCGGCCCCGGCTTTCCGGGCCCCGGCCTGTTCATTCCGGGTCCGGCGTGTCCGGGCTTCGGCCCTGGCTTTCCAGGCACGGGCTTACCGATTCCTGGCCCTGGCTTTCCTGGGCCGGGCCTGTTCATTCCCGGCGCTCCGGGCCCAGGCTTGCCTGGCCCCGGCTTTCCTATTCCAGGCCCCGTCTTTCCTGGGCCGGGCCTGTTCATTCCCGGCGCTCCGGGGCCAGGCTTGCCCGGCCCGGGTTTGCCTATTCCAGGCCCCGGTCTGTTTCCAGGCGCTCCCGGTCCGGGCTTCCCAGGCCCGGGTTTGCCTATTCCAGGCCCCTGGTGCGGAGCGGGCTTGTGTATCCCCGGCCCTCCGGGCTTCGGCCCCGGCTTCGGAGCCGCCAACGCCGCCGAGCACCCCGCCGCCATCGTCAGCGCTATGAACGCCGCCGTTACCTTTCCCGCGCGTTTCAATAAACTGCCAGACATTCACATACACTCCCCTTGTCTTTCTCTCGTTCGTTCTGTCCGAGGACTTCCCCTCTGTTTCTGTCATTATAGAAAAGAGATGTGGCGGAATTTTGTTTGAAATGCGGCTGTTCCGTGGAGGTTTTGTGTGGATTTTGTGGCGCGCCCGAAAGGCCGCGTACGCTGTGGGACGGCGCGTGAAAACGCAAAAGAATATCGCCAGTTTTTATAAAAACGCGGCTTTACGATTTTGTCTGAAATTCAGGGTGCAGGTGAAACGATATAAAAAACGGAGCGGCATCTGCCGCTCCGTCTGTTGTCCGCGTTTGGGGAAATCTTCTTCGATTAGAGGAAGAAGCCCTTGATTTTGAGTTCGTCCGCGACGCGTTTGATGGCGACGAGGAAAGCCGCGCGGCGCATTTTGACGTTGTGCTCCTGCGCGTAGTCCCAAACTCTCTTGAAGTTGTCCTTCATGATCGGAACGAGGCGGTTGTTGTACTCTTCCTCGGTCCAGAAGAATCCGGCGAGGTCCTGTACCCACTCGAAGTAGGAGCCGATGACTCCGCCGCTGTTGGCGAGGAAGTCGGGAACGACGAGGATTCCGCGCTCGTCGAGTATGACGTCGCCTTCTGGACGGACGGGGCCGTTCGCGCCTTCGACGATGTATTTGCACTTGAGCAGCGGCGCGTTCTTTTCGCTGATGACGCCTTCAAGGGCGCAGGGCGAAAGGACGAGGCATTCCTGCTCGAGTATCTCTTCGCCGTTCATCTTGACGAGGCCCGGCTCCGAGTAACCGTCGAGTATGCGTTTCGGATGCTTCTCGACGTAGGCCTTGGCGGCTGCGACGTCGATTCCGTTTGGGTTGTAGTAGCCGCCGGTGATGTCGCTGATTCCGACGATCTTGCATCCGGCTTCATGCAGGAAGAGCGCGTTGTAGGTGCCGACGTTGCCGAAGCCCTGCACGATGACGGTGGCGTCTTTCGGGTCCACGTTCTGGCGTTTGAGCAGCTCGAGGACGCAGGTGGCGACGCCGAGTCCGGTCGCGGCGGTGCGGCCCTTGGAGCCCCAGTAGGCTACGGGCTTGCCGGTGACGACGCCCGGCTCGAGGTGGCCGCGGAGCTTGGAGATAGTGTCCATGATCCAGACCATTTCGGGGCCGCCGGTGTTGACGTCGGGAGCGGGGACGTCGGTCCAGTCGCCTACGAACGGAGCGATGCGCGCCGCGAAGGTGCGGGTCATCATCTCGCGCTCGCGCGGCGAGAGTTCAAAGGGGTCTACGGAAATTCCGCCCTTGCCGCCGCCGTAAGGAATTCCGGCGAGCGAGCACTTCCATGTCATAAGGCTGGCGAGAGCCTCGCACTCTTCAAGGTTGACGTCCGGGTGGAAGCGGAGGCCGCCCTTCGCCGGTCCGCAGACCGTCGAATGCTGTACGCGGTATCCCTGGAACACCCTTACGGAGCCGTCGTCCATCTGGACGGGTATGGAGACGCAGATCGCGCGCTCCGGACGGCTCAATACTTCGATGAGGCCATCCTCAAGCCCCATCTCTTCGGCCGCTTCGTAGAAGTTCTCGAGAGCGGTGTGGAGAAGAACGTTGTTGGAAGTACGTTTCTGTACGGCCATACAAAAAACCCCCTTAGTTTTTTCGCCCGTTTAGGGCGCAGACATAAAATTGTTATCCCCTCCGGGATTCATTTTTACGCACATGGATATTGTATGCCCTAAGAGTTTTCTCGTAAAGGGGGCGCGCTGTACAAAATATTTGTGAAATACAGAAAACAGCGCATAATTGATATAATTTTGCGGAATATTTATATTTTCACGGAAAAATACTTTGTGAAATCAGTAGTTTCCAACGGCGGAGGCGCGCAAATTCTTATAAAAATAACTTTACGAGAAGCACGGCGAAGACGAGGCCCGGCAGCATGTTCATTATTCTTATCTTCATGAGTCCGAGCAGGTTTATGCCTATCGCCATGAGCATGAGCCCGCCGGTCGCGCTCATCTCGGTGACTGCGGCCTCGGACATGAAGGGCTGGAGCCATCCGGCGGCGAGCGTCAGCGCAGCCTGGTAGACGAATACCGATATGGACGAGAAGGGCACGCCGAAGCCGAGCGACGCCGCCATCGCTACGGATATGAGGCCGTCGAGCAGCGCCTTGGCGAGCAGCAGCGAGGGATAGCCGCCGAGGCCCTCCTCGAAGGAGCCGAGCACCGCCATCGAGCCGGTACAGTACATGAGGCTCGCAGTGACGAAGCCCGAGGAAAAGTTCTTGGCGCCGCCCATACGCTTTTCGATGCGTGAGCTGAGCCGCTCGAAAGCGGCTTCGATCCCGACGAGCTCCCCGGCGAGCGAGCCGAGCGCGATGCTTCCTATCACGGCGAGCGGGTGCTCCGTCTTTATCGCCATGCCTACGCCGAGGGTTATGATGAAGAGCGCCATGCCCTGTACGGGGAGTTCGAGTATCTTCTGCGGTATCCTGCTGCGCAGCGCGAGGCCCGCGAGGCTTCCGCATATTATGCAGAAAGCGTTTGTAAGGCTCCCGAAGAGCGGTATGGAAGTGATGATATCCAAGACGAACACCTCGCCGGAGGCGCGGCTCGCGCCCACGTGATTTTTTGTCCGCGCACGGCGCGGTTCTTTTTATTCTATAACAAGAACAGCCGCCGCGTAAGTGCGTGACGGCGTGAAGGCATGAAAAAAGCGCGCCCGCGCGGGGCGCGCCTTGTGCGTCTTGAAAGAACGAACTACTTCAGTTCGACCTTCGCTCCGGCCTCTTCGAGCTTCTTCTTCATCTCTTCGGCCTCTTCCTTCGCTACGCCTTCCTTGACCGTCTTGGGGGCGCCGTCGACCATGTCCTTGGCTTCCTTCAGGCCGAGGCCGGTGATCTCGCGGACGACCTTGATGACGCTGATCTTGTTCGCGCCGTGGTCGGCGAGGACTACGTCGAATTCGGTCTTCTCTTCCTCGGCGGGAGCGGCCGCGCCGCCGGTGGCGGGCATGCCGGCCATCGGCATCATCATCGCGGGAGCCGCGGCGGAGACGCCGAACTTCTCTTCAAGTTCCTTAACGAGCTCGGAAAGCTCGAGCACGGACATTTCGCTGATAGCCTGGATGAGTTCTTCTCTGGTCATTTTATTTTCCTCCTGAAATTTTCTTGTTTCGTTTTAGGCGGCTAGGCCGCCTTTTTCTCCCGCTCGCGCGGGAATCGCGAGAACCGTGCAGCGCGTCTTACGCGGCGGTCTCTTCCTTCTTGTCCTTGATCTGGGACAGGACTGTGACGAAGTTTCTCTGCGGGCCGGAAAGGACCGTGACGAGTCCGCGAAGCGGGGCCGCGATCGTTCCGACGACCTGGGCGAGAAGCTGCTCCTTCGAGGGCAGATCCGCGAGGGCGAATACCTGCTGCTGGTTGAGAAGCTGCTGTCCGCCGAGGATGGCGCCCTTTACGACGAGGGCTTCGTTGCCCTTCTCCTTCGCGAAGTCGCGAACCGCCTTTGCGACGGCCGCCGCGTCGCCGTAGGAAATGACGTACCCGTTCGGGCCGCAGTCGTACTCGGGGGCCTGGATCATCCCGCACTCCTTCAGAGCGATGCGCATGAGGGTGTTCTTGCTGACCTTCATCTCGCCGCCCGCCTTGCGGATGAGCCTGCGGACCTCGCTGATCTTTTTGACGGTCAGCCCGCGGTACTCGACGATGATCACGGCGTCGCTCTTGTTGAGAGCCTCGCAGAGCATATCGATGTGTTCACGTTTGGCCTGTGTCGGCATTTTCGATTTCACCTCCTGCAAAATAAGTTGGATCGGAATGCCGCACAGCCGCCGGAGCGGATATAAAAAACGGCCTCCGAACTCAAGCGCCCGGAAGCCATAAAATAGTCGTATGGACATAATTTATCCTTCGCGAGACCTCGGCAGGAAATTAAGCACAAAGGCGCCTGCTGTCTTGAGTCATGCGAGAGAATTATATCCCGGGCGCGCCGCTTTGTCAAAACATTTTACGCAAAGCTTTTGCGCCGTGCCGCAAAATTATACAATTATCCAAGAGAAGCCGGAGAAAGGGGACATTCCATGCTCAGAATAGGACTTGCTCAGCTAGACGTAAAGCCCGGAGACCGCGAGGCCAATTTCGCTGCGGCCGAGGAGTGGATGAAAAAATACTGGACGCCGTCGGAGACAGAGACGGCTGTCGTGCTGCCCGAACTGTTCGACGTCGGCTACGTTATAGACGAGGCCGGAAAATACGCCGACAAGGACGCTGAGCGCGCGGCAGGCTTTCTTTCGCGGCTCGCGCGCGAATACGGCGTGTGGTTCGCGGGCGGCTCCGTGCTCGCCATGACGGACGCCGGGGCCGTGAACCGCGCGCTCGTCGTGAATCCGCTCGGGGAATACGTGACGCACTACGACAAGGCGCACCTCGTGCCGATGATGGAAGAGGACAAATATCTCCGAAGCGGCTCGGAGTTCCGCACATTCGAGATAGGCGGCGCAAAATGCGCGCTCGCGATATGCTACGACCTTCGTTTCTGCGAATGGTTCCGAATGGGGGCGCTCGCCGGCGCTCAGGTGTTTTTCATCTCCGCGGAGTGGCCGCGCCCGCGCATAGAGCATTGGCGCCTTCTTCTGCGCGCGCGGGCCGTCGAGAACATGATGTACATAGCCGCCTGCAACCGCGTAGGCGACACGCCCGCCGACAGCTTCCCGGGATACTCGGCCGTCATAGACCCGTGGGGCGCGGCTCTCTGCGAGGCGGGCGAAGCTCCGTTCGGGGCCTTCGTAGAAATAGATCCGCAGAAAGCGGAAGAGGCGAGGCGCTTCATAAAGACGCTCGAAATGCGCAGAGGCGAGCTTTATAGATTATAATAGCGCCCAAACAACATACGGGAGTTGATGACTGTGAAGAAGATAACGGCGCTCGCGGCGGCCCTGTTCTTGACGGCGTTTGCCGTTTCCGCATCCGCGAAGCCTATGGTCAGCGAATTCAGGGACAAGCAGATACCGATAACGAGCGTCAAAACCGTGCTCGTAATGCCGGTAGGCTACGAAATCGCAGTTCCGGAATCCGAAGCTTTTCTCGTCGAATCCGCTGAGCAGAAATGGCAGGACTTTACGCTGAAAAGGAAAGAACGCTTTCCGTTCGTCATGCGGACGCCGCAGGAGGTCATAGACCGGGCGGCCTTCATCACCGGCGGACAGCCGGAACCGATGACGCCGACGCAGCTCGCGCACAAAGCGTACAGCCTCGCGCCGGACCACGTGGACGCGGTGCTGATGTGCACAGTTACAAAATGCGCCGTCGGAAAGATACACCATCCGGAAGAATATGTAACGAAGTACCGCTACGAAGAGAGGCCTATATGGCGCAACGACCGCTGGGAGACGCAGCGCGTGAAGATACCGTATCAGGAATACAAGGCCGCTTGGGACGAAAACGTATCCATTGGCGCGGTCAAGGTTGAGCTGCGCGCGGCGAAGGACGGGCGCCTCATCTACGGCGAGACGGTGTCGGCGAACACCGGCGCGGACCTCTTCAGCGAAGCCCCGTCTCTGACGAAGCATATCCAGAACGTAATCGAGAACGCCGCAAAACGAATTCCGGTGAAGTAGAAAATGGCAGAGAGACGCACTCGCGCCGAAGAGTCGCTGGCGCTTATTAAGGAAGTTTCCGCGCTTATCGACGCCCCCGGATGCAGCATCTCGTTCTCACCGGCAAAGAACGGAAACTTCATGATGTACTGCAACGGAGATTTTATCGGCGGGCTCTTCGGCGGCGAGCTGTGCCTCGTCTATACGGAGGCGGCGGCGGAGCTGCTGGGCCGTCCAGAGCCGGTCTACCGCGGCTATTCAAGCGAGGCGCTCCACAGAATGCTGCCAGTGCCGCTTGACAAGGCAAAGGAGGCGCTGCGGCTGACGAAACTTGAAACGCTGAGCTGGAAGGAGTACGTCTACGACATGGCTGCCGTGAGCGCCGGAGCGGCCGTACTGGAAGATTTTTACGACGATAACGCCGTCGTCCTGCGCTTCTGCTATGAAAACGGACTTTTGAAGGAACCTCCTCTCGACAAACGCGGACGAATAATCCGCACGTTTTTTATAAAACGCGACCTGACCGGCGAGGGACGAAAATATTTTGCGCCGCTGTTACATAAGCTCTTTTCATTCTGCGACAGAAATGGCAAGACCCCGCTTGAAAAAATGCTTCCTCGCTGGCTCGCGGCGCTGAAAAAAGAGGCGTCGCAGCCGTGAAGCCGGCAAGTACCGGAGCAAGGCGCGGCATGCCGGAACTGATACAGGAGAAACCACATGGATATAGACGAATTTCTACTGGAGATTAAGCAGATCGATTGGTTTGGGCACGAGAAAGACCACAATGGAGAATATCACATGATATTCTCCGTTTTTGAGGCTTATGACGTTTGGAACAGCCAAATGCTTAAGACGTGGGAACCGCATATTCTCTCATTAGAAAGCACAGCGACGGAACGAATAGGCGACGCGCAAATCGACGAAGTATTTTCGAGGGTATCTTCTGGAATCGGGGATGCAGTCTGGAAAAAGTGGTGCGATTTTATTACGAAACGGCATTTAGAGGATGAAGCCGGTTTGGAAAATGAAATGCTTGATATGGTAAAAAGAGACATGTCTTGGGCATGTATAGAAAAAATACTAAACGCGCCCGGTTTTTTCTGCGCTTTGCTGGAAATTTACAAAAACGGATATTTTCCATGCGCGTGGATAGGAGATTATCCTCTCGGAAAAGCCGTAGTGCTGTAATTTGTTCTGACACATTCTGGAAGAACGTCCTCCTGTCTTTGCAGTCAGATAGTTTCCCATGACGGTTTCAAAAGGTACGAAAAAAGCCCCGGCATGAACCGGGGCTTGATTTTTTATTGTCGCCAGAACTAGTCGGCAGAGGAAACTTCCTTCTGAGCCTGGACGGGATCGATCTGTATGCCTATGCCCATCGTCGTGGAGACGGTGATGCCCTTGATGTAGGTGCCCTTCACCGCCGCGGGGCGCGCCTTGACTATGGCGCGGAGCAGGGTCTTGACGTTCGCGATGAGGTTCTCGACCGGGAACGAAGCCTTGCCCACCGCGTTGTGGGTGATGGCGGTCTTGTCTACGCGGAACTCTACGCGGCCCGCCTTGATCTCTTTGATGGCATCGGCGACGTCGAACGTGACTGTGTTGGTCTTGGCGCTCGGCATGAGTCCGCGGGGACCGAGGACTTTACCGAGGCGTCCGGCCGACTTCATTATGTCCGGCGTGGCGATTACCGCATCGAAGTCAAGTCTGCCGTTCTGGATCTCAGCGACAAGGTCTTCGCCGCCGACGATGTCCGCGCCCGCGTCCTGAGCTTCCCTCTGCTTCTCGCCGAGGGCGAGGACGGCCACTCTCTTCGTGTGGCCGGTTCCGAAGGGAAGGACTATTGTGCTGCGTACCTGCTGGTCCGCGTGGCGGGGGTCAACGCCCAGACGAACGTGAAGTTCGAGGCTTTCGTCAAATTTGGCCGTCGCGCATTCCTTCGCGAGGGTCACGGCTTCCGAAAGCGGGTACTGTTTCGTGAGATCTACTTTTTCGAGCAGCGCCTTGTAACGTTTACCTGTTCTTGACATTTGTGTTTCCTCCTTGTGGTGATAGCGGACGCCCTGACGAAACGTCCTTCCACTCCCGGACTGGCCGGGGCTGTCTGGTTATTTTACTATTTCTACGCCCATCGAGCGCGCGGTGCCTTCGATCATTCTCATCGCAGCTTCGATGTCGTTCGCGTTGAGGTCGGGCATCTTGAGGGCCGCGATCTCTTCGACCTGCTTCTTCGTCAGCTTGCCGACCTTGTCCTTGTTCGGTACGGCAGAGCCCTTGTCCTTGCCGGCCGCCTTCTTGATGAGGACGCTTGCGGGCGGGGTCTTGAGGACGAAGGTGAAGCTGCGGTCGGCGTAAACCGTGATGACGACCGGGATGATGAGCCCTACCTGGTCGGCGGTCTTGGCGTTGAACGCCTTGACGAATTCCATAATGTTGATTCCGCGCTGTCCGAGCGCGGGGCCTACCGGCGGCGCCGGCGTGGCTTTTCCCGCGGGAAGCTGAAGCTTGAGCTCCCCAACTACTTTCTTAGCCATGACGATGTTTCCTCCTTAGATTGAAAGCCTCCGCCTGGGCGGAGACTGCTATTCCTCTGTCAAAGTGCTGCGCCGCGGATCACGGGCTATATCTTTTCCAAGTCGTTGTAGTCCGCTTCGACGTCGGTCTCTCGCCCGAACACCGTGATGCGGAATTTGATCTTGGCCTTGTCCGCGTCTATCTCGACCACAGGCCCGCTCTGGCCCGCGAACGGACCGTTCTTGACCTGGATCATGTCGCCGATGTGGAAATCGACCTCCACCTTCGGCTTGGCCTCCTTGCCGAGCTTACGCATGATTTCGTCGGCTTCCTTCGGCGAGAGCGGGATAGGGTGGTTGCCGGAGCCTACGAAGCCAGTCACTCCCGGCGTATGGCGAACGACATACCAGGACTGGTCTTCGAGTATCATTTCGACCAGGACGTAGCTCGGGAAGACCTTGCGCTTGACGCGCTTCGTCTTGCCGTCTTTTATCGTCACTTTTTCTTCGACCGGCACGAGCACGCGGAATATCCTGTCCTCCATGCCCATGGTCGCGATGCGCTGGTCGAGATTCGCCTTGACCTTGTTCTCGTAGCCCGAGTAGGTCTGGACTATATACCAACGGCGCTCCTGTGTATTTCCGAATAATTCGCTCATTTCAAAAGAGGACGAAAGCCCTCTCCACCTCCAAGATTACAGTCGAGACGCTTCAGTTCCGCCCGAGAGGCACAGTTACTGGATGAACTTGGAGAATACTCCGGTGAGTATTAAATCTACCAGTCCAAGATATGCCGAAGCGATGGCTGTGACGACGATGACTATTAGGGTCGAATACCAAAGCTGCTGCTTTGTCGGCCACGCCACCTTCTTAAGTTCGGCTCTTGATTCCCGCACATAGTCGAGGACTTTATCCATCAACCCCGACCTCCTCGTTTATCGACTTTGATATAAATTTCTGCGTAGTTCCAAACCGTTCCGGGAGAATAAAAAAATGGCAGGCCTGGAAGGATTCGAACCCTCAACCCCCGCATTTGGAGTGCGGTGCTCTAACCAGTTCGAGCTACAGACCTGCATGCAACGGGTATTCTACACTATTTGCACTCTTTATGCAAGGTGTGTTTGTCACAGAACTTGCAATATTTTTTCTTCTCCAGCTTTTTCTGCGCTTTTTTCTTGTTCACAAGCGTGACGTAGTTGCGGCGCTTGCACTCGGTGCACTGAAGACCGATGATGTCAGCCATGCTTACTCACTCCAGACGAAAATTTTAATTTGAAAGGGCGGCCGCTGACAGCCGCCCTCCGAATTGCTTATTACTAGTCGATGATCTCGGTGACGACGCCGGCGCCGACCGTACGTCCGCCTTCGCGGACCGCGAAGCGAAGTCCTTCCTGCATCGCTATAGGAGCGATGAGTTTGACTTCGAAGGTGCTGTTGTCGCCAGGCATTACCATTTCAACGCCTTCCGCAAGCGTGATTTCTCCCGTTATGTCGGTGGTGCGGAAGTAGAACTGCGGCTTGTATCCGCTGAAGAACGGCGTGTGGCGTCCGCCTTCTTCCTTCTTCAGAACGTAGACTTCGCCTTTGAAGTGCGTATGCGGGTGGATGCTTCCCGGCTTCGCGAGGACCTGGCCGCGCTCGACGTCTTCTTTGCCTACGCCGCGGAGGAGCACTCCGACGTTGTCTCCCGCTTCCGCGTCGTCGAGGATCTTGCGGAACATTTCAAGGCTGGTCGCTACCGTCTTCTGCGTGTCTTTGAGGCCGACTATTTCGACTTCGTCGCCGGGCTTGATTACGCCTTTTTCGACGCGGCCCGTTACGACGGTGCCGCGGCCCGTGATGGTGAAGACGTCTTCTATCGGCATGAGGAAGGGCTGGTCGAGCGCTCTCTCAGGCTCGGGGATGTAGTCGTCGCAGGCCTGCATGAGGTCCATGATGCCCTGGGTCCACTCGTTGTCTTCGTCGGACTCGAGGGCTTTGAGGGCGCTGCCGCGGATGATGGGGATGTCGTCTCCCGGGAACTCGTATTTGTTGAGCAGGTCGCGGATTTCCATTTCGACGAGGTCGAGGAGTTCGGGATCGTCTACCATGTCGCACTTGTTCATGAATACTACGAGGGCCGGAACGTTGACCTGGCGGGCGAGAAGGACGTGCTCGCGGGTCTGGGGCATCGGGCCGTCGGCGGCGGAGACGACGAGGATCGCTCCGTCCATCTGCGCGGCGCCGGTGATCATGTTCTTGATGTAGTCGGCGTGGCCCGGGCAGTCGATGTGCGCGTAGTGGCGCTTCGGCGTCTCGTATTCGACGTGCGCTATGTTGATGGTGATGCCGCGCTCTCTCTCTTCCGGCGCCTTGTCTATCATGTCGAACGGCGTGAAGTCCGCCTGGCCGTGACGCGCCAGCGTCTTCGTGATCGCCGCCGTCAGCGTCGTCTTGCCGTGGTCGATGTGTCCTATCGTACCTATGTTGAGGTGCGGCTTATTACGTACAAAATGTTCCTTTGCCATAGTGAGAATGCCTCCCTGTATTTGTTTCTACGTTTTATTATGCCCCTCAGGGGCTCGTATTCTTTCGCTCCCGCGTGCGCGGCTTTCCGCGCCGCATATCTCAACATCAAAAGAGACCCGGAAACCAGAGCCGGATCTCTACAAGATATGTACAGGGATTATATCTTACAATTATTGTTATGGCAATACCTTAGTAGTTGCCGCGCGCAAGGTACTCCTTGACTTTGTCGAAGGTCTCCTGGCTGATTATGTGCTCTATGCGGCATGCGTCCGACTCCGCCGTATCGTGCGGCACCCCGAGCACGTCCGCGAGAAATTTCGTTATGTAGCGGTGGCGCTCGTAGATGGCCCCGGCCCTCGCGAGCCCTTCTTCTGTGAGGTTCAGCTCGCCGTTGTCCTCGACGGTGACGTAGCCGTCGTCCTTCAGTATGCCGATGGCCCGGCTCACGCTGGGCTTGCTGAAGGAAAGAGCGCGCGCCACGTCCACGGAGCGCACAGAACCGTTTTTATTTTTCAGCACCAGTATAGTTTCGAGATACATTTCGCCGGATTCCTGCATAAAAATCACCAGCCGTTCAACGTTTTGACATATCGTATCAGACGACCGTTTTATTCTAACCTAAACGGCGCCCCGCGCGCAACGCCGGAGGGCAAAGGTATGCAGTCGCTAACTGGAAAAAACGCGCCCCAGGCATAAGCCTCGGCTTACGCCGACGGGTATAAGGGGACTTTATAGACCTGATAAAAAATGATAATTTGACCGCCGTCCAGTTATACATATAATTTTAATCAGTTAATTATGGTTTAAGTTTATTAAAAGTTTTCAGAAAATTCCCGAGCATACAGGCGGGCTTTGCTCCGCCGCGCGCTTTCGCCGGGATGTGGAAACAGGAATTTGCCGAAGGAGGAGAGTCAATGTCTGTCAAAAAAGGAATCTACATAATCAACGGAGCCGAGCGCGTGGTCATGTCCGAGTACGAGAAGGACACGCTCGCGTCCGTTCTGCGCAGAATCGGGCTGACGAGCGTCAAGGTCGGATGCGGGACGGGCCAGTGCGGGACGTGTACGGTGCTGGTCAACGGAGACCCTGTCCGCGCATGTATCAAAAAATTCAGGGACATTCCGGAGCATACGAGGATAGAGACTCTCGAGGGCATAGGCACGGCCTCCCACCTCCATCCTCTGCAGCAGGCGTGGATAGCCTACGGCGGCGTTCAGTGCGGATTCTGTACGCCGGGATTCATCATGTCGGCGAAGGGGCTTCTCGACAAAAATCTCAGCCCGACGCGCGAAGAGGTACGCGACTGGTTCACGAAGCACAACAACCTGTGCCGCTGCACCGGCTACAAACCGCTCGTAGACGCCGTTATGGCGGCGGCCGCGCTCATGCGCGGAGAGATTTCCGAGAAAAATCTCGAATTTACAGTCGCCGAAGGCGGCTCGATATACCACACGCGCTACCCCAGGCCGGACGCTCTTTACAAGGTCCTCGGCACGGCCGACTACGGCGACGACCTCGCGCTCAAGATGCCGCCAGGAACTCTGCATATGGGTGTGAAATGGGCCGACCATCACCACGCGAATATACTTTCAATAGACACGTCTGAAGCGGAGAAAGCGGCGGGCGTCGCCGCCGTGCTGACTTATAAGGACATACAGGGCACGAACAACCTCGGCGCGCCGATGACGAGCAAGATGAGCCTCGCCAAGCGCGTCAAGGAGCCGGTGCTCTGCGACACGAAGGTGCGGCGCATAGGCGAGCCGATAGCGCTGGTCGTAGCGGACACGGACGAGAACGCGCGCGCCGCGGCGAAGCTCGTCAAGGTCGAGTACGAAGTCCTTCCGTTCTATAAGAACATACTCGAATCCTTCAAGCCCGGAGCTGTGAGCATCGACGGAGAGGCGCCGAACGACCTGCTGCGCCAGCCGGTGTTCAAGGGCGCGAACACGCAGGCGATATTCGAGAAGGCGAACGACCCGGACAGCGGCGTATACGTCGTCGAGGGCAGCTTCTACTCGAGCCGCCAGCCGCATCTCATGCTCGAGCCGTGGTCGCTCCAGGCGTACTACGACGAGGACGGGATGCTGACCGTCAACTACAAGTCGCAGACGCTCTGGGCCGGCATGGTCAACGTGCCGCGCGCCATAGGCGTTTCGCCGAAGGCCTTCCGTATCATAGAGATACCGTCGGGCGCTAGCTTCGGAGCATCGATGGATCATCACGCGGTCGCGATGATAGCCGCCGCCGAAATGGTTGTGAAGCGCCCGATAACGTGGACGCAGACCTACGAGGAGACGCAGCGCTTCACCGGAAAGCGCGCCACGAGCTATACGAACGCGAAGCTCGCCTGCGACAAGAGCGGCAAAATCCTCGCGCTCGACTTCGACAACGCCATCGACCACGGCGCGAACGCGAACTCGGCCGGCAATCTTGAGAAGAAGGTCGTGCGCTTCATCGGTTATCCGTACAACATCCCGAACATACGCGGCCTTTCGCGCGGCGGCCTCTCGAACGAGCCCTTCGGCGTCGCCTACCGCGCCTACGGCTCGCCGCAGTGCTACACGTCGAGCGAGCAGCTTATAGACATGATGGCCGAAAAGCTCGGCATAGACCCGCTCGAGATTCGCTACCTCAACTGCGCGAAGGAAGGCGACCTCACCAACAACAGTTACCCGTTCAAAAACTACGGCATAAAGACGATGATCAACAAGCTGCGCCCATATTACAACGAATCGCTCGAATGGGCGAAACAGCCCGCGGAGGCCGGGTGGAAGCGCGGCGTCGGCGTGGCCTGCGGCGGCTACCACGTAAGCACTCCGGCTGACAGGTCGGAGATAGACATCGAGCTTCTTCCCGACGGCAGCGTCGTGCAGTACAACTGCTGGGAGGCCATGGGACAGGGCGCGAGCATAGGCACGCTCGTCCACATGCACGAGGCGCTGAAGCCGCTTGGGCTCCCCGTCGAAAAGATAAAGCTCTATCAGAACGACACGAAGTTCTGCCCGCCGACCGGCCCCGCCTCCGGAAGCCGCAGCCACTACATGGCCGGCAACGCGACGATTCTCGCCGCGAACGACCTGATGAACGCGATGCGCAAACCGGACGGGACTTACAGGACTTACGACGAAATGGTCGCCGAGGGCATCCCGACGAAATATCACGGAGAATTCTCGACAGTCGGCCTCTACAAAGCCATCGACGACTTCACGGGAGTCGGAGACCCGACGCCGGACAACAACCTGCTCGCGATAATAGCGCGCGTGGAGGTCAACGAGGAGACGGGCAAGACGCGCGTGCTCGCGATACACGGGATAGCCGACGTCGGCGTGATAGGCAATTTCCTCGCGGTCGAGGGTCAGGCCTACGGCAGCATGATGCACTCTATAGGATTCGCGCTGACGGAGGACTACTGCGACGAGGTCAAGAAATACGGCTCGCCGCTCGGCTGCGGCTTCCCGCGCTGCAACGACGTGCCGGACGACATCGAGTTCGAGTTCCAGGAGACGCCGCGCAAGACGGGGCCGCACGGCTCCGGCGGAGCCTCCGAGTGCTTCCAGAGCTGCGGACACGCAGCCGTGCTCAACGCCATCAACAACGCGGTGGGCGTGCGCGTCTATGAAATCCCCGCTACGCCGGACAAGATAAAGGCGGCGCTCAAGGCCAAAGCCGAAGGGCGGAGCTGCGCGCCCGAGCGCTACGACTTCGGTGAGGACTACAACAAGATACTCGACGAGGCTCTCGAACGGGCGAGGACGGAACAGAAACACGTCGAGACAGCCGAAGAGATAGAAGAGGAAATCAGAAGCGGAGGACATTAAACGCGGCGCGCCGGGGCTTCGCGCCCCGGCCCCGCCGAAGCCGGAAGGCGGCTCTTCCGACCGAAGGGAGTGCAGATAACGAATGGCTAAAATCGAATTCAACAAGGAAATGAGGACGCAGTGGATAGTGTTCGTCGGCGTGTTCTTCATGTGCTTCTCGGCTATGGGGCTCGGAAGCAACGCCTTCGGAATATTCACCGTCCCGATAACGGAAGCGCTGAACATGCCCCGCACGACCTACAACATGTTCGAGACGGTCTCGAAGATCGTCGGGATGGTCACGGCTGCGATGTTCAGCACGATTTACAGAAAAATAGGGCCTAAAGGCTCGGTTCTTATAGCGGGCGGCGGCTACGTCGCGCAGTATCTGCTCTTCGCGATAGCGGATTCTCTTCCGCTGCTGCTGGTAGGCGGATTCTTCGCCGGCATAGGCTATACATTCGCCGCACAGATGACGGTTTTCGCCGTCATCCCGCCGTGGTTCAAGAAAAACGCCGGGACCATGACCTCGATACTCTCCGCCTGCAACACGTTCGGGTCTTCGGTGTGGACGTACTTCCTTATCAAATGGCTCGCCACTCAGGGCTATAAACAGGCTTTGATTTACAGCGCGATAATCATGGCGGTCATGTGCACGATTTCGGCCTTCCTCGTCAAGGCCAGCCCGGACGACCCGCTCTACGGCAGCCGCGTATCGGGCGGAAAAGACGGCAAGGGCAAGGCCGCCAAGGCCGACGCGCCCGTGACGAACAGGGAACTGCTCAGGATGCCGGTAATGTGGATGCTGATAGCGATATACTTCATCGTCGCGGCGATAGGCCACCCCTTCACCGCGAACATCCCGGCCTTCGCGAACGCGAAGGGCCTCCCGGCGGAGACGGGAGCCGCGGCCTACGCTCTATGCTACGCGCTGATGGGGCCGGCGAAGATAGTGATAGGGATAATCAAGGACCGCTTCGGCGGAGCGAAAGTCGCCGTGCCGCTCGTGTTCTCATTCTTCATCGCGGCCTGCCTCGGCGTCATGCTCCCGGTCTCGGATAAGCTGTACGTATTTATGACCGGCATCGGCCACGGCGTCGGCGGGACGATGAGCCAGCTCCTGATAGCGTTCGTAGTCCTCGACACCTTCGGCAAGTACTATCACCCGGGACAGCTCGGCCTATGCCTCGTAATGTTCAACATAGGGCGCGCGATAGGAATGCCGGCGATACATCTCGAATACGACATGACCGGACAGTACACGTTCACGATGGCGCTGCTGATAGCCCTGGCGCTGATAGTGGTGGCGCTCACCTTCATGGCTCTGCGCTCGGGCCGCCTCTGGCAGCAGAAGCGCGACGCGGAGCTCGCCGCGGCGGAGACGCAGCAGGCCGCGGACTAGCCGGAGGAACCGTACCTCTCGCGGCAGAAATCGAAGAAGTACTGCGCGGCATATGGAAGACTGCGGCTCTTGAGCCTCGACATATATATGCCGCGCACCTTATAAGGATTGTCTATACGGCAGATATGCACGCCGGCGTTCTGAGCGGCGGCGGCGTGCGGCACTACTGACAAACCAATACCGAGGCTGGCGTAGGCGGTCATCGCGGAGCAGTCGCGCGTGCAGAACTTTATGTTCGGCTTAAGCCCGTCGTGGCGGAACATCTTCTCCGTCTGTTCGTATAGCTGCGAGCCGTTGGTGCAGAAGATCATCGGCTCGTCCCCTATCTCGGACAGCGAGACGCGCTCCAGCCACGAGAAGCGGTGGCCGCGCGGCACGGCGAGCACCAGCTCCTGTTCGCAGACGCGCACGCTCTCGGCGTTCTCCGGCGCGTCGTAGCCGAAAGATATGTCGGCCCTGCCGCTTTTAAGCTGGGCGGAGACTTCCGCAGACGTCTGCACGGCGGTCAGACGCACGTCGATGGCTTTCCGTTCGCCGCCCTTATAGAAATCGCGGAGTATGTCGGGGATTACGTCGGCCGTGAAGGTGACGATGCACACGACGTTGACGTTTCCCGACAGCTGGTTCTTGAGCCCGTCTATAAGCCCTACGGCCTCGTTGATGGTGTTTATCACGCGCTCCGCGTACGGTAGAAACGCTTCTCCGTATCGCGTAAGCGAGGCCCCTTTGTCGTTCCTGCTGAAGAGCGGCACGCCGAGCTCTGACTCGAGCTGCTTCACGGCGTAGCTGAGGCCGGGCTGAGTGATAAAGAGCTCGTCGGCGGCTTTCGTGAAGCTGCCGCAGCGTGCGAGAGTCACAAAGAAAAGTATCTGCCTCGTGGTCAAGGCGTCGGCACCCCCATTTGTATAGGCAATATGCAGGCAAATTGCAATATATGTTAATTTTTTTGTCCTTTTAAAAATATATACAACAGCGGAATATCTGTCAAACAGTCCGGCGTCATGAAAAGGGGAAGAGACGCCCGGCTCGCGGGAAAGGAGGGGGAAAATGTTCACCGGATTTATCAGCGACGAGGTTACGGCAATAATAATACTGGCTGCCTGCGTAGTGCTGTTCGTTACAAACTGGCTGAACACCTGCGTCGCGGCGGCGCTCGGGTGTCTCGCCTTCACGCTGACGGGGATATGCTCCTTCAGCGAGGCTTTTTCGGGCTTTTCAAGCTCAGTGGTGATTCTTATATTCAGCATGCTCATAGTCGGAGACGCTATGGCCGAGACGGGGGCCGACTGGCTTATAGGCAATTTCGCGGCGAAGATTTCAAAGAACAACGAGCGGTTCTTTATATTCGCCGCCGCGCTCGTCGGCGGCCTAATGTCCATGTGGATGGCGAACACGGCCGTCGTCGCCTGTTTCCTTCCGATACTCGCCAGCGTCTCGCGCGCGTCGAAGAACATGACGATGAAGAATCTCACCATGAGCGTGACGTTCGGCGCAATGTACGGCGGCACCTGCACGCTCGTCGGCTCCACCTCGCAGGTCGCGGCGCAGGGCGTGATGTCGGAGCTTACGGGCATAGAGTTCAAGATGTTCGACTTTATGCCGGTCGGCGCGATTATGTTCGCGGCCTTCCTTATATGGGAGCAGCTCATCGGCTACAGGATGGGGATAAAGATATGGGGCGGCAGGCAGCACGAGGGCATACGCTACGACAAGCTCGCGGACAGCCTCGACGTCGACGGCCCGGCGGAATCGCAGCCGAAGGATAAGGCGAAAAAGCGCCCGGTGTTCGCCGTCATCTTCGCCGTTATGATAACCTTCTTCGTTTTCGAATGGCTGCCCGTGGCGGTCACGGCGCTCTCGGCCGCTCTGCTCTGCTTCATAACCGGCTGCGCCGACCCGAAGGAGACGATGAGGCGGCTCGACTGGCACTGCGTATTTTTCCTCGGCTGCTGCATGGGGATAGCGGCGGGCATAGAAGCCACGGACCTCGGGGAAATGACGGGCGGGGCGATAACGCTCATGCTCGGCCCGTCGCCGGAGCCGCGCCTGTTCTTCGCGATAGTCGTCACGGCTGTCATGCTCACGAGCAACTTCCTCGCGAACGCGACGACGACGGTCATCTTCTGCCCGATAGTGATAGCGACCTGCCAGTCTTACGGCTTCAACGTGACGCCGTTCTGCCTGGGAGTCGTCTACGCGGCGAACCTCGCCTGCGCCACGCCGTTCGCCCACGCGCAGGTGACTATGACGCTCGTCGCGGGCTACAGGTTCACCGACTACGTGAAGTTCAACCTTCCGGTGCAGATACTGATGCTCGCTCTGATGATCATATTCGTGCCGGTATTCTTCCCGCTCATGTGAAAACGCGGGACGTATTTTTTGAATTTCAGCGCGGGGACTGTGACCCCGCCGCGCGAAAGAATATAAAACGCGCGCGTTCAGCCGCGGCGGCGCGGGCGAAAAACGAAAAAGAGAGGAGATGGTCGAGGAATTCGCGGGTGAAGGCAAAGGGCCGGAAGACGGCGTCCGGCGGAATCGGACGCGGAGCTTTTTATTTATGAACGGAGGAATTTTTGTGAAGCCATATCGTTATCCGCAAGTCAAAAACATTTATTTCGGCGACGGCGTCGTCAAGACGCTCGGAACCATAGTGGCGACAGAAGGAGTAAATCGCGTCCTCGTGGTCACGGATAAGTTCTTATTCGAAAACGGAATGCTCGACAACGCGCTGAAGTCGCTGGACGAGGCGAAGATCGAGTACAAGGTATATTCCGACGTACATCCGAACCCGCTCAAGTCGAACGTCCTCGCGTGCTACGAAATGATGAAAGAGCTGAAGGGCGAAGGCGTCATCGGATTCGGAGGAGGAAGCAGCATCGACTGCGCCAAGTCCACGGCGCTCCTCATGACGAACCCGCTCCCGCTCGAGCAGTACGTCGGCAAAGACATCGTCCCGAACAACACCGTGCCCATCTTCACGGTGCCGACGACGGCGGGGACGGGCAGCGAGGTAACGTCTGGCAGCATCATCCTCTTCGACGACACCGGCAAGAAGGGCGGCATCCTCTCGAAGCGCCTCATCGCGACCTGCGCGGTCGTAGACCCTGAGCTTCTTCTTACCCTGCCGCCCGGACTCACCGCCGCGACGGGAATGGACGCGCTCGCGCACGCTATCGAAGCCTATACCAACATCAACGGCTCGCTCCAGAGCGACATGTGGTGCCGTCAGGCCATCACGCTCATCGGCAAGCATCTGCGCCGCGCCTACTTCAAGGGCGACGACCTCGACGCGCGCCGCGGCATGAGCCTCGCGGCGACGTCGGCGGGCATGGCGCTGCTCGGCGCGGGCTGCGCCGGGAGCCACGCAATGGCCTATTCCATTGAAAACAAGTACCATACGATGCACGGCCGCGCCAACGCCTCGATGCTGCCGGCGGTCATGCGCTTCAACGCGCCGGCCGCGCTCGAGAAATACGGCGAAATAGCCGAGATGCTCGGCGAGAACATCTGCGGGCTGTCGAAGCACGAAGCCGCCTACAAGGCGAGCGAAGCCGTCCAGAAGTTCTGCGACGACCTCGGAATGCCGGGAATCCGTGAATACGGCGTAACCGAAGCCGACTTCGAGCCTTTTGCGCAGGAGTGCTGCGCGAACGCGAGGCTCATGGGACAGAACCCGCGCAAGATTACGCCCGAGGACGCTGTGAAAATCTACAAAGAGGCATATTAACAACCGAAACCGCCGCCGCTCGCGGCGGATATGAAGAAAGCAAAAAGTACGCAAAGCAAACACATAGCACAAAGCAGCAACACAAAAAACAAAAACAACCAAGCCCTCTCGTCTATACCGCGCCGCCTCCCCATAATCCCAGGGCGGCGCGGTATTTTCCTGCGCGTCCCGCGCGCTTTTGGGCTATACTTGACGGAGGGAACGGGGGTTGTTTTATGCTTGAGAATTATTTTGCCAAGAAAAAGCCGGGCGTCGAGGATATCGTGCGCTACGTTTCGGAGTTGGGGGGACGGCGGCCCGCTATCAAGCGTTTTCCGGCGAAGACGGCGGTTTTCGGCTCGTTCGGGGATCTCGACCACAGGATAGTGAACGCTCTGAAGCGCCGCGGCGTCGAGGCGCTCTACTCGCACCAGAGCGAGGCGGTGGCCTGCGCGCTCGCGCGCCGGGACTGCGTCATAGCCACGCCGACGGCCTCCGGCAAGACGCTCTGCTACAATCTGCCGGTGCTACACGCTGTGCTGCAGAATCCCTCGGCGCGAGCGCTTTATCTGTTCCCGACGAAAGCGCTCGCTCAAGACCAGCTCGCGGAGCTGGGCGAGCTTTCGTCGTTCTCGGACGGCAAGATACACGGCTTCGTCTACGACGGCGACACGGAGCCGGTCAAGCGCCGCCTCGCGCGCACGGAGGGGCACGTAGTCATAACGAACCCGGACATGCTGAACTCCGGCATACTTCCCCACCACACGAAATGGTCCGATTATTTTCAGAATCTGCAATACATCGTCGTTGACGAGCTGCACACCTATCGCGGCATATTCGGCTCGCACCTCGCCAACCTTTTCTGCCGTCTCGCGCGTATCTGCGAATTTTACGGCTCGCGCCCGACCTTCATCTGCTGCTCCGCGACCATCGCCAACCCCGCCGAACACGCCGAAGCGCTGACGGGGCGGAAGATGGAGCTGATAACGGAGAGCGGAGCGCCGCTTTCGGAGAAGGAGCTCGTCATCTACAACCCGCCCGTGATAGACCGCAACACGGGCATGAGGCGCTCGTCGCTCTTCGAGACGGCGAAGATAGCGACGGAGGCGCTTGCCTCGGGCATAAGCACGATAGTCTTCACGCGCTCGCGGCTCAACGTCGAGCTGCTGCTGACATTGATACGCGGCGGCCTCGCGAAGCGCGGAGCCGACCCTATGATGATAATGGGCTACCGCGGCGGCTATCTGCCGAAGGAGCGCCGCAAGATAGAGGCCGACCTGCGCAGCGGCGCGCTTAAAGGCGTCGTCTCGACGAACGCGCTCGAGCTCGGCATAGACATCGGCTCGCTCGGCCTCGCGGTTCTGCACGGCTATCCCGGCAGCATCGCCTCGGCGTGGCAGCAGATAGGGCGCGCAGGGCGGCGCGGCGGCCTTTCGGCCGCGGTCATGGTGGCGTCCGCCGACCCGCTCGACCAGTTCCTCGCCTCGCGTCCCGAGTGGTTCTACGGCGCTCCGGCGGAAAAGGCGCGCATAGACCCGTACAACCCGTACATACAGGTGAGCCACGTAAAATGCTCCGCCTTCGAGCTGCCTTTCGCCTCGGGAGAAAAATTCGGCGTGCAGAACGTGGACGAAATTCTCGAATATCTCGCCGATCACGGCGTGCTGCATAAAGTCTCCGAGGCCGACGGCGGACGCTACTACTGGCAGGACGACTCCTACCCCGCCTCGGAGCTCTCTCTGCGCAGCGCGACGAGCGAAAACTACACGATAACCGACATAACGATACCGCAGAAGCCGAAGGTCATAGGCACGATGGACCGGCGCTCCGCCCCGACGCTGATATTCCCCGACGCGATATACTTCCACGGCGGCCGCTCCTACATCGTCGAGTCGCTCGATACGGAGAAGATGCAGTGCTTCATCCGCGAGATAGACGCCGAGTACTATACCGACGGCGACGCGGCGCTGCGCATCAACATAACTGACGATTTCGAGACGCAGGGGAATTACGGCTGGGGCGAGGTGCTCGTGACGGAGACGCCGACGATATTCAAGAAGATAAAGCTCGCGACGCACGAGAACGCCGGCTTCGGGCAGATAAATCTTCCCGAGGAACAGATGCACACGACCGCCTGCTGGATAATGACGCCGGAGAGCCGCGCCGGAGACGCGGAGCTGAAAGTCGCGATGGAAGGGCTCGAGCACCTGCTGCGCAACGCCGCGCCGCTCTTCCTCATGTGCGACAGGGGCGACATACTCGTGACGAGCCGTCTCAAGGACCTGCAGCTCCGCCGCGCCGCGATATACGTCATCGACAACATACCCGGCGGCGTCGGACTGGCCGAGGGCGCTTTCGAGGTCAAGGACGAACTCGTGCGCGCGGCGCTCGGGATGCTTAACGCCTGCCCCTGCAAAACGGGCTGCCCGGCCTGCGTCGGCGTCTTCGGCGGAGAATACGACGTAAAGGGCGCGGTGCGCGCTCTCGCGGAAGAGATACTGCGAGGACGGAAGTAAAGCGGCGCGGCGTCCGCGTGGAACCGGACGCTGCGAAGGAAGCCCGCCGGCTCCGTCGAGCTCTTATATCCCGAGCAGCCTCCGCGCGTTGCCGCCGAGGATAAGCTCCTTCTCCTCGGAGCTCAGGCCGAGGCTATCGACGAACTCCAGCTCGTGAAGCGGCTTGTGCCACGGGAAGTCGCTGCCGAAGAGCACGCGCTCGGCCCCGTGCATACGTATCATTTTTTCCATCGTCGGCCTGTCTATCCACGGGTCGGCGGTGTAGGCGGTGTCGAAGTACAGATCGGCTTTGCCGGCGAGATATTCCATGACCTCGTTCTGCATGTGCAGGCCGCCCATGTGCGCGGCGATTATCTTTATACCGGGGAAGTTTTTCAGGATATTCAGAAGCATCTGCGGCGAGCAGCGCATTTCGTCGCGGTAGGTCGCGTCCCATCCCGCGTGGAAGACGAGTATGAGGTTCAGCGCGCGTATAAGGTCGTAGACGGGGAAGATGCGCTCGTCGTCGGCGTCTATGCGCTGGAGCGGCGTGTGGAGCTTTACGCCCTTCAGCCCTTCGTCCGAAATTTTCCAGACGTATTCGAGCGCGCTGACGGAGCCGGGCATGACGGAGCCGAAGGAGATGAGTTTTTCCGAATTTGTCTCCTTTGCGAATTCCAGCACGTGCTGGTGCTGGCTCTCCTTCGTCGCTATGTGCAGCAGGACGCTCTTGTCCACGCCGGCCTCTTTCATCGCGGAGAGAAGGTCTTCGACCTTCGCCTCCGATTCGTAGGGCACGCGGCTCTGCTCGTGAAGCTTGAGCATCGCGGGGTGCGCCAGAGTATTGGGAAACACGTGAGTATGAAAGTCTATAATCATGGTAAAAACTATACCACTAATTCGCGTTTGCGGCGCGCCGTTTTTTGCACCGTCATTGTAATATAATGCGGAAGGCATAGATCGAAGCTCGGAGGTGTCGCTTTGCAGATAATCATGGCTTTGCTGCTCGACTCGCTGTTCGGGGATCCGCGCGGCGTTCCTCACCCCGTCGCGGGGATAGGGCGGCTCATAAGTTTTTATGAAAAATTCTTCTACGGACGGCCCGGCTCGAAGGCCGGGGGCGCGATGCTCGCCGCAGCCGTGCTCGTTACCGCAGGCGCGGCGGTCTCGCTCGTCCTCTCCTTCGCGGCCTATCTCGGCGAATGGATATACGCCGCGGTCAACATCTATCTGCTCTACGCGGCGCTGGCCTTCAAGTCGCTCAAGGACGAATCCGCGCCGGTCGCGCGGCTTTTGGCCGACGACGACCTCGAGGGGGCGCGCCGCCAGGTCGGACGCATCGTCGGGCGCGACACGGAGCAACTCTCCGAAAGCGGCGTCGTGCGCGCGACGGTCGAGACGATAGCGGAAAGCTACATCGACGGCATAGTCTCCGTGCTCTTCTACATGGCGCTCGGCTCGCTCTGCGGGCAGGCGGCGCTGTTCGCGTGGCTCTTCAAGGCCGCCAGCACGATGGATTCGATGATAGGCTACGACGACGAGCGCTACCACGACTTCGGCTGGGCCGCGGCGAAGCTCGACGACCTGCTCAACTTCGTCCCAGCGCGGCTCGGCGGCCTCATCGCGATAGCGGCCGGCGCGCTCGCGGGCATGGACTGGAAGCGCGCGTGGCGCACATTCCGGCGTGACAGGCTCAACCACAAAAGCCCGAACAGCGCGCACGGCGAAAGCGTATTCGCGGGGCTGCTCGGCATACAGCTCGGCGGCGGGGCCTTCTACGGCGGCGAGTGGGAGCCGCGCCCGACGCTCGGCGACGACCTGCGCGAGCCGGAGCCGGACGACATCTTCCGCGCTCAGTACGTCCTCAACATCTCCGTCGCGATATGCGCCGTGCTGATATTCGCGATAAGGTGAAAAACATGGAATTCCGCGCGCACGGGGCGAACCCCGAAAAACTCTACGAACAATTCGGAATCCCGAAACCGGAGAAAATCTACGACTTCAGCACCAACACCAACGCCGTGCCGCAGCGCGCGGGCTTCGTCCCCGACCTGCGCGCCGCTCTCGAAGACTACCCGGACGGCGACTGCATCGCACTGCGCGCCGCGCTCGCCGGGGAATACGGCCTTCCGGCGGAAAACCTGCTCGTCACGAGCGGCTCCAACGAAGCGATATACATCATAGCCTCATACGCGGCCTCGCGCGAAAACCTCCTGCTCCAGCCCGTCTACGGCGAATACCGCACGGCGCTCGAAGGCTACGGCGCGCGGACGCGGAACATATTCTCGCTAGGCGAGGCCGAAGGCGCGGAAAACGCCGCCGTCTGGCTCTGCAACCCGTGCAACCCGACCGGCGCGCTGATTCCCGACGCGGAGCTCGACGCGGCGGCGGAACGCAACCCGAGAACAGTTTTCATAATCGACGAGGCCTACCGCGATTTCGTCTGGACGGAGGAACTTCGCGGCGCGCCGGAAATTTTGCCGAACGTCGTGCGGCTGCGCTCGCTTACGAAAATTTACGACCTCTGCGGCGCGCGCATCGGCGCTCTCGCCGCGGACGAAGCCGCCGTGAAAAAGATAAAGGCGCGCCAGCCCGAGTGGAGCGTCGGCGGCCTCGCGCAGCAGGCGGCGCTCTGGCGCGTCGCCGACAAAACGCTCAAAAGCCGCACGCGCGAATACTACGCGCGCGAGATACCGCGCCTTACGAACGCGCTGAACGAAGCGGGCTTCGCGGCGCGCCCGACCTGCGCGAATTTCTTCCTCATGGAAATCGAAGACGACGAAAAATTCATCCGCTTCATGCTCGCACGCGGCATAGTCGTGCGCCACACGCGAAACTTCGCGGGCCTCGACGGCCGGTTCGTAAGAATAGCCGCGCGCACGAGCGAGGAGGACGACCTGCTGATAGCCGCGGCGCGCGAATACGCCGCGAAAGGCTGAGCCGCGCGGCGTAAATAACCGAACGTCAAGCGGCGGGACTTTGCGCCGGCCGGCGAAAATGCCGCAGGTATCTCAACGCGCCGGTGCAATCAAATTCCTTCCGTATCCGCATAGACAAAAACCGGGAGAGACCGCGCGCCGCTCCCGGTTTTGTTTTTATATCCTCCGGCGCACGCGGCGGAGCTCCGCGCGCTACGCGCCGTACAGAAATTCCCTCAGATAATCGTCCACCTGGTCGAAGTCCATTAAAAAGGCGTCGTGGCCGTTGTCGCTTTCTATCTCTTCGTAGTATGCCGCGACTCCGTTTTTCGCGGCGGCGCGGACGGCCTCTTCCACCTGCCAGTTGGGGAAGAGCATGTCGCTCGATATGCCGAGGCCGAGCAGCCTGCGGCCCGCGAAGCGTTTCCACGCCGCGTCGAGCCCGCCGCGGCCCGCGCCTATGTCGTGCAGGTCCATCATGCGCGTGAGGTAAAGATAGCAGTTCGCGTCGAAGCGCTTGACGAGCGCCTGCCCGTGGTGGCGCAGGTAGCTTTCTATCTGGAACTGTCCGCCCCACGCCCCGGACGCGCCGTCCGCCATTTCGCGCATGTAGCGGCTGGTGAAGGTCTGTTCGCTTTTGTAGGTTATCATCGCGAGCATCCGCGCCGCGGCGAGGCCGTTGACCGGCCCCGCGCCCTCGTAGTCGCCGCCGTTCCACTGAGGGTCGTCCATGATGCTCTGACGCTGCACCGCGTTGAAGGCTATCGCCTGCGGGTACAAGCGGTCGGGCGCGGCTATGAGCGCGCAGCTGCCCGCGAACTCGGGGAATGAGATCGCGGCTTCGAGCGCTATCATGCCGCCGAGCGAGCCGCCGACGACCGCGCGCAGCTTTTTCACGCCGAGCGCTTCGAGCGCCGCTTTCTGCGCGAAGGCCGCGTCGCGCGGCGAAAGTATGGGGAACCGCATGGCCCAGCGCCGCCCGTCCGCGGGATTGACGCTCGCGGGCGAGGTGCTGCCGTAGGGACTTCCGAGGTTGTTGAAGCATATCACGCGGAAGCGCCGCGTGTCGAGCGCGAGGCCGTCTCCCACGACGCCGCTCCACCACGGCTCGGGTTCGCCATCTCTGCGTTCTCCGGCGAGCTTCCAGCTCCCCGTCAGAGCGTGGCAGACGAGTATCGTCTCGCCCCCTTCGCCGTAATCCCCGTAGGCCTGCGCGAGTTCTTCAAAGTACGCGCCGGACGGCAGCGTCACGCGCGGCAGGACTACGGAGGCGTGTTCTTCGCGCATCCCCGTCAGCGGGCCGCCGCGAGCCCTCTTTCAAGGTCGGCGATTATGTCGCGC
Organism: Cloacibacillus sp. An23; assembly: GCF_002159945.1. Taxonomy (NCBI): domain Bacteria; kingdom Thermotogati; phylum Synergistota; class Synergistia; order Synergistales; family Synergistaceae; genus Cloacibacillus; species Cloacibacillus sp. An23. The sequence continues at coordinate 60,166 of NZ_NFJQ01000006.1, read as the reverse complement.
GCGTCTTCTATACCCACGCTGAGGCGCAGCATCCCGTCGGAAATTCCCGCCGCGCGGCGCTGTTCGGGCGCGAGCTGCGAATGGGTGGTGCTCGCCGGGTGCGTCACAAGAGTGCGCGATTCGCCGAGGTTCGCAGCGTGGTGGATCATCTTGAGCGCGTCTACGAAGCGCCGTCCGGCATCCACGCCGCCTTTGACCTCGACCGCCATCATGCCGCCGCAGCCGTCTTTGAGGTAGACCTCCGCCATGTCGTGCTGCGGATGGCTTTCGAGGCCGGGATAACGAACCCACTCGACCTGCGGGTGGTTTTCGAGGAAGCGCGCGATTTCGAGCGCGTTCTCGCTGTGGCGCTTCATGCGCAGCGCGAGCGTGCCGAGCGACATGCGCAGCAGATAGGCGTCGAACGGCGACGGGCAGCCGCCGAGGTCGCGCAGTATAGAGGCGCGGAGCTTCGCGGCGAAGGCCGCGCGTCCGAAGCGCTCCGTGAAGGTCACGCCGTGATAGCCCGCGTCCGGCTTCGCGAGGCCGGGGAACTTGTCCGCCCACGCGGCCCAGTCGAAATTGCCGCCGTCTATCACCGCGCCTCCGACGATGTTGCCGAAGCCGGAGATATATTTCGTAGTCGAATGAAACACTATGTGCGCGCCCCACTCTATCGGGCGGCATAGCGCGGGCGAGGCGAATGTGTTGTCCACGACGAGCGGCACGCCCTGACGTTTCGCGATGCGCGCGAGCGCTTCGAGCGGCGCGACGTTGATGACGGGATTGCCTATCGTCTCCGTAAAAATAGCGCGCGTTCCGTCGTTTACAGCCTGCTCAGCCTGGCACGGGTGGTCTCCGTCTACGAGTATAGCTTCCACACCGAAGCGCGAGAATAAATTCTGAAGCAGCGTCAGAGTGCCGCCGTAGACCTTGCGCGAGACGACGACGTTCGTCCCAGCCTCGCACAAAGCCGCGACGATATGCGCGAGGGCCGCCTGCCCCGACGAGAGCGCCACGGCGCCGACGCCGCCCTCGAGCGACGCGAGCGTATCCTCGAAGGCCTTGACGGTCGGGTTCGCTATGCGCGAATATGTGAAGCCCTCTTCCTCGAGATTAAAAAGCCGTGCGGCGTGGGCGCCGTCGTGAAACTGATAGGCCGCCGTCGCGTAAATCGGGAGCCCCAGCGCCCCGGTCGCGGGGTCGCAGTTCCATCCCTCGTGCAGGGCCCTCGTCATAAAGCCGTAATCCTTACAATCAGCCATAAAAAACGCCTCCTCATATAAAAAACAGCCGGCCGGACGAAGCCGGAGCGGTACGTAAAATCATTGAAAAAACGAGCGGCCCCCGCCGGCGCGTCCGACGCGCGGACACGCCATATCAGAGAAAAAAATCCAGTCGGAAACCGATTCACGGCCATTCTAGCGGCGGCCTCCGGCCTTGTCAAGAAAGCCGCGCGCGCGTTAAAATCTATCCAAACTCAACGACGCCGGCGGCCCTCTGAGGCAAAACCGCCCGCGCCGTGAAACACCTGCAAAAAAACGGAGGGACCGACTGAAATGGAGAAAACCGTAAAAATCTGCATGACGGGCTTCGGCAACGTCGGAGTGCGCTTCGCGCGCATGCTGCTCGAACAGGAGCGCCAGCTCGCGGACGAATACGGCTGCCGCGTAATAGTCACTGGCGTCTGCACGCGCACGCGCGGCACGGTGATAAACCCTGAAGGGCTCGACCTCGGCGCGCTCCTTATAATGAAAGAGGAGCTGGGGCGCTTCGACTCCGAATATCCGGGCTTCGCGCCCGACTGCGGCGCGCCAGAAATGATAGAGCGCTGCGGCGCGGACATATTCATCGAACTCAGCACGCTCTCCGTAAAAGACGGCGAACCTGCGTCCGGCTACATACGCGCGGCGCTCGAGCACGACATGCACGTGATCACGGCGAACAAGGGCCCGGAGGCGTGGCGGTACGCGGAGCTCAAGGCTCTCGCAGACGAGCGCGGAAAGCGCTACCTCTTCGAGACGGCAGTGCTCGACGGCGCGCCGCTATTCAACATGGCGCGGAGCTGCCTGCGCGGCTGCGAGATAACCGGGATACGCGGGATACTCAACACGACCACGAATTTCATACTCGGCGAGATGGAAAAAGGCGGCACCTACGACGAAGCCGTCGCAGAGGCGCAGCGCCGCCAGTTCGCCGAGGCCGACCCGTCTATGGATGTGGACGGCTGGGACGGCGCGGCGAAGATATGCGCGCTCGCCAACGTCCTGATGAACGCCGGCGCGACGCCAGACGCCGTGAAGGTGACGAGCCTGCGCGGCATCACCTTCGGCGAGCTGAAAGCCGCGCGCACGCAGGGCTTCCGCCTTAAATACATCTGCTCCGCCGAACGCGCGGCGGACGGCGCGCTGCGCCTTACCGTAGCCCCGTCGCTCGTCCCGCTCGACTCGCCCGAGGCGCTCGTCAACGGCACGTCGAACATAATAACGATACGCACGGACATGATGGGCGAGCTGTCGATAATAGAAAAAGACCCGGAAATAAAACAGACCGCCTACGGCGTCTACAGCGACCTGCTCTCGATAATAAGCGGGGAACGGGAATAGAAGAACAGAAACACACGACAAAGCCGCCGCCCCGACGCTCAAGGGACGGCGGCTGGCTACAGCCCGGCACCCCGCGTATATGCACGCTGACAGCAGATTATATAGATATTTAACTTAAAGCCATGCCCGCGTCACCCCGCGCTTGACGCGGGGCGCAGCGGCTTTTGATTCCCACACACTGAGGGTATTTGAAGACGCTGGATGCCGCGTCAAGCGCGACATGACGGTAAAGCTGGATGTTTCGCCTTGTTGGTTAAACCGCTATAACTTCTTATAAACACATGTCGCCCCGCAAATCTCCTGTACGGGGCCTCCGCCACTTACCACACGACCGGAATGGAGGCCGGCCCAGTTTCATCTGGCACAATAGCAGTCGTTACTTTTTATAGAAAAACCGCGATAAAAGCCGGCGTACAGTAAGATCTCTGACGCGCCGGCGCGGCAAACGCCGCACCGGCAAAACGCGGACGGAGCGCAGAAACGCCCGTCCGCCCTTCTTCGCGAGGCGCGGCGGCTCACCGCGACTCCATCTTTCTCTCGATCTTCTTCCACAGCCGCTCGACGAGCGGGAAAAATATCTCAGCGTCCTCCGGCGGCAGATCGTACCGCACCGTTTTCCCGTTCTCGCTCCGTTCTATCGAAATCGAAAAAGGCTCCGGCGAGCGCGCGTTCAGCGCGTAGCGCTTCTCTTTCCTCGGGCGCGCCGGACCCTGCCCGCGGCCCCGCGCCGTATCTTCGCCTAAAATATGGGCCACCGACGTTCCGAGCACGTTCGCGAGCTTCACCAGGTTCGCGCCTTCAGGCAGACAAATGTCGCGTTCCCATGACGAGACCGTCTGGCGCGCCGTATCTAGGAGGTATGCGAGCTCTTCCTGGCTTCTGATGCCTCTCTCTTTTCTGAGGTCGCGTATTGTTTTACCCACGGACATCGCGAACACCCCCTTGCAAAAACATAGCGCGAATGTAAAGAGCGAAAAAGCAAATAAACATGTCATTTTGTTGGCGCATATTGACGTGTTTAATTGACATATATATGAACCGGCGAATATAATTGCAGCCATAAGCACCGCAATACAGATTCTGCTTTTGGGAGTTTTCAAAGGAGTGATGCCTCCGGGAAGTCCTGCAAATTTTCTATGCTCCGTCGCTTTATGTCCAAAGGGAAGAAACAAAACGGCAGTACGAACGAAGGAAAGGGGAACGGATAATGAAAGTATTGAAACGGAAGCTCGCGCTTGTCCTCGCGCTCATAGCGGTGCTCGCGATGTGCGGCAGCGCGCTGGCGCAGGACGGGTACGTAATCATCAACGGTACGAAATACGAGCAGGAGGCAATGATTGACGCTCTGAATCCAGGAAGCGGCATAGTCACGGACAATTCCGTGATAGAGGTCTACGGAGAAGTGAATATCCGTCTCTCACGGATGGGAGGAGAGCACGGTTTATCCGGGCAGGATGCTTTTTTGGTAATCAGCGCGGACAACGTATCTGTTGAAGGCAAGACCGACGACGCTTTGCTTTACCCCAGCGAAGCCGTCGCAAACGGAGCGTGGGGGACGCAGAACTTTATAACCGTATTCGGTTCCAACGTGACGATTAAAGACGTCGCCATCATGCCGAAATTCGACGTTGACGGGGACACCAACAAAACGGTCGAGGTATGCGGCGAAGGATTCACGATGGTCAACTGCACGCTCACTCCGAATACAAAATACAGCGACGCAAGCGGGACTATAACTTCGACGGCCGACGGCGGAAGCCTGTGTATAAGCGAGGGAACGAACGCAACTATTACCGGAACGACCTTCGTCAAAGCCTGCGTGTTCGCAAACGACCCGACAGAAGCCGACGTCGTTACTATAAGCGGCTGCACCTTCGACACGCCGGCGGAAGACACATACTTCATCGGCAACACCACATGGGCTACGCCTCCGAGTACCGATATGGGGACGATGAACGTCACAGACTGCAAATTTATAAATGTTCCGCTGGGCTATGACAAAGTCATACTCCACCGCATGGACGGGACGTTCAACCTCGAGAGAAACACCGTCACTCTCGCCGACGGTACTGCTGCCTCGTTAAAGGACATGATAGCGTTCGATTCACTTGAAAGAAACGGGGAGATAATAGAGCCGACGGCAGAAGGGGCTGTGGTGAAGCTTACAGAAGACGGACATGTTTACAGCATTACGCCAAAGAAGAGCGACGACGGCGCCTATACTCCTGTATCCGAAGACGTGACGCCTGACGTCGCTGCTCCTGTCGCGACGCCCGCGGGCGGCGAGTATACTGAAGCGCAGACCGTAACGCTGACGGCTGAGGACGAGACGGCGGCTATCTACTATACGACCGACGGCACAGACCCGACGGAAGCCTCGACTCTTTACAGCGGAGCCATTACGATAGACAATACGACAACGCTTAAGGCCATCGCAGCAGTCAACGGCGCGTACAGTGCGCCGTTGACTGAGGTCTACACAATAACGACGGGCGGCCCCACATCGCCCGACGTGCCCGAGGAGCCCACCTCGCCCGACATTCCTCCCAGCTCGGGCGGAAGCGGCGGCGGATGCTCGGCGGGCTTCGGCGCTCTCGCGCTGCTCGCGGCAGTTCCGATGCTGTTCAGAAGGAAGAAGTAGTTTTTTCAGGTTTAAGCGTCAAAAAAGCAGTAAGCGGAGCCTTGCGTCCCGGCTCCGCTTTTTTCGTATATTTTGTTTGCTGTCATGTAAGCCGTCATAACATATCTGTTTAACTCTTATGCCGAACTTTATGCAGCCACGCAAATCTTTTGCGCCCGATAAAGCGGGGCAGGCTCTGCGGGGCCTCCGTCCCATACCACGCAGCCGCTATTATGGCTGCAGCGCTCTAATTCAGCCTCAGTGTTCAGGACGGAGGTTCCGCGCTGAAAATTCGCGGGACGACGGTATTTTTATAGAGATATATGGGCATTCAGCCATGATGGAGAGACTGCAAATTTTGCTGCTCCGTGCGCCGTCCGCGGCGTTATTCTCCGTACCCGGCTTTTCCAGTTTTTATCAGAGGGCGCAGCTTGCCGCGTATTTTTTTGAGGCGCGCGGCTACCGCCTGCTGGCTTATGCCGAGCTCCCGCGCTATTTCGGCCTGAGTGAAGCCCTCCATGAGCGCCTGCGTCATGTCGAGCTCGCCCTTCGTGAGTATGCGGCGCAGAGTCTCGCGCAGTTCGGCTTCGCCGAATTTTTCGTCCTCGGCCCCTTCCGTCTCCTCTATCGCCTCGAGCAGCACCTCGCCTCCGCCGTTTGCGCGCCCGCGCAGCCTCTCAGCCGCGTCGCGCACGCGCGAGGGTATCCTGTTTCGGAGGAAGAGCGGCAGCCATTTCCTGTCGCGGCACTGAGGGACGAGGACGACGAGCGCCATGTAGCCCTCCTGCACGAGATCCTCGTATTCCGCGCCGCGCCCCTGATATTTCGCCGCCGCCGATTTTACGAGCGGCGTGTAGTCGCGCGCTATCCGCGCCATTTCGCAGGCGTCAGTCATCGTTTATCTCCAGATGTATGAAGTTCCGTTCAGGGTAGGCTATCGCTTTCGAAAATCCCGCGCGCCGCGCGAGGCCTCGGACGTGATCCTGTTCCGCGCGCGGGACGGCTATGTCGGCGGCGAGGCCGCGCATGTGGCGGCTGCGCGCCGCGCCGCCGACCTCCGCGTTGTGCCGCGCGCAACGGTATCCGCTCGTTATTACGACGGGCCGCCCCCACGATCCGCGCAGTTTTTGCAGCGCGAGCGCGAGGCGCGGGTGCAGCATGACGGTGTGACAGCATGGGCACTGAAATTCCCGAAGGCTGAAGTTTTCGGTTATCTTAAAGTCGTTGAGGCGCATTTATCTTTCCTCCTTCGTCATGGCCGCCGCGCCTTATGCCGCGGCGCGGCGGCGGTCTCGCCTCCACGTCACCCATTGCGGGCGGAGGCCTTTTCCATTACGTTTCCGAGGTTTATCACGGCTTTCGTCAGCTCCTCGAGCCGCCTGTCCATCCTTATGAGAAGGTATGACGCGACGGCTACGGAAAAGCCGTTCTGCACCATGCTGGCCGCAAACTCTTCCATTTTCACCGCCTCCTTCCGGCGCGCGGGCGCAGCAGCCGGAGCAGCGCCGCGAGCGCCGGGCGCATTATTTTTACAAGTTTTTCCATTTTTTGCGGGACGTTCTCCTTTTATAGTTTTTTGCCAGGGTTTTTTGATGAGATGATTATAGTATGTGTTTGCTAAAAAAGAAATACTATATGTTTTTTAAAAATCGGGGAGGGGCGTCCCCTCCCCTTCTGGTTTACGCCGTGGGCGTAAGTTCGATTGCGGTCGAGGTGCGGTCTATGAGCTCCGCGCTCTCGCAGGAGGCGAGAACGACCGCGAAGGGCTGCTGTTCGAGTATGAGCTCCACCGCGGCCTGCACCTTGGCCGCGCCCTCGGGGTCGGCGAGGGTCGGAGCCGCATAGTCCATACTGACGTAGAAGCTCTTTCCCGCGTCGGTCACGAATTTGATTTTTACCGTTTTCATTGCTTTCACCTCCTTCGTCCTTTTTCCCGCGGCTTTCGCCGTACTCTGCTAGGCGCTTTCGATGAGCTCGGTGTCGTACTTCCTGACGGAGGCGACCGGGTACTCGAGGAGCTCCCCGAGCGCCGAGGCGAGCGCGCTGAGCGTGTCCGCCGTCGCCGCGCCGCCGATGTTGGAGAGCGATACCGTCTTGGTGACGCTCTTGCCCTCTTCCTCGCCGAGCGAGATGGTGAGGCGGAGCGAGCTGCTTACATGCTTGAACTGTGCCATTTCGTGTTCCTCCTTTCTCCGTTTGATGACAATAATAGTGGGAAGGAGACGTTTATTTTACAAATAGTTTTCTTTTTCTTTTCCGCACGATTTCTGAGTAATCCTTCGGAGAGGGCGCGGCGATGCTACAATAGGCGCGTGTATTACAGTGAAAGGAGTTTGATGACGATGAAGAAATTTCTCGCGGCGCTGCTCGCGGTACTCATATCGGCCTCCGCTGCCGCCGCTTATCCGCCGCCCCCTCCGCCGCACGGCAGAGGCCCGGCCGGGCCGCCTCCCAGAAGGCCGATGGGGCCGCCGCCTCCGCCTCCGCACCACCGGCATCCGCACGACTACTGCCGCGACGGAGACCTTTTCAGCGGCCTCGCCGTCGGACTGCTGATCGGAGCGCTCGCGAACGCCGGGCACGACGACTCAGCCGCCCAGGCGCGGGCGAAGGCCGAGGAGGAGCGGCTCGCCTACGAGCGCGACGCCGCCGAAGTGCGCGACGCCGCGCGCAGCCTCGCTGAGACGCAGAGCGAGAACGTCATGCAGATAGTCTCGAAGCTCGGGCCCGACCACGCGCTCGAGGATCTCGACAACTACTGGCAGGCCCACGGGCAGCCGACGCTCCAGGACGTGAACAGGCCGCCGAGAAAGCTCAAAGTCGCGGGCTTCAGCCGCAACATGGCGCTCGTCTACGACATCGACCGCGAGCGCAGCACGGTGACCGTGACGGTGAGCGCGCCGGACTACGACGTTTCGGAGACGCGGTCGCTGCCGTATGTCTATACGCCGCCCGTCCCTGCCGCGCCCGTAAGGAGCGTGGAGCGGACGCTGGGCTTCACGGTCTCCGACGATTCGCGCAGCCCCGACGGACGTCTCGTGATAACCTCTGTGACCCCGGGGACCGCCGCGGCCTACGCGGGCGTCGCAAACGGCGCCGTGCTCTACGCCGTAGACGGCAACGACACGGCGCAGGCGGGCGCGGAGCAGCTAGAGGCCTACGTGAACGGCAGAGCCGCAGCCGGAGCGACGGTGAAGATAACCTTCTCCGACGGCGCGGGCCGCAAAACGGTGGAGATAAGGCCCTAGCCTCGCGAAGGCGAAATATACGGAGCAGCGGCGCGGGAGTCCCCGCGCCGCTTTTTCGCACGCCTGGGACGGCGCGCAATCGTGCGATGATTTATTTACATCGTACGATTTATGTTATAATTTTGTACGATAAAAGGAGCTGATAACATGTCTATAACTGCCACAGAATTCAAGGCCAATCTCGGAAAATATCTCGCTATGGCGGAGACAGAGGACGTTTACATAACGCGCAACGGCAGGGTCGTCGCGCGGCTGACGGCTCCGTATAAGAACAGGATGGAGCTCGCGGAGTCGCTCTTCGGCGTCATCCCGGCGGACATAACGCTCGAGGAAGCCAGAGACGAGAGACTGAGCGGGATATAATGCGCGCGCTCATCGATACGTGCGTCATAATCGACGCGCTTCAAGAGCGCCGCCCGTTCGCGGACGAAGCGAAGGAGGTATTCCGCGCCGCCGCCGCGTGTCTTTTCGACGGCTATATCGCGGCGAAGGCGTCGGCTGACATTTATTACATCATGCACAGGCACACGCACGACGGCATGGCGGCGCGGGAGACGCTTCGGAAAATCTACACGCTTTTCAGCCTTCTGGACACGACGGCGGAGGACTGCATAAACGCCCTCGCCCTCGCGATGTCGGACTACGAGGACGCGATTATGTCAGCGACGGCGGCGCGCGCAGGGATGGACTGCATCGTGACGCGCAATATCAGGGATTACGCCGTGTCGCCCGTTCCAGCCTACACGCCGGATGAATTTCTGTCACTTATACGCCGGACTTCCTAATACCAGTCGTGTTTCTCGTTCCGGTCGAGCGCGTTGATTTTTTTCATTTCTTCGTCCGTGAGCGAGAAGCCGAAGATGTCGAGGTTTTCGCGGATGTGCGCGGGGTTCGACGAGCCGGGGATGACCGTCACGCCTTTCTGCAAGTTCCAGCGCAGTACGGCCTGAGCCGCGGTTACGCCGTGCGCTTCTGCTATTTCTTTTATCGTCTCGTTTCCAAGCAGCTCCGCCGTCCATCCGCGGCCGCCGAACGGGTACCAGCCCTGCGCCGTTATGCCGAGGCTCTGTATGTAAGGTATCACGTCGTTTTCCTGATAGTACGGATGTATTTCGTTCTGCACGAGCGCGGGCCTGATCTTCACTTTCGGCAGGAAATCTTTCAGTTCCTTCACGTACCAGTTAGAGAGGCCGAGCGAGCGTATTTTCCCGGCCTCCGCCGCGCGCTCCATCGCGCGGTATGCTTCGACGTCGCCCGCGCCGGGGTGGTGCAGCAGCATCATGTCCACATAGCCTATATCGAGCTTGCGCAGCGCCTCTTCTATCGCCTCGTCCGCGCGCGCGAACTGGCTCGGGTAAATTTTTGTTATCACGAATACCTCTTCCCTCGTCACGCCTGAGTCTCGCACGGCGCGCCCGACGGCGGCCTCGTTGCCGTACATGTACGCCGTGTCGATGAGCCGCCCGCCCGCGGCGAGCAGCGCCCGGACGGAGGCGTAGCACTCCTCGTCTGAAAGGCTGTACGTTCCGAGCCCGGCGAGCGGCATTTCGTGTCCGCTGCCGAGCGTCACGGTTTTCGTCCCGAAGTCGAAGCCTCCGGGGTTTTCAGCAGTCTTTCGCTCTTCCGCAAAGGCGCAGGCCGCGCCGCAAAGCAGAGCGAAAAGCATAGCGCAAAGTATAGTCCGCGTCATATCGTAATTCCTCCCTGAAACAGGCTGCGGCGCAGAATATTTTCGCCGCCTCCCGCATTATTGTGTCGCAGTGCGAAAATGTAAAATGCCCGCTTTCTATCGCGGCCCATGCTCCAAAGTAATGGCCCTCCGCTTCGCTCCCGCGCTTTACTCAGCCGCGGCGCTGTTTTACAATTTATAAAAAACCGGGGGAATCACGATGGACAGACCTCTTCTTCATATAATCAGCCACACGGACCTGGACGGCGTAACGGCCGCGGCGCTCGCGTGGCACGCGAAGGGCGGGCGCGTCGCGCGCGTCTCGCTCACCGGCTACGGCGAGGTGGATACGCTGATCCTCGAGACGCTCGCCTCGGGCAAGGAGCCGCTCGTGCTGGACCTCTTCTGCCAGAAGGAGCAGACCATAGACGAGGTGGACAGGCTCTACGACGAGACGCGCCCGCCTTTCCTATTCGACCACCACAAAAGCACCTTCGAGCGCTACGGCAACAGGAAATGGGCCGTCATAGATACGAACTACTGCGGCGCTCTGGTCTACTGGAACTGGCTCTCCGAGCGCGCGCAGGACGCCCGGACGAAGGACGTGCTCGCGAAGCTCGAGCCTATAGTGCGCATCGCGAACGACCGCGACCTCTGGCTCGGGCAGATGCCGGAGAGCCGTCTGTGGCAGGCGCTCGTGACGATGTGCGGGCAGTGGGCCGTCTTCGCGCGGCTCGCGGCGAACCCGGACGCGGCGCTGACGCCCGAGGAATTCGACGGCGCGTCGGAGTTCACCGAGCGGCAGGAGGCGCGCTTCGCCGAGGCGAAGGAGCACATATGGCGTCACGGCAAAGAGCTGGCCTTCCTATGCGACGGCATTCTCGAATACGGCGACGTTTCGGACTTCTGCGGACTGCTGCTCGACCGCGACGATAATCCGCCCGAAGTGGCGGCGGTGGCGGCGCGCAGGCTCGGCGGCGACTGGGCCGTCTCGATGCGCAGCCGCGACGGCCTCGCGGGGCGCGTGCTCGCGCTGCTCAAAGACGGCAAAAAAGTGCGCGGCGGCGGACACGGCGACGCGTCCGCGCTCTACTTTCCGCGCAACTACACGCAGGAGCAGATGCGCGACTCCATACTCGCCGCGATAAAAGTGGAAAAGGAACGCAGCGCGGCGCCGAAGGTGACGCTCGGCGACCTTTTCAAAGGGCTCGCGTAAAATGAAAACTCTCGCCCTCATATACGCCTCGGAGGGAACCGGGCACAAGTCGGCGGCCTTCGCGCTGCGCGAGGCTTTCCTCGCCGCGAACCCGGACGGCGAGGCCTTCTGCCTCGACATACTGGACTTCGTGCCGCCCTTCATGAAAAGCCTATTCTCCGGCGGCTACGACGTGATGGCGCGCAGCGCGCCGTGGCTCTGGTCGCGCTTCTACTGGGGCTCCGACAGGCGCGGCGGACAGGCCTCGGCCTTCGAATGGGTACACGGACAGTTCTGCCGCGCATGCCTGCCGAAGCTCCGGCAGCGCCTCGCCTCGAAAGGCGCGGAGGCCGCGATATTCACGCACTACTTCGGAGCCGCGGAGTTCGCGGCGATGAACAGGGGACGCGCGCCCGTGTACTTCGCCGACACCGACTTCGAGACGCACCGCTTCCAGCGCAGCGCGGAATTCGCCATGAGCTTCGCCGGCAGCCCGCGCGCCGCGCGCCAGCGCATAGCCGAGGGGATAACCAACGTCGTGACGACCGGCGTCCCCGTCGCGCGCAAATACGCAAAAATGCCGTCGAAGGCTGAGGCGCGTGAAAAGCTCGGCCTGCCGCATGACGCTCGCGTCGTCCTCGTCAGCGGCGGCGGCATCGGCGCGGGCCCCGTCGCCGAGGCCGCGAAGTCGCTCGCCTCGCGCGGCTTCCACGTGCTCGCCGTCTGCGGCGGCAACGCAAAGCTCCGCGCGCGCATGAAAGCCTACTTCATGTATAAGGAAAACGTGCGCGTCGAAGGCTTCGTCAAAGACATGGAAAACTACTACGCCGCGGCGGACCTCGCCGTGATGAAGCCAGGCGGACTCTCCGCCTCCGAGGCGCTCTGCGCCGGGCTGCCGATGCTGCTAGCCGACCCGATACCGGGACAGGAAGAGCTGAACCTATCCTACCTGACCGCGAACGGAGCGGCGCGCCGCCTCGTACTGCCGCAGCGCGCAGCCGAAGCCGCCGAAAAGCTCTTAGAAAACGGCGAAGCGCGCGAAATGAGCGAAAAAGCCAAAGCGATAGCCCGCCCATACGCCGCCGCGGAGATAATCGCCGCCGTGACGGAAAACTCGGAAATCTGGTAAGCGCCCAAAGCTGAACGAAAGCGCCGCTCTCTGCGGAAGGCTTACAGCAAGCTTATAGCATTTTCCATTTTTGTGAGAATCACGCCGCCCCGCGAATTTCCGTCTCCGAGTGAAGTGGGGCGGCGGTCGTTTGCAGTTTAGTAAGCTCGCTATGCAATGTTTACTGTGCGTTCTTAACTGCCTGGTATCAGATAAGATAACGGTTAAGAATGTCGGAAATACTGTCGTTCAACGTGTCAAGGATACTTTCAGCCTCTTTGATCTTCTCTTCAAGTTCGTTTACCTTGGCGACCGTTTCGTCCTGCGCCTTTCTGTCCGGCACGGTGAACGTGATTCCCTGAACCCTGTCTATAGACGCACGCAGCGAACGTGAGAAACCGATTTTTTGCCCTTCCCTTTCTAGTACGTGCGCCATGTAACGCGGGTTGACCTGCGGCGTTTTGCAGCGCAGGACGCCGCAGTGGTCGGTCGGATAAAATTCTATGTTTTCCGGCATGTAAGCCGTCATCCAGTCGCCGTCTATGCCCCACAGGACGGACGGAACGGAAAAATCCGTAATCAGCAGTTCGTTTATATATCCGAAAGGCTCAGTAACGTTCGCGCTGTAGACCGGAATCAAGCCGTTTTCCACAAGCTGCGTGCTGACGACGCGCTTCCCTATAGAAATGTCAAATTTTTCAATATCACTTAAACTTAGTTTTGCCCCCCCCCCGTTAGCGATATCTAACTCATTAAATAACTCTTCTATTTTGTGTCTATACGTCTCAATAGACATACGAGTTGTATTATATTCTTCGTCTATCTTCTCGCATTCTTCGATAATTTGCTGTTGTACAGAAATGGGCGGAACTGGTACATTAAACTGAGGTATCAAAGTCTTGTTACCTCGTGGCATTTTTGTTCCTTTATGGTCTGCCATCATAAAATCAAAGAACACGTCAAGCGATAATACCGCAAACAAGTATTTGGGTAAAATCAAATTCTGATTTGTCACCCTAAATACCAGAACGTCTGGGGAACAGCCGCCATCTATATCTGCATACCATATCTTTTTAAGATATGGCCGTATATTCGATACAAGAATATCATCTCTTTGATAGCGGACAACCGTCTGGATATTTGGAATGCCCTTATAATCCACTACACCTCCTCTGTTTCTAATCATGTTATCGGTTGTTATGAATGAGGTAATGTCAATATCGTCTAAATTTCCCCTATCCATAACATACGGTGCAATCTCACCAAGTTTTTTTAGCGGATACTTGCTGCGGATTGATATTTGCTGCTTTCTTGCCGCAGACAGTTTGAGAGTCTTATTAAAACTTGGTCTCGAAAAATCAAGCATATCTTTTGTATCTACCACAGCTCCGTACGCTTGATGCTCTTCACTAAAAGACGGCGCGGCTCCGTCAAACGACTGCCTGACGGCATGGGCTAAAGTATTCTCCGCTTCGCGGTCTGCGTCGCCGTACATTTTGCCGCCGGGCGCAATTATCTGAATGCCTTCGTTCCCCTTGCGGTTGGACCAGTCATAGCCGAGAAACTCTCTTTGTGCGTTATTATCGGACGGAGCTGTGATAATAACTGTGGTCTGCCGGAAAACCAGCGAGAAATAGAATACCTTTTTTCTTTCAATCTCGTTGGCGTAATTATAGAACGCTTCAAGATACGCAGCTTTTTGCTCCTCGACGTTCATCTTTTTGTAGACTTTCTTATCTTTCAGTTTTTTTGCGTCGGACGAACCGGCGAAAGCTGAGGCGTACATCTTGAAATACGCTGTTTCCTCCAGCTCGGTCAAGGAGTATTTCTTAGCCAAGAACGCATTGTATATATCTTCGTCAACCTCTATCTGTGCCGCGTACGCTTCGAGAATTTCTTTGTCTGTCCACCCGTTGAGCGATGCGCCGCTGAAAATCGCCTCGACGGAATCTTCGGTCAAATCAGCCGTCTTCGGCGGCTCGTTGAATTTTTCAAGAAACATGATAACTGTGTTCGTCCCTGTCGCGCCGAACGTTTTTGAGCCGAGCGAGACGATAGCCCTGATATAGAAATTTTTGAGAAGCTGCTCGCGCGCGCCCGTGTAACTTGCGCTGTCGTTGGAAAGAATCGAACTCGGCAGTATTACGGCGGCGACGCCGCGCGGCTTTAAGAGCTGGCCTATGCGTTCAACAAACAGGGTTTCTATCTCTCCGCCGTTCAGCCCGATACGGTCAAGGAGCTCAAAGCTGTTGTTTTTCAGCTGTAGATGCTGTTTGAAGTCCTTGACCGAGTACGGAGGATTCGCGACGAGAATGTCGAACGCTCCGTTTTCAATTCCCTTGTCCGGCACGTTTTCGAGGCCGTCGCCGAAGATGATGTTTCCCTCTCCCGCGCCGTTCATAAAAAGCGAAATCTTGGCGACGCGCGCGAGGCGGTAGTCTTTTTCAATACCGTAAATATGGTCTCTCGCCCATGCGTTGTTTCCGTCCGACTTCACGAAATAATTGATTGCCTCGACCGCCTCCGTCAGGAAGTGCCCCGCGCCGCAGGCGTAATCTATAACCTTGGGATAGACAGTTCCACGCTCGGATTTCACCATGCGCGCGACAGGCAGGCTGTCCCATATAAAGCGCGTTACCGGCACCGGCGTAAAAAACTGGCCCTCGTTCTGCTTGAAGCCCTTGTTGAGAAGCTGCTCGAACAAATCGCCGAGGAACTGATGCCTTGACGGATAGACGATTCTGTATTTTTCAAACAACTGCACCATTTCCACAAGGATTTTCCCGTTTTGATAAAAAAGTTCTTCGTTATGCACGTCCTTGAAAGCAAATTCGTTGTTTGAGTAGAATTTCAAAATGCGGATCGTCTCTTTTAAGTTCTCGATTGCGTTTTTTCTCTTTGAATCGGTATAGTTTGCAAAAAGCTGCTCTGGGTAATCCGCGGAAACATAATATATTTTCTCGCGCATGAATTTCTCCATGCCGTCGCGGTGAAGCCTCTGGAGACGGTCCTGCAATGTCTCGTATGTGTCCGTGCCCTGCTTGTACTGGAATTCGACTTCGTCGTCTTCTTCCTTTGTGCTTTCGTCTACGAGCTTGCAGATGAACAGGGCTACAAGGCGGTTAAAGGCGTTTTCTTTGTCGCTGACGTTGTTGTGCCGCAGGATTTCTTCAAACTTGTTGACGATTTTGTCTTCCGGGGTGAAGTCGTACAGATTTTTCTTGAGCAGCGGCTTCACGCCGATTTGGTAGGCGACGGAATCGGCGGAAAAGATTAAATCGTCATGAATTTGACAGGCGTAGGTTTCTTTCCACGCGGCGTGTTTTTCCAGAGCGGTATGCGCGTCGCGATAGAGTTTTATCGATTTGTCTTTCTTGGCGAGGATTATGATATTGGCGTCATCGGAGCAAGAAATCGACGGAGCCGTATATTCCACGCCCTCTTTCTTGAAATCGGAAGCGTACAGCACGAGCCACTTACACGACTGCTCCTGCTGCCAGTAAGAAAACAGCTGCGCGCCGTCGCTCTTCGTATCTTTCAGCGCTTTTTCAAACTCTTTGCCCCACGTTTTACATTCGATGATAAAGAGCATATCCCCGTTTTCATCAGTTACGCAGACATCTGCGCGCCCGCCCTTCGCGTCGTGACCGAGATGCCATTCCTTTTCAAGCTCTATGTGTTCAGGGCGGTATCCTTTTTCAAGAAGGCGGTTCACGCACTCAAACACTACGAAGTTTTCTGGCGCGCTGAATCCGTCGTTGCGTTCCCTGCCTTTTATCGCGTCGGGATAATACAGCTTTTTCGCGGAAAAATCCGCGCTCATAGATACTCCGAAAGCGGGGAAATTTTTCTCATACAATTCGCCGTTTTTTGTGAAGCCCAAAAAGAGCAGCAATCCGCTGAAATTGGATTCCGTTATCATGCGCTTTTTCCTTCCAGTTTTTGTTATATCAGCCGCGGCAATTATCGTGCGCCGCGCTTGCCAGCCCTTTGCGCCGCTTTGGCGGCTAAATATGCCTTTGCCGGTCTTTGTGCGGATTCATTCTACCTCTGTCATTTATTTTTTTGACAGCGATATACCAAATTATTATACCTATATTATTTGTAACGGCAAAGAGATTTGGCTCCGGCTGCCACAACGCGTCTGTTAAAAAGCGCCTAAACAGGAGATTTAACTGCGCGGATAGAAAATGCTCTAGGTTCCTCTTTTCGAGGGCGGAGCCTCTCTGTTGGGGGTTGTGAAGATTTATGGAGGGTCGCTGACCTTAGCGCCGCAAGTCGCCACGCTTGAAAAATGAGAACCGCACAAAAGTGCGGCCCCCGCGGCGGCGCTTCGCAGAGCGGCGGCGGGAGCCGTGGTTAAAACTGGCGCGGCAACGCTTTAATTATTTTTCTGGCGCTGCGGAAGATCAAGTATCAGATCCTTCGCCTTCCCCGCGCGCAGCAGATAGCTGTCAGTCGGATGGGCGAGAAGCTTCGCAACGTCTCTGCTCACCTCCATGAGCTTGTCCAGATCTATGCCGGTCTCCACTCCCATCTCGTCGAGCATATGTACGACGTCTTCGCTCGCGACGTTGCCGGCGGCTCCGGGAACGAAGGGGCAGCCGCCGACCCCGGCGAACGACGTGTCGAACCTGTCGAATCCCGCCGACATTCCGGCGAGGATGTTGGCTATGCCCAGCCCTCTGGTGTTATGGAAATGCAGCCACCACGTAACCTCCGGATATGCCGCTTTCATCTCCGTGCACATTTCATACACCTGCGTCGGATAAGCCTGCCCCGAAGCGTCGGAGAGCGAGATCTCGCGCACGCCGACGGCGAGGTATGCCTCGACGATCTCCTTCACGTCGGAAAGCGGTATCTCCCTGTCCCACGGCGAGCCGAAGGCCATCGATATCGAGCCGGAGACCGCTATCCCGCCCTCCTCCGCCGCATCGACGCATTTTCCGAAGCCCGCGACGGTCTCCGCCGGGGTGCGGTTAAGGTTCGCGATGTTGTGCGCCTTGCTCGCCGACACGTTGAGCTTGACCTTACGGCAGCCGCAGGCTGCGGCGCGCTCCACTCCCTTCAGGTTCGCTATCAGCGCGCGGTATTCCACGCCGTCCCTGAACGTAAGGCTGCGAAACACCTCGTCCGTGTTCGCCATCTGCGGCACTGCCTTCGGATGGACGAAAGAGCCGACCTCGACGACGGGATATCCCGCCTCAACGATGCCGTTTATCAGACGGACTTTATCTTCCGCTGAGATTATATTTTTCTCGTTCTGCAGGCCGTCCCTAGGCCCGACCTCGCAGAGAATTACTTTTTTTACAGGATTCATCCATGACATGATATATACCGCCTTTCTTTATTTTTCATGACATTCCTTTTCTTTATAATAACTTAATAAGAGAGATTGACATTTCGTCATGCCGGGCTTGACCCTGCATCCAGCGTCCCTAAATTCACATACGTTACGGAATTTGAAGACGCTGGATTCCGCGTCAAGCGCGGAATGACAATAAAGACAACCGTTTATCTTTGTTAGTTGAATGACCATAAACTGCGGCCGCCGTATTTCAGCCGGCGCGTTCAGCCGCGTGATTTAACCGCCCTCTATATACGCGTCGTATTTTTTGAAGTCCCTGCTCCTCTTCCTGATGATCTCGAGCAGAGCGCTCCCGTAGTGCGTGAATATCCTGTTCTTCACACGGGCCATGACGACTTTGTTGGTCGAGTTCAGCCCGAGTATCGGGAAAATATTCAGATGCTCCTTCTCTTCCTTATTGAGACGGAAGACGCTCGGCAGGTACATCGTAAGGCAGAGGCTGGCGGCGAGGTTTTTCGCGGAAAGCGCGTGATGCAGGTCCGGGTGCGACGACACGTGGATGCAGTTCAGTGATATCCCAAGCCGGTGCAGAACGTCCGAGATCATGATGCTCGAATTGAAGGTCGGAAGGTTGAGCGCGAACGGCACTCCGGTCATAAGCCGAAGGTCTGCGCCGCTTTTGAACATCTCCGCGTATTCCCCGGCCTTGTCGCCGAAATAGGTCTTCATCATGCTGTCGCTGATCACCAAATAAAGATTCTCTTCCAATATGGTTTCGACGTCGAACTGCTTTTCAAGCCCCGGCGAGTAATTCAGTATCGCGGCGTCAAGCTCGCCCGCCGCAAGCATCTTGTGCAGCCACGTGGATTTCGCGCTTTGAGTGTAAAGCGAGACCAGCGGGAAAGTCTTTTTATATTCCTCGATGATGTCGGGCAGAAGTATGCGGAAGCGTCCCTCTGTCGTGCCGAGCCTGATCTCGCCGGTAACGTCGTTGTTGTAGTCCGCGAGCCTGCTGCGAAGATTCTGCTCGAGCGAGCCGGCCTGCTTCAGCGTCTCGTACACCATGCGCCCCGCGTCCGTCAGCCTGAGCGACGGTTTTCTCTCAAAGAGCGTCACGTTCAGCTCCTCCTCGAGATTCGCGAGGTACCGGCAGAGCGCCTGATGCGTGATATAAAGGCGCTTCGCCGCGCCTGATATGCTGCCCTCCTCCGCTAAGACTATGAAATACCGGTAATTTATAAACATCTCGCCATACCTCTGATAGATAAATTTTCCATACAGCCGGATAAATGTGCTAACTGTTCTAAATTTTATATCACCAGAACCGCGCGCGGCTGCAAAAGATTTTTACATTGTTGAAAAATCAATTTGCTTTATTACGTAGGTAAAAGCGCCTAGACTATTAAGCGTCGACAAGGCAGCAAATTCTCAAAACTTTAAAAATTTATATGCTGGGAGTGGTGCTTCATGCCAAGAGAAGCGCTCGAAGGAGTGCGCATATTAGACATAGCGACCGTTATAGCCGGGCCGTGGGGAGCCGGGCTCCTCGCGGACTTCGGAGCCGAGGTCATCAAGGTGGAGATGCCCGGGCGCGGCGACGCGTTCCGCGGGATGGGGCCGCACAAGGACGGAGTCAGCATGCGCTGGCCCTGCATGGGGCGCAACAAAAAAAGCATAAGCCTCGACTTCCACTATGAAGAAGGAAAAGAGCTGTTTCTGAAGCTCGTGGCCAAGAGCGACGTCATCATCGAAAACTTCAGAACCGGCACCCTCGACAAGTGGGGCCTCGGCATGGACGTGCTGCGGAAGGCCAATCCCGACATCATCGTCGTCCACGTCACCGGCTACGGACAGACCGGCCCGTACGCGAAGCTCGCTGGGCTCGGCACGCCCGCCGCGGCCTTCGCCGGAATGACCTACGTCACGGGATACTCCGACAGGCCGCCCGTCAGCCCTCCGTTCGCCCTCGCCGACTACATCGCCGGACTCAACGCGGCGCTCGGCACAATGATAACGCTCTACCACCGCGACGCGCTCAAGGGCACGGCGCAGGAGGTTGACATCAGCCTATATGAAGGCATTTTCCGCATGGAAGAGAACTTCGTCGCGCAGTACGACCTTCAGGGGAAAATAAGGGAACGTTCGCCTATGCCGAGCGGCGCGTCCTGCCCGATAGGGACTTTCCTCACGAAGGACGGCAAATACGTGATACTCGTATGCAGCACCGACCCGGTATTCAACCACCTCTGCGACGCGATGGAGCGCCCGGACTGGCTTCCGAAGTACGCGAAGGCCAAGGACCGACTCGCCGACCCGAACCCGATAATGCAGGCAGTGACGGACTGGGTTGCGTCCTACACCTACGACGAGCTCACCGCGCGCTGCAACGAGTGCGGCGTGCCGATTTCCCCGGTCTACAGCATCAAGGACATATTCGAAGACCCGCAGTACGCGGCGCGCCACGACATCGTGGATGTGCCGTGCGAGGAATTCGGCAGCGTAAAAATGCCGGCCGTCTTCCCGGTCCTTTCCGAAACTCCGGGCAAAATCAAATGGCCGGGCCAGAAGATCGGCGCACAGAACGAGGACGTATATCGAGGGCTGCTCGGCCTGAGCGAAGAGGAAATAACCGCTCTGAAGGAGCGAAAAGTAATCTAGATAGTGCTGGCAAGAGATATTTTTATAATACTCTTAAAAGCAGGATGGAGTCATAGTAAATGCTGGAAGATTATCATAGACATGATATTAGCGATGAAGTATGGGACATGCTGAAACCATTCCTTTACGGAAGGAATAGAGCATAGGATGACAATGCGCACGACAATCGAAAGTTTATTAACGATGTATTCTAATTGAGAATCAAAGCGCCTGGCGGAACTGCCGCCTTAATACGGTAACTGGAACAACGCCAGCATGCGTTTATGCCGGCAGTGTTACAAAGGTGTTTGAGAAAGAATACACAAGGCTATCATAGACGAGCCTGACTACGAGTGGCCCTTGAGTGGTGAGTATATCTCGTCAATTTCTAGTACCACTCGTAAATTTTATTGAGTAAATCATGGGGGAAATGTTTATGACATATTTAGGTGCACTTGGCATCGCAATGGTCGTCATAATGATGGTATTGCTTCTCAGGGGTAAAAATTCTCCGGCAATTCCGTTTGTTTTGATTCCCATTATATTTGCGCTTTTGGCAGGTTTCAATTTATCTGAAATTATTACTTTTACAGTTGATGGCATGAAGCAGGTATCAAGCGTAGCGATCCTGTTCATCGGAACGATTACATATTTTTGCATCATGGGAGAGGTCGGAATGTTTGACCCCTTAGTCAACCGGCTTGTGCGTTTTGCCGACAAGGGGGTCGTCAGTATATTCCTCGCAACCTCAGCAATCGCTATGGTCACGCATCTGGACGGCTCCGGTGCCAGCACATACTTATTGACGATTCCTATCATGCTACCGTTATATGAAAAATTTAAAATCAAAAGACTTGATTTGCTGCTGACAACCGCTCTTATGGCCGGAGTTATGAATCTTCTGCCATGGGGCGGCCCGTTTGTCCGCGTAGGAGCGGTGTTAGGAATCGACCCGAACATTTGCTGGCATATTATGCTCCCGACTCAGATATTCGGCGTGATTTTAGCGTATGTAATTTCTTTCTGCTTGGCAAAGCGGGCGATAAGATACGGCGCAGGCAACACGCTGAATTCAAGCGTTGACACAAGCAATATGATCGTGTCGTCGGGAGACGAATCGCTAAAACGCCCTAAACTCGTCGCCATTAACTGGTTCGTAACTGCGATTATACTAATCGCCCTATTTTTCGGTTTGGTTCCATCGCATGTCATATTCTTAGTCGGCGTAGTAGTAGCGCTGCTCATCAACTTCCGCGGATCAGAAGCTCAGAACGAGCGTATTAAAGCGCACGCCGGACAGGTTATGGCTATGGTGATTATCGTAATTAGCTCCGGTGTTTTCCTCGGAATTTTTTCAGGTACAAAGATGGTCACAGAAATGGTAACTATGCTTATCAAAATCATGCCGCCTTTCCTCGCTCCGGTCTTGCATATCATCGTCGGAATATTCGCGGCTCCGCTTGGAATGCTGATCGGCGCAGACCCATACGCGTATGGTTTTCTCCCCGTCATTTTGGGAGTTACTGAGGCCGCCGGAGTCAGCGGGACTTCAACTGCGATTGCCGTCGTAATGGGCGAATGCGCGGGGTGGACAATCAGCCCCGCAGTATCTACCGTCTATCTGGGCTGCGCGCTGATAGGCTGCGAATTAAAAGACTGGTTAAAATACTCTATACCTATCGTATGGGGATTTACCGTCGTGTTGCTGGTCTTCGCAATAGTTACCGGGGCTATTTAACATCCCGGGCTCATCTTTTGACAGATAAAAAACGCTGTGGAAAGGAACCGTAATACATGCATCTAGAAGCAGATTTATACTATAAGGGCAATTTAGAGCAGGAAAAGGTTATACTCTTTGTCCCAGGAACTGCGTTAAGCCCTGAGATTTATAAAAATGTTCGTATCCCTTGCGGGTACGAGGCCGTCTATCTGTCTTGGCATGATGCACCTGGCTATCACAGCATAGAGAGTACGGCGGATAAAATACTACGCCTAGTTCGTCAGCACGCGTGCCGCAACATCATTCTTGTCGGGCATTCTTCCGGTGGATTTATCGTAATGCAGACTTATTTTTCTCTGCCCAATAAATCAATCATCACTGGAATACTGCTATGTGACACTGGCTGCAATACGATAGGGCATATCAACAACAAGCCTCCGGAAGAGATCAAGGCGTCGTGGAGCGAGGAAAAAACACGTATAGCTTTCTTAGAAAGGTGCTTTTCGAGCAGCATTGACGGCGAAACATTTGCACATCTAGAAGCATACAGCGCACGCATCAGCCCTCAAGCTAGAATCGAGCCATGGGTTTCACAGCTTCATCTGGATTTTACACAACGGCTCTGTGAAATCTCCTGCCCAACAATGGTTGTCCATGGAATAGATGACAAAGCGCGTCCCATAGCGCACGCTCAGCAGTTGGCGCATGGTATTCGCACTCTGAGCTGTTCATAATAGACCATGCTGGACACACACCGATGCTTGAAAACCCAGAAAAATTTTCTGAGGCATTAAGTTCCCTTTGCAAAAGGGCGGATAATGTTGCACACGCTTTGTGAACTTTTCATGAGCCGTCATCGTCGTATACTTTTCATGAAAATTAATTGACGAAATTTTCAAGTTCAGCATCTGAGAAGCTTATCAATATGTCCTCAAATGGCCTCGCACAAACGAGGCCATTTCTTTAGACACAAAAAAAAAGCGCCCCGGGTTCCTCTTTTCGAGGACGGGGCCTAATCTGAGGGGTTTTTTGTGAAGATTTAAGGAAGGTTGTTATCTTCAACGGCGCTTTCCGTGCTGATCGGCCCGGTGTGCCGTGTTGTCGTCTGTTTTCGGGCTTGGCGTCGTTCCTCGCCCTCAACGCCATTATAATACGGCGGAGAAGCTTTTTGCGGTAGATACGAATTTGGAATATCGATATAATTATATCTATATACCCCGGCAGGCTGCCGCTTTTCGCACATGCGCGATGTTTGAAAAATATAATACGGCTGTCTTAATGATGCGCACGGCGGCGGCTCTCCCACTGAAAAAAGCAAAGTCGTTTACGTCGTTCAGGCGATTTTCCTGTTCCGTCACGGGCGCAGCGGGCGAACGAAGCAACGAAGTTATGACAGGCGCGCCGCGTCTTTATGAAACGGAGCGCCGTTTTCCCGCGCCGTGTTTTTGTCTGTCTGACTGTATTTTTACCGCACCGGCGTGTAGTCCAGCTTCGATTCCTCGTCAGTGGCCTCGAGCTTGAATATCACCGGGCGCAGGCCGTCGTTGCAGCTGCATATCGCGACGCCGGGCTTTCTTATCCAGTCGCCGTAGTAGAAGACGCCGCCGCCCGCGCCGTGCGCGAGCGCGAAGACGTACTGGTATATCGCTTTCCACGCCTCGTCGCAGAAGCCCTCGGGCTTTGCGTAGTCGGCGTAGAATTCCTGCCCGGCCAGCATCATCGGGCAGGGGCCGAGCCCTTCCGCTCCGTATTCTTCCGCTAGTTCTTTGTCGAGCGTCGTCTTGAGCACCGTTATTTTTACTTTTTTCATCGTTTATCCCTCCGCACACATTTTATGAAAATATCTTCACGCACGCACGGCGTGTTACAATACGGGAAAAGTCCCGCAAAGGAGCGTGATTTCCACGAATACGCCGTGTTATTTTTTCACGGGCGATTTTTCCGCCTTTCACGGATATTTCCTTTCGCGTCCGCACGAGGCGCGCCGTTTCGCGCGCGGCGAATTTCTGTGGCGTCCCGGCGAGCCTTTCGGGAATATCCACTACATCATGTCTGGCGCGGCGCGCTGCTGCGTCGAGCACGAGAACGGGCGGCGCAAGATAATCTCGTTCCACGGCGCCGGGACGATTTTTCCGGTCTATCACGAGCGCGATTATAAGATCGAGCTCGCGGTGACGACGGAGGCGCTTTCTCCCGTCGAGACGCTCGCGTTCACAAAATCCGGCTTTCGCGCGATGTTCGAGGAGAACCGCGCGCTCGCCGCCGCGGTCGTCGAGTGGTACGCCTCTTACGTGAATCTGCTGCTTTATGATACGGCGCACCAGGAGTACAACGGCTCTTTCCTGAAGCTCTGCAATCTGCTTTATCTGCTCGCGCCGTCCGGAGGGCTCGAGGCAATAACGCAGGAGGAGCTGGCCGACGTGCTCGGCACGAGCCGCGTGAATCTCACGCGCGGCCTCGCGCAGCTCCGGAGCGAAGGCGTCGTCCGCACGCGGCGCGGCTGCGTGGAAATCATCGACCGCGAAGCGCTAGCGCGCCGCTGCTCGCTTGAGACGGTCGATCAGCCCGACGATTAGATTGTACGGGCGGCGACGGGATTTTTCTGCTACAAATGATACATACGGCCACAAGGAGAGACGGAGCGGCGTTTCGCCATGTCGGGCGTTTTAATCCGTTCTCTTCCACTTCAGCAGCAGAGACGAATTTATTATGACAAGCACAGAGCCGGCGTTGTGGACGAGCGCGCCCGCGACGGGATTCAGTATCCCGGCGGCGGCGAGCGCTATTGCGGCGAAGTTGAGCGTCATTGAAAAGGCCATGTTGAGCTTTATCGTCGTCATCATGCGGCGCGAGAGCGCGAAGAGGCGCGGCAGCACGTCTGTGTCGTCGCCTACAAGCACTACGCCGGCGGACTCGACGGCTATGTCGCTGCCGACGCCGCCCATAGCTATGCCAGCGTAGGCGGCGCGCAGCGCGGGCGCGTCGTTGACGCCGTCGCCCACCATGCAGACAGGCGCCCCGGCGGCCTGAAATCCCTTTATCGCGTTGATTTTATCCTCTGGTCGGCATTCGCAGCGCGTTTCTTCTATTCCCGCGAGGCGCGCGGCGCGGGCTACCGCCTCGCTCCTGTCGCCGCTGAGCAGCACCGGAGAGACGCCGAGCTTTTTCAGGCGGCGCACGGCGTCGGGCGCGCCAGGGCGCATTTCGTCGGAGAAGGCGGCGAAGCCCGCGCACCTCCCGTCGAGCGCGAGCCAGACGATTATCGCCCCCTCGCTCTCAAGGCCGCGCGCGGCTTCCTTGATTTCACCCCCGACCGATACGCCGCGGCGCGCGAGCAGCGCTTCGTTGCCGGCGAGCACATCGCGCCCCGTGACGGAGGCTTCCACCCCGAGTCCCGGGAGCATGGAAAATCCGTCGGGTTCGCGCACCGTCACGCCCCCGGCGCGGGCCCGCCCGACGAGCGCCCTGCCCAGCGGATGCTCAGAGCGCAGCTCCGCCGAGGCGGCGAGCGAAAGCAGCTCCGTGTCGGATACTCCGGCGGCGAAGCTGCGCACCGCGGCGACGGATGGCTTTCCGTAGGTCAGAGTCCCGGTTTTGTCGAAGGCGATTTTTTTTATCTGTGCAAGGCGTTCCAGAGCGTCCCCTTCGCGCACGAGCACGCCGTACCTCGTGCAGTTCCCGACCGCCGCCATGATGGCGGTAGGCGTTGCGAGCACGAGCGCGCAAGGGCAGAAGACGACGAGGATAGTGACGCCGCGTATCGCCTCGCCTGTGACGAGCCAAACGGCGAGCGCCGAGACGAGCGCCGCCGCGACTATCCACGCAGCCCAGCGGTCGGCGAGACGCACTATCTTCGCCTTGCCCGCGTCGGCGGACTGCACGAGGCGCACCATGCGCTGGAACGAGCTGTCTCCGCCCGCGCGCGTCGCCTTCATCGTGAAGCCGCCGTACTGGTTGATCGTGCCGCTAGACACTTCGTCCCCCGGCCCTTTGTCCACTGGCATCGGCTCCCCGGTCATAACGGACTGGTCGACCGAAGTCTGCCCGTCGAGCACGACGCCGTCCGCGGGGATCGTCTCGCCAGGCAGCACGCGGAGTACATCGCCCGCCGCGACTTCTTCCGCCGGTATCTCGGCCTCCGCGCCGCCGCGCAGCACTCGCGCAGTCCGCGGCGTGAGGCGCACGAGCTTTTCTATGCCAGCTCGTGCCTTCGCGACCGTCAGATCTTCGAGCAGCGCGCCTATCTGCATGATGAATGCCACCTCGCCCGCGGCGAAATCCTCGCCGATGCTCACCGATGCGGCGAGCGCCATCGAAACGAGCAGGTCGGCCTTCACGTCGAAGGCTGTGACGAGGCCGATGAACGCCTCAAGGATTATCGGAGCGCCGCATAGCACGATAGCTATCCACGCCGGGTCGAAGGGCAGCCCGCCGTACCCGAAAAAGCTCGCCGCGAGCGCCGCGCCCGAAATTGCGAGAAACGCCGCGTCGCGCCTGACGCCGCCCCATTCGAGAAGTTTTTCCAGTTTTTCTATCATAGCCGCAGCCGCCCTTTCGTATAAGACAGATAATCGCTGCGGACATTATACCTATAGGGGTATATGTAGGCAAGAGCGGCGCAAATAAAATGGCGCGCCGTAAAGCACGGACGCGGAAAACCACCGCGGCGCACGGCGTCCGCCTGGAGCGCTCCCCGTCGGACGCGGCGGCGTTCGGCCTATGCCGCGGGCGGCGTCATTTCATATTCGCGAAGCGCTCTACGGCTTTCGTGAAGCTCTCTATCGTCTTGTCCGCGTCGCCGTGCTCGATGCCGTCGCGGACGCAGTGCTTTATGTGCCCTTCGAGGACTATCTGCCCGACCCTGTGGAGCGCGGATTTAGCGGCGTTTATCTGCGCGAGCACGTCCTCGCACGGGATGTCCTCGTCCACCATCCTGTCTACGGCCTTCACCTGCCCTATGATTTTGTTGAGCCTTCTGTGAAGGTTCTCCGCGTCCATACATTGTCTCATGCGTCCTCACTCCGATACCTTGCTTGGTATTCTTCCCCTATGGTAGCATCGCGCGTCTCCGCGCGCAACGGCGCGAAAAAATCCCCTCCGCGCGGCGAAGGGGACTGCTTTTCGTTCGTATTGATTTTTTAGCGCCGCTACATCGCGCCGGCGGATTCTTCCACCATCTTGTCCACGTCGCGGCGCAGCGACTCGGGCAGGCCCAGGATGTCGAGCGAGAGGAAGCCCTTGATGATGAGCGACTGCGCCTCGGCTTCGGTGAGGCCGCGCGCCATTAGGTATTCCGTCTCTTCCTGGTTTATTTTGCCGACGGCGGCCTCGTGCGACATTTCGAGGTCCTGGTGGCGCGCTTCGAGCTCGGGGATCGCGTGTATCATGCCTTTGTTCGAGAGCAGCAGGCCGTTGCATTCAAGGTGCGCCTTGACGCCGGCGGCTTCGCCTATGAGATGTCCGCGCGCGTATATTTCGCCGCCGGTCGAGACTGTGCGCGATACTATCTCGGCGCGGCTGCCGCACCCGCGCAGGTAGACGCGCGAGCCGGTGTCCATCTTCGAGCCTTCGCCGGCCATGAGCACGGTGTTGAAGGCCGCGGCCGAGCGGTCGCCGTTGAGGTAGACCGTCGGGTACATCTGCAGGTCCTTAGCGGGCTTCAGGCAGATGTAGTTCGATATGTATTTTCCGCCCTCTTCGACCACGACGACGGTGCGCGGACGGACGGCCATTTCCTCGGCCCAGTCGTGTACCATCGTGAAGGTCAGAGTCGCGCCTTTCTTTACGTAGATTTCGGATACGCCGACGTGGAGGCCGGAGCGCACGTGCGGACCGGAGGCGCAGCCGGATATGACGCTGAGTTCGGAGCCTTCTTCGGCTATGATGATGTTGTGGACGTCCTGCGCGAGCGCGTCGGTTTCTATATACATGCAGGCCTGCACGGGGAATTCGGCTTTCGCGCCCTTTTCGGCGCGGATGAAGTAGCCGCCCTCTTTGCGGTTCGCTGCGCGCTCCGTAAAGGCGTCCTGCTCTTTTTCGATGAGTTTCCAGCTATAGTCCTCGAGGCCGTATTTGAACTGCGCGTATGAGATGGGCATGACCTGCACGCCCTTTAGGTTCGCGTTGCAGAATACGGTGTCGTGGTCGGCGTGGACTATCGTGCCCGCCGCTTTTTCCTTTTCGTCTATTCCTGCGCGGAGCAGACGCTCGCGGTCGGCCTCGGGCAGCTCGCCGATGCTTTTTATTTCTTTATGCTCCGGCGCGTCGCTGCGGAACTCGTCGAGATGTTCTTCGATTTTGAATTCTTTCATCAGGCATTCCTCCCCGCGCAGCCGGCGCAGCGGAAGCATTCCGTATAGCCGTGATTGCGTATTTCGTTCAATAGCTCCGCGGCGTTGCCGGAGCATACTATTTCGCCGTTCATCAGCACGTGGCCTTTGTCCACGAAGACGTGATCCATTATCTGCCCCGTGTGCGTGATTATGAGCCCGGATTTGTATTCGGCGCGGCGGCTCTTTATCGAGCGGCAGCCCGCGCCGTCGAAGCTGTCGCGCCCGAGCGCGATGCGCGCGGCTTTGCCGATGAGCGCCATGTTCTCAAGGTCTACGCCCGACTCCGGCTCGTCGAGGCAGACGAAATCCGGCGACTGGAGGATTATCTGGAGCATTTCGGTGCGCTTCATCTCGCCGCCTGAGAGCCCCGCGTTTATCTCGCGGTCGAGGAACTCGCGCGCGTCGAGCTTTTCCGCCGTGCTCTCTATCTCTTCGTTCGTCAGCGACGGGCGGCTGAACGAAATGAGAGAGCGCAGCGTGACGCCGCGTATCGTCGGCGGCCTCTGGAACGAGATGCCGACGCCGAGGCGTGCGCGCTCGTCTATCGTCGCGTTCGTGATGTCCTTTCCCTTGAACCATATCGAGCCGTGCGTCACATGGTAGCGCGCGAAGCCGATGACTGTGTTGAGCAGCGTCGTTTTGCCGGAGCCGTTAGGCCCGAAGAGCGCGTGGATCTCGCCCTCGCCCACCGAGAGCGAGACGCCTTTTAGAACCTCCGTGCCCTCGACTTCAACGTGCAGGTCTTTTATCTCAAGCAGATTTCTTTCAGCCATTATCTATGTTCAACCCCTTTTCCCGCGATATATCCGTGAGAAACTTTCCCACACCCACGCAATCAAGTATATAACTTAATATCGTTTTGCGGAAGATTACGCCCCGCGAAGAAACGCCGCGCCGCACGCCAGCGCGGTTAAGCGAAAAGCGCCGCGCCGGAATTTCGGAAAAACGTGTAAAAAGCGCCGTGATTTTGCCGGAAAAATGTGTAAAATAACGGCTTGTTCTGCTGGGAAAATGTGTAACGCCGCCGTGAAGCGCGGCGTGGAGCGGATTTTCAGCGGCGGCGCGTTTCGCTACATGCCGGGGTACTCGAAGTCACACACGCGCATCGACGAATAGGCCGCGTCTATCTCGGCCAGCAGTTTTGTGATTTTCGGGCTTCCGTGTTTTTTCGCCTCGTCGCGCAGACAGCGCAGCGTGTAGAAAGAGTTTTCCGAGCGCGGGCCGTCCGCGCCGAATATCTCGCGGTACATCGCGAGGTCGACCGGCATGTCGAAGCCGTCGCGCACGGCTTCGTATCCGTAGAGCATCCATACTTCGCGGAAGCCGGCCCACGCTATGGCGGCGGCGCACATCGGGCAGGGCGCGTGGCTCGCGACGAAGATGCAGCCGCGCGGCGCGGGGCGCTCCGCAAGAGCGAAGAAGCGGCGCAGCGTGTCTATCTCGCCGTGATATATCGGGTTTTCGACGCGGTCGTTGCTGCCCGCCGCAACTACGGAGCAGTCGTCCGCGCGCAGCACGAGGCCGCCGAATACATGGTTGCCGGCCTCGACCATGCGCAAGGTGAGCGGCAGCAGAGAGTCTTTCACCGCCAGCAGTATCTTTTCCATTTTTGTGGTTTCCGTCATTTTTCATATCTCCGTTCCGCGTCCGCGCCGCGTGCGCCGCGGAGCGGACGAATTTTAATTTATCTCGTTCCATTATACGCTTCGGCTCCCGCGTATTTTCCGCGCTCCGCATATTGACATGGAGCCGGCTCCAGATTTTAGCATGAGGTCAGAAACAAAATTTTTAAGGAGGAATATGTCATGCGTTCAAAAATAGCGGCGCTCACGGCCGCCGCGCTTTTCGCCGTAATTCTCGGAGCCGGCGCGTGCTTCGCGGAGGAGGCCCCGCAGTGGGCGAAGGAGATAGGCGCGCGCGGCCGCGTCAAGGCGGCGGAGGCGAAGACCGCCGAGCTTTTCAAGGGCGACGACGGCGCGTACTACAAAAACGGCGGCGAGCTCGGGCAGATGATGACGAACTTCGTCTACGGCGACGTGTATAACGTAGGCAAGCTGACGGACAAGCAACGCGCGCTCATCACTCTTTCGGTGCTGACTGTCAACCAGACGCTCGACGAGCTCAAGGCGCAGGTCAAGGCCGCGGTCAACGCCGGCGTGTCGCCGGAGGAGATTCAGGAAGCGATATACCAGTGCGCGCCGTACATAGGCTTCTCCAAGGCGCTCGCGGCGGCGGACAAGATGAACGAGGCTCTGCGCGAAAAGAAGGCCGCGCCGCCCAAGAGCATGGCGACGGTGACCGAAGCCGACCGCGGCGAAAAAGGCTATCTCACGCAGAAATCCATTTTCCCCGGCGGCCTCGACGGAATGTACCAAAGCTCGCCGGAGAACCGCAGACACGTCGCGGAGTATCTCGCCTCGATGTGCTTCGGCGACTTTTACACGCGCGGCGCGCTCGACATAAAGACGCGCGAGATACTGACGCTCTGCATAATCTCGGCGCAGGGCGGCTGCGAGGCGCAGGTCAAGGCGCACGTGCAGGGCAACCTCAACGTCGGCAACGACGAGGATACGATGGTCGCGGCGATAACGCAGTGCCTGCCCTACATGGGTTTCCCGCGGACGCTGAACGCGCTCGCCTGCGTGGACGAGGTCGTTAAACGGTAAACACACGCTGAGCGGATAAAAACCGCCGCCGAGGCGCGCCGCGCCCTCCCCTACGCGGGAATATCCGCGCATGATAACGCGCGCGCCCTTTTCGGCGGCGCGGAAAAATAAAAGAAACGGAGCTGACGTTGAAATGAAGAAAAACATAGGCGCGGTGCTAGCGCTCTACCCGACGCCCGCGGCGGTCGTAGGAAGCCTCGAGGACGGAAAGCCGAACTGGCTGATGATAGGACACCTCGGCATCATAGGCCACGACCGCATACTGATAAGCATGCACAAGGCGCATTTTTCGAACAAGCGCATAATCGCGTCAAAAAAGCTCTCCGTGAACATGGTCAACGAGGCGATGCTGCCGCGCGCCGACTACGCGGGGACCGTGAGCGGCGCGGCTGAGGACAAGTCCGCGTTGTTCGAGTGGCACGAAGGCGAGGCCGGAACTCCGGTCATCGACGAGAGCCCGCTCACGATGGAGTGCGAGGTCGTGGACAACTACGAGACGGAGACCTTCGACAACTTCATCTGCAAAATAGCCTGCACCTGCGCCGACGAGGACGTGCTGGACGAAAACGGCAAAATCGACTACGCGAAGCTGAAGCCGGTGCTCTTCGAGATGCCGACATACTCCTACCTGCGCACCGGCGAAATCATCGGAAAGTGCAGAAACATGGCGAAGAAGGAAAAATAACGGGACGAAGCCGCGGCGCGCGATTCCGCGCTTGACATGGAGTTTGCTTCAACGTTTAAAATATCCTTCATAATACTGTGAAAGGAGCATGAAAGTATGAAAAAAATCATCGCGCGCTTTTTTTGTCTCGCCGCGGCCTTCGCGCTCATGTGCGGCGCGGCCCTCGCCGCCGAAGGGGACGTTCCCGTCGTCTACTTCACGAAGGACATAAGCCCTGAGGGCCTTCTCAAAATCTACGACAAGATAAGCGCAGACATCAGCGGCAAGGTGGCGATCAAGCTGCACACGGGAGAGCCGAACGGCCCGAACCTGCTGCCGCTCGAGCTTATCAAGGCGCTCCAGCCGCACATACCGAACAGCAACATCGTCGAGACGAACGTCTATTACGAAAGCCCGCGCCAGACGACAGAGGGACACCGCGAGACTATCAAGACCAACGGCTTCGACTTCTGCAAGGTGGACATCATGGACGAATCCGGCGCCGTGATGCTTCCCGTCAAGGGCGGCAAACATTTCAAAGAGATGTCGATGGGCAAGAGCATAACGGACTACGACTCGATGGTGGTCTACACGCACTTCAAGGGCCACACGATGGGCGGCTACGGCGGCTCGCTCAAGAACATCGGCATAGGCTGCGCCGACGGCAAGATAGGCAAGAAGATGATCCACGCGGAAGGCGGACAGCAGTGGGGCGCGACGCAGGACCTTCTCCAGGAGCGCATGGCGGAATCCGCCAAGGCCGTCGTCGACCACTTCGGCAAGAAGATAACCTTCATCAACGTGATGAAGAACATGTCCGTGGACTGCGACTGCGCCGGCTCGACGGCGGCGGCCCCGGCCCTCGCCGACATAGGCATACTCGGCTCGACGAGCCTGCTCGCCGTGGACCAGGCGACGATAGACATGATTTACCAGCTCCCCGAGAACAAGGACGGCGGGCTGCGCGAGCGCATAGAGACGCGCCACGGCCTGCGCCAGCTCTCGTACATGAAGGAGCTCGGCATGGGCACGGGAGAATATAAGCTCGTCTCGCTCGACTAAAGGAAAAACGGAATTCAGCCGGGCGCGACGGCGTCCGGCGTTTTTTTAACGGCTAGGCCGCATCCGGACGGCCGGAATTTTTAAGGAGGAAGATATTTATGAAAAAGACGATATTAGCGTTACTCTGCGCCGCGGCGCTCGCCCTGCCCTTCGCGGGGGCGGCGGCGGCCGCGGAGAAAGCCCCGCGCGTCAACATGGCGGAAATAGTGGTCAAACCAGAATGCCGCGAAGCGTTCCTCGCCTCGGTGCGCGAGGAAATGCGCGAGTCGCTGCGCGTGGAACCCGGCGTCGTCGCGCTCTATATGGTCGCCGACAAAAACGACGAAAACAGGCTCCTTTTCTTTGAGATATACGCGGACGACGAAGCGTACCAGAAACACCGCGACATGCCGCACTTCAAAAAATACATAGAGACGACGAAAGACATGGCCGTCTCCAAAGAAGTCATACAAACGGCGCCGCTCGAGCTATGCGACAGGCTCGCAAGCGCGCCAGAGAAATAACGGACGGAAAGGGGATTTTCCGGAGATGCCCGCAATCACGGTGGAAGCCGCTAAGCTTACGAAAGAACAGAAAAACGCGCTCATCAGCGAGCTGACCGAAAGCGCGTCGAGAATCATGGGGCTGCCGAAGGAAATCATCTTCGTCTTCCTTAAAGAGAACAGCCCGGACAACATCGGCGCCGGAGGCGTCGCGCTCTCGGAGCGCGATAAAAAAACGCCGGCAGAGTAAAGGACACGGCGCGCGGACGGAAAGCCGCGCGCCTTCGTCATAAGGAGGGAAAATAGGTGATTTTAGGACTGTCGCTCATAGCGGCCGCGGCCCTCGCGTTGTCGGCGGGGGAGTGCGCCGCGGCTGACTTCGGCAGACTCGCACACCGCACCGACGGCGAGAAAGCCTCCGTCGTCCTCGCGACGCGCGGCGTGAGCGCCGAAGGGCTCGTGAAAATATACGAGGCGCTCGGACGCGCGCCTCGCGGCAAAGTGGGCATAAAGCTGACATTCGAGACGCCCGGCGGCCCGTACCTGCCGCCCGAGATGCTGCGCGGCCTCGCAGAGCGCGTGAACGGGACCTTCATCGAATCCAACGCGATGACGGCGCGCCGCTCCGACGCGGAGAGCCACATGGCGCTCGCCGCCGAGCACGGCTTCACGGCGGTAGCCCCGGTAGACATCCTTGACGCCGACGGCGAGCTCGACATGCCAGTGACGAACGGCAAGCGGCTGACGTTCCACCGCACCGGCTCGCACTTCGCGGACTACGATTCCGTCATATCGGTCGTGCGCTTCAAGCCGCACCACATCGAACACTACGGCGGCACGCTCAAAAACCTGACGATATGCCTCGCCTCGCCAGCGGGCAAATGCAACATACACAGCGCTGGCGCGACGACAGAACGCTACTCGCCCGCGCCGATGGAAGAACAGCTCGAAGCCTTCGCCGACGCCGTTAAAGCCGCGCTCGACTATAAAAAAGACGCGTGGGTCTTCATCAACGTACTCTCATCGACGGAGCCGGACGACGGCTGCGAAGGCACGAAGAACCCCGGCGACCTCTGCATACTTGCATCGCTCGACCCCGTAGCCGTAGACCAGGCCGCCGTGGACATGACATTCGGCGCGGCGGCGACCGAAGAGCTGCGCCGCGAGTGGGAGGACTACCACCACACCGAACTGCTGCGGTACGCCGAAGAAGCCGGAGCGGGCAGACGCGAATACAGGCTCGTTTCGATAGACTGACGAAGGGGCGGCCCGTCCGCCTCTTTTTCAGCGGCACGGAGACGGTTCCGACCGGCAGCGTTTGGACATATAAATATCTAACTTTTTGGGAAGAACATAATTTGTCATACCGGGCTTGACCCGGTATCCAGCGACTCATGTTCCACACAGCTTCACGCATTTAACGCCGCTGAATTCCGCGCCAAGCGCGGAATGACGATGAACCCCCGTTGTTTTCCCTTGTCAGTTAGACAACTACAAACAGCCGAAAGGAGAGACAGGAATGAAAAGCGTAAAAATTATTGCGGCGGCAGCCGCGGCGGCGCTCTGCGCGGGCGCGGCCTTCGCTGCCGAGCCGCCGGCGGTATATTTCACGAAGGAAATAACGCCCGACTCGATCGTAAAGGTCTACAAGGCTCTCGGACGCAAAGCCGAGGGGAAGAACGTCGCCGTGAAGATAAGCACCGGAGAGCCGCCGAGCAGCAACTACCTGCGCCCGGAGCTGATAGAAAAGCTCGTGCGCGGGGTGAACGGCACGATAGTCGAGTGCAACACCGCCTACGGCACGGCGCGCAGCGACGCGGAAAATCACATGAAGGTCGCAGAAGAGCACGGATTTACAAAGATAGCGAAGGTGGACATACTGGACGCGGAGGGTGAAACGGCCCTCCCCGTGCGCGGCGGCAGGCATCTCAAGGAAAACTTCGTCGGCTCGCACTTCGGGAATTACGATTTCTACGTCATTCTCTCGCACTTCAAGGGGCACGCGATGGCGGGGCTCGGCGGCGCGGTCAAGAACATCTCGATAGGGCTCGCCTCCGGGCACGGCAAGAGCGTCATACACAGCAACGGCTTCATCGAGTCGATGGCGGAGGCGGCGAAGTCCGTGACTGACGCGCTCGGCGATAAAATCCTCTACATAAACGTTATGAACCGCCTATCCGTAGACTGTGACTGCGACGGGACGCCCTCCGAGCCTGAGATGCACGACATCGGCGTGCTCGCCTCGCTCGACCCCGTGGCGCTCGACCAGGCCTGCGTCGATCTCGTCCGCGCCGCGCCCGACGGAGCCGCGCTCGTCGAGCGCATGGAGTCGCGCGACGGCCCTCGCACGCTCGAATACGGCGAAGAGATAGGGCTCGGCAGCAGGAAGTACAAGCTTATAAGTCTGGACTAAGCCGCTTCTGACGGCGTAACAGCGCAAAGGCGGATACGTTTAGCTCAAAGAAGAAAAACCGTCGCGCCGGACTTGTGAGGCCGGGCGTCCGGCGGCTTGCGCCTCTAACGGCCACATGCCTCTGACGCCGCCGGTTCCGGCAAAGCAACGGTGAAATTCAAAAAGTCCGGCGGCGCGCGCGAAACTTCACGCAGCCGCTGAACGGCGTAAGGCGCGCCGTTTCTCCTTAAGCGCCGCTAAACGTCCGTAAATATTCACGCGGCGTCCGGCCGCCTTGACTTCGCCAGATTTTCGGAAGTCCTGGACGGCGGACGCCGCGTCGTTTGTGAAACGCCGCTTGCGGCCGGCGCGCGCCGCTCCTCTCGCCCCGGCCTACGCGCTCGCAGGCTCCGTCTCCGCCTTCACCTTCGCCACGGTCTCGCGCAGTTTTTTCACAAACAGCTCGTCCTCGGAGGTGAAACGGTAATTCCTGCGGAAGATGAGAAAGTCGCGGAAAGCGTTGTCCGCGTCGCTGCACCGCTTCTGTACGAGGCCGAAGCGGTCGAGCGTCTCGCGCGGCATCGGAGAGACCCATATATAAGTGGAAGGCACGCGGCAGAGCAGCTCGAACTGTATGCCGCGCTCGTAGACGGCTATCTTTTTCTTTTTCTCGTGCTTCTGCGCCAGCACGCGCGCCTCGGAGACCGGCATCGCGGGAATCGAATTGTCGTCGTGGACTATCTCCGTATATAGGCGCAGCTCGCCGTATTTCAGCTCGGGACGGCGCGCGAGCGGGTGGGCGCGCGACATCAGCGCAAGGTACTCGAACTCCCACACCGGCTCGCATCCGAGCGAGCGCTCAGCAAGCGCGCTCAGGAAGTATTTTTCGTGCTCTCTCTGGCAGCGCAGTATGCCGAGGTTCGATACGGCGTCGCCGACGTCCTTTATGACCTGCGTCGAGTTGGTCTCGCGGTATTTAATGTCAAGCCCCTCCGCGTCGTCGAGCTCCGCCGCGAACTCCGTGAAGGCGAAGGCCGCGTAGCTCGCGCGCGGCAGCGAAAGGCTGAACTTTTTTACGCCGGAGGGTTTATAGAGCGCTTCGAGCTCGTCCACCTGTTCGAGGATGCGGCGCGCGTATTCTATGAACTGCTCGCCCTGCTCCGTCGGCTCGACGCCCTTCGGCGTGCGGCGGAATATGGTGATGTTCATGTCGTCTTCGAGCTCGCGTATCGCCTTGCTTAGATGCGGCTGGCCCATAAAGAGGTTTTCCGCGGCCCGCGATATCGAGCCCGTCTTCGCCACCTCTACCGCGTAGCGCAGGTGTTGTATGTTATTCATAAATTTATCCTCCGGTCGTTATTCTGGCGCTCTCTTAATAATAGCAGATAAATTAAAAAAATGTGTCCCGGTTTTATAAAAAAGGAAATATTTTTCCATTTCTTTTTTAAGCCTGGACGCGCGGATTTTCGGCGCGGCCCGGCCGGGAAAATACAGCTGCAAGCCCTATAAGCAAAACGTATGGTGCCGCGTCTGACACTGCGCGTCAAACCACACCGACGCAAAGCCGCAGCCTGTATAGTGCTTAACTTTTATATAAAAACGACTTCGTTCCGCGAATCTTCTGCGCGGAACCTCCGTCCTAAACACTGAGGCTAAAACAATGCGATATAGCCACAAAAGCTGCCGCTGGGGACGGGACGGAGGCCCCGCAGATCCTGCCCCGCTTCATCGGACACAGGGACGTTGCGGGGCGACATATATTTTTTTATAAAAGTTAAAGAACTATAACGCCTCCCAGCGGACGCGGCGTCCGTCGGCTCCAAGCCCGCGTATCCCGCGAGGCCGCCAACGGCCGCGTTTCTTAACAGGAGGCGCGAGGCGAGGCGGAACGCGCCGTGAAGCTGTATAATCTTCGCGTTATATTTCAAGTTGGGACGGTGTCGTCAATGCCGGAAAAGGATGAAATCTCGGGACAGCGCGCTCCGCGCGCGGCGGATTACGCGATGGCGCTATGCGCCGTAACGATATGGGGCGGGAGCTTCGCAGCGGTCAAGTACGCGCTCGCGCAGGCGGAGCCGTCGCTGATACTTTTCATACGCCTCGCTATGACCCTCCCCGTGCTCGCGCTCGGCTGCGCCGCGTCGCGCGAGCTGCGGCTGCCCTCGGCGCGCGAGGCTGCGCTGCTGGCTTTTCTTGGTTTTCAGGGGATTTTCTTCCACCAGGGGATACAGGCTGTAGCGATGAAGACGGCGGGCGCGGGCAACGCAAACTGGATGATGGTCGCGTCGCCGGCGGCCGTAGCGGCGCTTGGCTGGATATTCCTCAAGGAAAAGCTGTCGCGCGGAGCCGCCGCCGGGCTCGCGCTGGCCTCGGCCGGAGTCGCGCTCGTGCTCGCCGCCGGGACTGTGAAAGAGACGGCCGAGGCTTCGTTCGGCTCGTGGGGCGATTGGCTGATGCTCGCATCGGTGCTGAACTGGGGCGTCTTCCTAGTCGTCTCGCGCCGCTTCCTCAAACACGACATGCCGCCCTCGTTCTCAATCTTCTGGGAGCTGGTATTCGCCGCGCTATTCGCCTTCGCCGCGACTCTCGCCGTAGGAACCGACTACTCCGTCGTCCCGTCGTTCACGGCCGGCACATGGACGGCCCTCGTCTTCCTCGGCGCGCTATCCTCCGGCCTCGCCTATCTTTTCTGGTACAGAGCTCTTTCCGCCATACCGGTGGCGCGTCTGACGGTGTTCCAGTTCCTCCAGCCCCTCGCAGGCATGGTCATATCCTACCTGCTGATCGGCGAACGCTACACGATATGGCTCGCGCTGGGAGCGATGATGATAACGGCGGGCATCTGGCGCGTGAACCGACGTTAGTTTTTTGTAACGATAACTCAACACTTTGCCTGCCTCCGTTCCTCAATGCAGCGCCGTCTGGCTCTATCTCATTATGCATGTTTTACACTGCGCGCCCCATTACGGCGCGTCGAACTATGACGACGGCGGCTTGGACTACGACATGGACGCTCAGGCAACGGAGATTCTTCACACTGCAAAGCCGCTTGAATTATGGAAACATGCATTACGGCAATTCGCTCTACATGCGCTAGAAACGATTTGACACACCAGACGACCGCGCTCCATGCGAAGCTCCACGCAATGCTGCAGCTGGCGGCCTAGAGCCGCTTCTCAACGGGCGCGCTGACTTTCTGCCGTAAAACTCCGCTCATACGCAGGACGCATAAATTACAGCCAGGCTTGCAGGAAGATCCGTCGTCCGCCGGATTTTCACATACGTGGCTCCTATTACGCAGCTCCGCAAATGAATTCTGCACTGATAACACAGCGCGGAAGCTATAAATCTATTGCAGAATTATCGAGTGTTTTGAAAATATCGTAGTTTACCATATTCGGAATGACCGCTATGGTCTCGGCCATCCTAGAGGCGTCCTGCTGTGCCTCCACCTTTGCGCAGTGCGACAAATGATTTTTCAGCGCGTGGAAAATAGCGCCGTGACATACGTACGTGTTCCGAAGCATATCCTCTTTATCCGGATAGACGGTCATCGAGTAATACCTGTACCTCAGCAGGCTAGGGCGGATGACCGCGTACATCGACTGCAAATACGGGTTCCCGCACGACTTATATATGATCGCGTGAAATTTGTCGTCGATGATAGCAAATCTGTAGAAAGGCTCTTCTCCGTGAAAAGTTTCAAATTGTCCGAGCAGGTTTTCCATCGCGGACAAATCCTCTTTCATTATCCTTTTCGCGGCAAGCCCCGCCGATTCCCCGTCGATTTCAAAGCGCGCGAACGCGAGATGCTGCAAATCTTTCTTGGTGATAGTCGAAACCTGCGGCTTGCCGTCATGCGTTTCGACCAGCCCTTCCATAACAAGCTGTTCAACGGCGCGCCGCACCGGAGACCTGCTGACCTCAAGCTCCAAAGCTATGCGGCTCTCCATGAGTTTTTCACCCGGGGGCAGCTTCAAGGTGATGATCTCGCGCTTGAGATATGAGAACACCGCCTGCCACAGCGGAGTGAACGGATTTCTGTCCAAAACTTTCTGGATATATTCTCTCGGAGACGGCAACGCAAAAACCTCCCTCTTACCGCACGCGCACGCTGCCCTGTCATACGGAGTTCCCGCGCCGCGCCGAAGCGTGTAGTCCAATATCTTATAAAAAACCTAACTGTTCTCATAATACCACAAAGCCATAAACATATTGAAATATTGTGAGTTTTTTAATTAAACATTTAACCTCATGCACTAATATGCGATGTCTTTTCAGAATACACGGAAGCTTCCAGCGCGCCGCCGCCTGTCTTTTATTTGATACACATTTCGCGCGCAACATAGAATAAATGCCAGCGGCAAGCCATACAACCCAAAAGGAGGAATTTATTATGAAAGTCTGTCTTGTGGACTCCGACTTTTTCGTCGGATACGATTACGCAATCGAAAAGAAGCTCCTCGCCGAAAACGGCATAGAGCTCGTGCTCGAAACTTGCGCGAACGAGCGGGACGTTATAGAACGCTGCAAAGACTCGGACGTGCTGATGACGGTGCTCGTCAAGCTCAGCGCCGAAGTCATGGACGCCTGCCCGAATCTGAAAGGGCTCGTCCGTTACGGGATAGGCGTCGACGCGATAGACATAGAGGCGGCGAACAAGCGCGGCCTGCCCGTCTGCAATTTCACCGACTACTGCATCCCGGAGGTGGCGACGCACGCCTTCGCGCTCATTCTCGCGCTCTCGCGCAATCTTCTGCTCTTCGACAAAAACGTCCGGCAGGGGCTATGGTCGCGCGGCCCGAAAGGGATCCCGATGC
Organism: Cloacibacillus sp. An23; assembly: GCF_002159945.1. Classification (NCBI taxonomy): domain Bacteria; kingdom Thermotogati; phylum Synergistota; class Synergistia; order Synergistales; family Synergistaceae; genus Cloacibacillus; species Cloacibacillus sp. An23. The sequence goes on along the minus strand of NZ_NFJQ01000006.1, from coordinate 19,658 downwards.
GCCGGGCGAGCAGCAGGACGCTCGGCCTCGTCGGCTTCGGAGCCATCGCGTGCCAGCTCACCGCCTTCGCCAAGCCGATGGGCTACAACGTGGCAGCCTACGACCCGTTCCTACCCGACGACGTTTTTGAGAAACATGGCGTGAAACGCCTCACGAAGGACGAACTGTTCGAGCAGGCCGACATCATCTCCGTCCACACCCCGATGACGCCGGAGACGCGCCACATGATAGACAAAGAGGCGCTCGCGAAGATGAAGGACGGCGTGATCATCGTAAACACCGCGCGCGGCCCGATCATCTGCGAAGCCGACCTCATCGAGGCTCTGAAATCCGGTAAGGTCGGAGCCGCGGGGCTGGACGTCGTCGAGTTTGAGACGATAACGTCGAGCGACCATCCGTACGTCTCCATGAACAACGTCATACTAACGCCGCACGCGGGCTACGACGGCGTCGAATCGACTGAAGAGCTCCACGAAAAGGCGGCGAAGACGGCGGTCACGCTGTGCCGCGGAGAAATCCCCTACAACACGATAAACAAAAAGGCCATTGCGAAGTAAAGGAGCGAATACGATGAAAAACTTGCTGAAAGAAAAACTGCTCGCCGGCGGCAAAGGGATTGGGACGTTTTTTGAGATAGGCGGCTCGAATGCCGTCGAATGCCTCGGAGCTTCGGGGCTGGACTTCTTCATCATAGATTCCGAGCACGGCCCGTTCGAGCCGGAAAGCTCGGCGGACCTCGTGCGCGCGGCATGCCTGCGCAATATCACGCCGCTCGCGAGAATCAAGGACTGCAGCCGCCCGTCGGTGCTGAAGATGCTCGACATAGGCGTCCAGGGGCTCGTCGTCCCGTGCGTGGAGTCGGTGCAGGAGGTGCGCGACCTCGTCGGCTACGCGAAATATTACCCGGTCGGCAGCCGCGGCGTAATGTGGGGGCGCGACGCGATATGGGGCGAAGCGGACTACGCGAGTAAAGGGCTCACGCCGTATTTCGAGACCTGCAACAGCGAAACCCTGCTGATTCCCCAGTGCGAGACGGCGGGATGCCTCGCAGGAATAGAAGAAATAACGCATATCGAGGGCGTCGACGGAATATTCATCGGCCCGTTCGACCTTTCCGCCGCGCTCGGAAAGCCCGGAGAATTCGGCACGCAGGAGTTTAAGGACTCAATCGACAGAATATTGAAGGCATGCAAAGAGACCGGAAAATTCGCGATGCTCTACACCGGAGACGCGAAGTCCACGCGCGCCTACTTTGAGCAGGGATTCGACGCGGCTGCGGTGTCCCTCGACACGAAATTCTACATCAGCGCATTCAGGAATCTTGTAAGAGACATCAGGGAGGGATAGCGATGTCAGGCGGCACGCTAAAAGGGTTAATGGGGCCCGTATCCGTTGCGTGCGTCTGGTTCGGCACGCACATAGGGCCCGGCTTCGCCAGCGGCGCGCAGCTCGTGCAGTACTTCGTCGGCTACGGGTGGCTCGGCGTCTACGTCGGCCCCATCGTCCTGATGATAATCAGCTCGTGGATAGTCTATTACGTTCTTGAAACATGCAGGTTATATCAGGTGTACAACTACCACGATTTCTACAACGTCGTGTTCGGAAGATACAGAAAAATCTTCGTCGCCTACAAGGAGCTCGCCGTTCTGCTTTCGAGCATCGTCATAGCCCTCCATGTCCTACGCGAGCGGCGGGGCGCTGCTTGAGACGCTCGGAATCCCCTTCTTCATCGGCGGGCTTACCACCGTCGTCGTGGTCGTCGCGCTGCTGCTGTTCGGTGAAGCGCTCGTGCGCCACGCCTCGACGGCTATCACAGTGGCGCTGGTCCTCATGGTTCTCGCCATCGGCGTCAAAGGCGTCGGCCCGTCGTGGCCCGCAACGCACGAGTACATAGCCGACAGGACGATGAACGCCTCGTACGGCACGGTGATCCTCAACATCGTGCTCTACATAGCCATTTTCTGCTCGTTCATCGACTCCGGCATGGCGACCTCAAAAGGCGTAATAAAAAGCAAACGCGACTCGCTCGTCACGGCGGTCCTCGGCTCCGTGCTCGTCGGCGGATGCACGATGATAATGAACACGCTCTTCGCCTCGCAGATGCCCGGGGCTCTCACCGACAGCCTGCCGGTCGTCACCGCGCTCAAACGCATAGGCATGGGGACGCACTTCCATCTGATTTACGTAACTCTCGCCATGCTCGCCGTACTCAGCACAGGTGTTGGTTTCATGTGCGGCACGGTGGCGAGGTACGAAGGCGTCGTGTCGTCGAAGCTGAAGGTAGGCAGCGTCGCATCGCGCTTCCTGATAATAGCTTTTTTCATGGTCATAGCGATAGCGCTCGGACAGTTCGGCATTCTCGCGATAGTCAACTGGGGCTACAAGATTTTCCTGTCCTACATGGGCGTTCCCGTGATCTACATCCCGTTCATGTTCATACTGCCCTACTGGGTACATAAAAAATATAAAGCCGGACAGCTGTAACCGAAACGAACGACGAATAAAAACCGGCCGCGCGTCTGTGGAGTTTCCAGAACGCGCAGCCGGTTTTTATGGCAGTTTAACTAAAGACAAGAAACATTTACAATAATTCAACTTTACACTAAACATTATGCCGCCCCGCAAATCTTCTGTGCCCAGTGAAACGGGGCAGGCTCTGCGGGGCCTTCGTCCTATACTCAATAGAATCCATTATAGCTGCATAGCTTCATTCAGCCTCTGTGTTAGTGGCGGAGATTCCAGCCGGAAGATTGCCGAAATGACATAAATGTTTGCTGTTTTAGTTAATTCACTATATTTTTCTTTTCCGCCTCGTACGCGGCGGAAAAGAAAAATAATATCAAATAATAAAAAAGAGGCCAACCTTTCGGCTGGTCTCTCGAGGGTTTTTAAAAATGGTGCCGGAGACGAGAATTGAACTCGTACGGGTTGCCCCACACGCCCCTCAAACGTGCGTGTCTACCATTTCCACCACCCCGGCGCTCAACGCAAAAAAGTATATAAAAAGTTCGGCGTTTCGTCAAGCCTTTTTAGAAAGATTTTTTAGGATTTTTTCAAACGGGTTTTGCAAGGCCGCTAAGCCGCGGGCGAAGAGGCACAAATATTCTTTTTCTCCGTTTTTCACCGGCTTTCCCGCCAGTCCTGCGCGGCTGATTTTTTCAGGCAGTCCTGCATGAAGTCCCACGCGAGGGCGCATACTTCCGGCGTCCAGAATTCCGGGCCGCAGTGGCCGGCTCCGGCTATCAGGTACAGGCGCGCCTCTTTGCCGCAGGCGCGGAGTTTTTCGTAGAGTTCTACGCTTTGGCGGACGTTCGCGGTGCGGTCTTTGGTGCCGTGGAAGATGCAGACTGGCGGGAGTTTTTTGTCCGGCGTTATGTGGGTGACGGCGCTCGCTTTCGCGGCGAGTTCCGGGTGTTCCATGACGTACACGCCGCCGAGGAGTTTCCCTTCGGGGCTTTTGGGCGTGTGGTGGCTCGTGGTCGTCGGGAATCCGTCTTCCATGAGGAGCGTGACCGTGCCGTAGTAGTCGAGCACGCCGCGCACTTCGGCCGAGACGCCCGGGAAGAGGCTTTCGTCCATGTCGCCGCCCTCTTCAGCTATGGCGCAGAAGACGGCGGTGTGTCCGCCGGAGGAGTCGCCGCCTACGAATATTTCGTCAGGGTTTACGCGGTATTCTTCAGCGTGGGCGCGCATGTAGCGCACGGCGTTGCGCGCGTCGCTTATCTGCGCGGGGAATGGGGCCTGTCCCGTGTGGCGGTATTGGGCTATCGCGACCGCGCAGCCTTTTTTCACGAGCTCGTCCACGGCACAGACGGACATGTATAAATCCTGTTCTTTCCACGCGGAGCCCTGCACGTAGACGAGGCAGGGATGTTTTTTGTCCGGCTCGTTCCGCGTTACGGGGAGCAGTATGTTGAGACGCAGCGGCACGCCGTCCGGCGCGGCGTATTCGACTTCGCGGACGAAGCGCACGCCTGTTTCGTCCCCGGTGGTTTCGACGCGGACGGCCCCTTCAGGCGTTTCCGTGTATTCAGGAAATTCTTCGTAGCTCCATTTTTTGACTTCCATCTGACGCTCGCCTGCCTGTCTTGTGTTTTCCGCGATAAATTATATTATTTGGGCTGTCGGTTTGGGAACGGCGAATTTCGGCGCGCGGACGCGCTGGCGGTAAAGCGCCGGGGCGCGGCGGCCTTTTGCGGCGAAGGCGGCGTCATGACACATGGACGGAGCCGGTTTTTTCGCAAACTCCGGAGCGCGCGTTTCTCTTCTGCGCGACGCGGAAGGGCGGCGGCGCGCGCGCATGAAAAAAGCCTCTCCGCGATGGAGAGGCTTTTGCGTTTTCCGTAGTGATACGGGTTATTTGTCGAAGTCTTTGCGCTCTTTGATGCGCGCGGCCTTTCCGCTGAGTTTGCGGAGGTAGTAGAGCTTCGCGCGGCGGACACGGCCCTTGCGGGTCACTTCGATTTTGTCGATGCTCGGGCAATGGACGGGGAATATTCTTTCCACGCCTACGCCGTTGGATATTTTGCGGACGACGAAGTTTTCGCGGAGACCGCCGTGCTGGCGGCCGATGACTACGCCTTCGAAGACCTGTATACGGCTGCGGTTTCCTTCCACGACTTTGACGTGGACTTTGACCGTGTCGCCGGGGCGGAACTCGGGGATGGAGCCTTCCGCCTTATGGTATTTTTTCTCTACCAGAGCAATTCTTGGATCCTGCATGAGGTTTTCCCTCCTTTTCGTAATTGTTTTATTTTTTCATCTTTTACGGCGTTTTCGCGCCGTTGGTCTGTTGCTTAAGCCCGCTTCGCCGTCAGCGCCAGCCGAAGAAGCGGTCGAGCGTTATGCTCACGGCGCTGCGCACGGAGAGGTGGTTCCAGCCGTCTTTGCCGCCTGTTATGGGCGTCATTACGGCGTCCGCCACGTCCATGACTTCGTCGTGGAGGCCCCAGCCTGTCCCGAATATGAATACGGGGCTGTGGTCGCGCCGCAGTATTTCGCGCTTGAGCGTCAGCCAGTGCTGCGCGCCCTCGTGCCGCTTCGCCGTCGTCGCTATCTTGAACACGGGCTTTTTTTCTTTCTCTTCGGCCCAGGCGAGCGCCTTCTGTACGGAGGCGAATATCTTGAGCGTGGAGAAAGCCTCGCGTCTGTCGGGGTTGTAGTCCGCGCCCCAGCCCGAGGTCCAGTGTCCCGCGATGCGCTTCGCCATTTCGCGCTGCTGCGCGATGGGCGTGACGAGCAGGTATTTCTTTATTCCAAAGGTGCGGCAGGCGCGCGCGATGTCGTGCAGGTCCATGCCGGTTATAGCGGTGGACGATTTTTCGCCGCGCTTGTCGAGAACCGGATAATGCACCTCCATCACGTACGCGCCGCCCGAGAGCCACGGAGCGAGGCTCGCACGCGACGTCACGTCGGGCCGCCTGTCGAGCGTGCGCTCGACGGACCGCCGCCGCCTCCAGCGCTCGATGGCCTTCGCGTCCCCGTTCAGAAGCACCGCCGGCACATGCTCGCCGCGCCATTCGGCCGGGCGCGTGTAGTGCGGCGTGTCGAGCATTCCGCTGTAGAAGGAGTCTTCTTCGACGGAGCTTCCGCTGCCGACGACGCCTGGAATCAGCCGCGACACGGCGTCCACTATCGCCATCGCGGGCATTTCGCCGCCCGTCAGCACGAAGTCGCCGAGCGATATTTCCATATCGACGAACTTTTCCGTGAAGCGCTCGTCCACGCCCTCGTAGTGGCCGCAGACGATGACGAGGTGCTCCTTCCGCGCGAGGTCTTCCACGAGCTCCTGATGGAGGCGCACCCCCTGCGGGCTCGGGTAGACGACGTAGGGCTTTCCGCCGCCGGAGACCGATTCAACCGCCTTGGCCAGCGGTTCCGCCATGAGCATCATGCCGCCGCTGCCGTAGCAATAGTCGTCTATCTGCCGGTACGAACCCTCCGAAAAATCGCGGATGTCCACGACTTCGGCTTCGAGCCTCCCCGCCGCTATCCCGCGTCCCAGGACGCTCGCGGCGAGATAGTTGCGCATCAGCTCTGGAAAGGCCGTGATGACGGTTATTTTCATCTCAGTCCCACAATCCCTCTGGAATATTCACTGTCATGGTGCCGCCCTCCACGTCTACGGAGACTATCGCGTCTCCTACGGCGGGGACGGGCTTTTCCTTACCGTCGGGGGTCTTTACGACGTAGACGTCGTTGCTGCCGGTCTGGATGATTTCGCTCACCCGTCCGAGAGTCTCCCCCGTCGTCCCGTCGAGGACCGTCAGGCCGATTATGTCGTCGAGCCAGTATTCGTCCTCTTCGAGCTCGACCCTTTCGTCGTCCGGTACGGTGACCGAGGCTCCCTTCAGCGCTTCGGCGGCGTTTCTGTCGTCTACGCCCTGAAGGTGCAGGAAGAACGTGTTCTTCCCCTCGTAAGGCTCAAGCCTGCGCACTTTCCAGCTCTTCACCGGCTTGCCCGGCAGCGATATGTCGAGCGTTTTCATGCCTACGAAGCGCTCCGGGAAGTCCGTCAGCGGTATCAGAAGCATGTCCCCGCGGACTCCGTGCGCCGCCGCTATTTTGCCTATCTCGCACCGTCCTTCGAGAAAAGGATCAGTCTTCTTTGACATCGACGTCCACCTTTTCGCCCGACTTTATCGAGGCCGCCTTCGCAACGTGGCGGATGGCGTTGATGGTGGAGCCTTTCTTGCCTATCACGCGGCCCACGTCCTCGGAGTCAACCCTTATCGTTACGAGTATGACCCCGCCGTCGGAACGGTCCTCTTCGACACGGACCGCCTCCGGCTTCGTGACGAGCCTGCGCACTATCAGATCAACCAGGTCGACATAATTCGCCATGATTTATCCGCCCTATTCCGCTTCGGCCGCCGCGGCGGGAGCGTCGATGACTCCGGCCTTCCTGAGCAGCTCCTTCGCCGTGTCCGACGGAGAAGCGCCGTTGCCGAGCCAGAACGCGGCGCGTTCGGCGTTTATCTTGATCTCCGCCGGGTCCACGAGCGGGTTGTAGGTCCCGAGTATCTCTATGAAACGGCCGTCTCTCGGAGAATGAGAGTCCGCCACAACCAGACGATAGAAAGGAGCCTTCTTTTTCCCGTGACGGGAAAGACGTATACGTACTGACATTTTGCGTTAACACCTCCTGTGTCTATTCTTTTAATGCTTTATTGAAAACGGAATCATATCCGGCTCAATCACAATTTAACGGAAGAAGCCGCGCTTGCCGCGCCCCATCCCGCCAAGGCCGGGCGGCATACGGAAGCCGCCCTTGCCTCCGGCCATCTTGCCGAAGGTCTTCATCATGCCCTTCATCTGCTCATACTGCGCCAGCACCTGGTTCACCATCTGCACCGACGTGCCGGAGCCCTCCGCTATCCTGCGGCGGCGGCTGCCCTTGATTATCTCGGGGTTGCGCCGCTCCTTCGGCGTCATCGAAAGTATGATCGCCTCGGTCTGCTTCATGCGCTTCGGGTCAATCTCGGCGTTCTTCAGAGCCTTCGCCGCGCCCGGAATCGGCAGCATTTCGACTATTTTTTCAAGCGGCCCGAGCTTCTTTATCTGCTGGAGCTGCATCAGCATATCTTCGAGCGTGAAGCGGTTTTTCTTCAGGCTCTCCGTCATGCGCTCTATGTCGGCCTCGGAGGTGGCGGACTGTACCTTTTCGAGCAGCCCCTCCATGTCCCCCATGCCGATTATGCGCTGCGCCATGCGCCGCGCGTCGAAAACTTCGAGATCTTCCGTCTTTTCGCCGCAGCCCGCGAGCTTTATCGGGACGCCCGTGCTCGCGCGCACCGCGAGCGCGGGGCCGCCGCGCGCGTCGCCGTCGAGCTTCGTCAGCACGACGCCGGTCAGTCCGAGGCGCGCGTGGAAAGTGTCCGCGACGTTGACGGCCTCCTGCCCAGTCATGGAATCCACGACGAGCAGGATTTCCGTCGGCTCCATAGCCGCCTTCATAGTCTCGAGCTCCTGCATCAGCTCGTCGTCCATCTGGAGACGGCCGGCAGTGTCGAGCAGGATCATGTCGCAGAGGTGAGACTCTGCGTAAGCGCGCGACTTGCGCGCGACGGCGACGGGGTCGGTCTCGCCCGGCTCGGGGCCGAAGAACGGGATGTTCGCCTTCTCCGCTAGCACGCGGAGCTGATCCACCGCAGCGGGCCTCCGAAGGTCGCAGGCCACTACCAGCGGCTTGTGCCCCTTCGACATACGGCGCGCTATCTTGACCGTGGTCGTCGTCTTACCGGAACCCTGGAGCCCGACCATCATATAAATAGTCGGCGGCTTCGGCGAAATCACGAGCGGCGCCGGGGCTTCGCCCATGATCTTTATAAGCTCTTCGTAAACTATCGTGAAAATAAGCTGCGACGGCGTGATGGAATCCAGCACCTCGCGCCCGGTGGCGCGCGCGCGTATCGCCTCGACGACGTCCTTGACGACCTTATAATTGACGTCGGCCTCGAGAAGCGCGCGGCGCACCTCGCGCAGCGCGAGATTTATATCCTCTTCGGACAGCTTTCCCTTGCCGCGGAGGCTCGCGAAAATATTTTCAAAACGTTCTTTGAGCGAATCAAACACCGGCTATCCCTCCAGCAGCTTCATGAAATCTCTGTAAAAATCCTCGGGCAGACGCGATTTGTTCTCGTCGAGCGCCCGCCGCATGGCTTCAAGTCTGTTCCGCATCGAGACGAGGCCGAAAGAGCTTTCGCAGTCCTCCATGTGCTCGCGCGCGCGCGCGACGAGGTCGTGAACCCCCTGCCGCGAGACGCCGAGCGACTCCGCCGCCTCCGCGAGCGAAAAATCCCGCATCAGGATCATGTCGCACGCCATCCGCTGCTTCTCCGTGAGCCGCTGCCCGTAAGTATCAAACAAAAGCACGTCCCGAACGCGCTGATTCAGAGAATCCTTCTCCGCCAAGGCAGCCACCCCCAGTCAACTATGGGATTATACAGGGCGATGAGAGAAGTGTCAAGGAGAAAAACTTTACAGCAATGGGCGCAGCTTTTTCACACCGCACTCCGAAATGCTGCGGCATCAAGCGGCGCAAGCTTTCGCTCGCGTTTTATTTTCCGTTCTCAGAACGACATAGCCCTCCTCAGCGTTTGGAACGGTACATCGAAAGTATATCTTTCTTATTTCTATTCTTTATCGATTTTTCCACGTCCCTCCGTCTGGTACTAGAGTTCATGCGCAAGCTCCGTCCATATTGTCTGACGACGGCCCTCACGAACTTTCCAACCTGCGCGGCGCCCCAGAGTGCGGCGGACTGAGCAGCTCTTCCCATGACTATTCTTTTCTGCCGCCGGACAGATGACAATCCGCCTTCCTTATCCAGGCTTGCCAACGCGCCATATTCGTTATAGAATAAGCGCTATGAGTACGATATATACGATCCGCCTCTTTAATATCGTCTGTTGTCGCCGCACGGATTTATAAACCGCGCGGACGGCGAGCCGCGCGCATAGGAGCGCGGCCCGGGGCGGAACAGCATAACCGGAAATCGTAATATTTTTGTGAGGGCCTGCGAAAGCAGGCTCTCTTTTTTTATTCAGGAGGGACGCACATGAACGCATTGAGGATGATCAGGAGCGACTATCTCGCGGCTAAGAGGAACGACCCGTCCATAGCCGGCGGCGCGCGCGGATTTTTCGAGGTCGTCCTCTGTACGCCGGGCTTCCTCGCCGTGACAGCGTACCGCGGGCTGCATTTCATGCACTCGACGCTGCATATTCCCGTGCTTCCGCGGCTGCTTTCGCTTTTCGTGCGCTGGTGGACGGGCATAGAGATACACCCGGCCGCCAAGATAGGCCCAGGACTTTTCATCGACCACGGAGCGGGAGTCGTCATAGGCGAGACGGCGGAGATCGGCGAGAACGTCACGCTCTTCCACGGCGTCACGCTCGGCGCGACCGGCAACGAACGCGACCACAAACGCCACCCCACGCTCCGCGACAATATTTTCGTCGGAAGTGGCGCGAAGATACTCGGCCCGATAACGATAGGCTCGAATTCAAAGATAGGCGCGAACAGCGTCGTGCTGCGCGACGTGCCGGAAAATTCGACGGTCGCCGGCGTCCGCGCGCAGGTGGTGAAGATAGACGGCGTTCCTACGCGCCGGACCGGCGGCGAAGCCTACACGGCGGAGCTTGAGGCCCGGCTGGCCCGCCTTGAGGAAGAAGTGCGGCTGCTGCGCGCGGAACGCGACGCGGCCGGCGGCGCGGCGGCGATGCGTTTTTCAACGAGCGCCGGGCACGGACGCGGCGTCTATTCCGCAAGACAGTAGCCGCCTCAACCGACGGCCACGGCTGGCCGCATACGAATAGCGCGGCCTGCGGCTGTAATTTTTGCGGCGCGCCGTGAAGCGGAATGCGGCGGTGGTACGTCGTGCGCGCGGATGTGGTGCGAGTTTACTCTGATTGTACCGGCAGGGGGAAACAGCCGAAGTTACCGTCATTCCGCGCCTGGCGTAAAACGCCGTTCGAGTCATCGGACGGAACGAACGGAATATTTTAATTTCATCGACTTTTTGCCGGCAGACGCGGAATCTCACCGCGTTAGAACACGCGGCGGCTCGCGGCGCAGCGGCAAACAGACTGTGACGGGCCCGGTACGGCGCATTACGGCTTTTTCCCAAAAGCAAAACGATCATACTAAATAGTCAAGCAAACGCCGTCCCGTGAATATTCTTGCACGCAGGCCCCCGCACGGGTCTCCGGCCGCGGAGTCGAGGTCATGAGCTTCTACTGTGTCTCCGCTTAGGCGTCGGAAGCGCAAGGAGGGCGGCGGCGTTCCGGCCCGGTTGCGATAATTCCCGCGTACGTTCGTCATACGGCGTAAAAAAGCGGCCCTTTAAAAAGGGCCGCTTTCGTTTTTGATTTGTTGGGGCAAGGGTTTATTTCCCGAGGTTCTCTCTGAATTCCTTCATAAGTTCGGGGGTCATGCCGCGCTCGCCAAGCTTTTCCCAGGTGGTGATGCAGGCTTCCTTGATGGGACGGAGCTCTTCTTCGCTGTAGGTGAAGACCTGGATGCCCTTCTTCTTCATGAGGTCCATGTACTTCATATCCTCAGCCTGGGCGGTGTCGATGGACTTGATGGTGAAGTTCTTCGCGGCTTCCTGGAAGATCGCCTGCTCTTCGGGGGAGAGCTTCTGCCAGGACTTTTCGCTGATCATGAGCGGGAGGTACTCCATCGAGTAGTTAGTGGCGTACCAGTACTTGATGACGTCGCCGAGGCTCGTGTAGACGGCGGCCGTAGCCATCGCGTTGACGGAATCGCAGACGCCGGTCTGGAGCGACTGATAAACGTCGGCCCACGGAATGGTGATGGTGCGGAAGCCCATCGCCTGAGCGCCGAGCATGTAGGTGTCCATGTTCGGAACGCGGGTGAGGACGCCCTTGTCGACTTTCGGGTTGAGCGGTTCGTTGAGGGGCTTCGTAGAGCCGACGCCGATCATGCCTTCGACGTAGGAGCCGAGGACGCGGACGCCGAGGGCGAGGCCGAGTTCGTTAAGCTTGTTCGGGAGCCACGCGCCGGGGGCGAAGACCTTCTTGGCCTCGTCATAGCCGCTGACGTATCCGTTGATGTAGACGAGCTCGAAGCGGGGGTCGAAGGAGCTCGCGAACGAGGTCACCGACATATCGACGGTGCCGCGTATGAGCTCTTCCATTACGAGCGTGTAATCGCCGAGCTGGCTGGCGGGATAAACTTCGATTTTAACGTGTCCGTTAGTCTTATCAGCGATTTCCTTCGCAAAATCCTGCATCATCTTAGTGCACTGATGCTCGACCGGCTGCTGCCCGGCGAAGCGGAACACTATCTGATCCGCAGCGAACGAAGCCGTAGCCATCATCGCAAGAACAAGTACCGATGCCATAAATACTGCTAATTTCTTCATTTTGTGCTCTCCCTTCAGATTCTCGCTTTTTATAATTACGGCCCCCCGAGGCCGCAAAAGCCGCTTGTTAGAAGATACGAAAATAAGTAAGCAATTCTACTAACTTTAATGTAAAAGATATATCAGAACTGCCGCGATGTCAATGTTTGAAGCATTGGATAAGAAAATAAAAAATATTTTTTAAAATTTTGTATCATATTAGCGGGTGAAAAACAAAATCTTTATTACGGGACGCAAGGCGTCCGCAAAGCGCGCGCGCACCTGCATCAGCCCGCACAGCTCGTTCGGACGCGCTTCCGAGGCGTGCGAGGATGCCCGCTCGCGACACGGCGCATGCGGCGTAAACGACGCGGGAACGATGATCTCCCTTTCTCAGAAAATCAAAGTCGTTCAATGACAGGTCTGCATATACCGAAGCCTCTGATATATCAGACTGGAAAGAGCCCCGCCCCTTTTCCGTTTGAACGAGTGAGAAAACCGCCGCCGCGCGCCGGCTCCGCTTGCGCTTCCCGTCGTGCCGCCGTGAAAATAAATCTTATTGCTTCGGCACAGCCGTGGTCAGCCGTACGGGCCGTCATATACCGCGCTGACACATCGCGATATATGATTTTCTGGCATAGATCACAAAAAACCAATCGCGAGCTAGAATGAAAAAATACTCCGCCTGCCGGACATATATCGAAATGCGCCCGCTGTGAATGCGCTTTCTTAATCTCATATGGATGACATGGTTGATTGACTTATTTTTGAACAGCAATCAACTAAATACAGAGAACAGAGTCTCCGTCATGCCGTGCTTGGTGCAGCACGCCGCCCGCACAACGTGATAAAACGCGTAGTCAATGCATGGCGCGTTTCCCGGCAAACATCGGCCCCAGATCATTGAAATCCATGCGCGCACCCAAAACAGCGCCGTGGAGCACCTGGGGCAGCCAGATATGGCATGACAGGCGTCATTTCCTAAAGCAAAACGCCATACGTCCGCCCCAACTGATCGAGCGGCTATGTTACGTCGTGCCTTATTTTTGCAACGACTGGCCGCAGCATAGAACGGAAAACTGCGTTCTCGACGGCGGCATCTCGTTGTTCTTCGTTTCGTACGTAAAAATTCCGCATCAGGCGACCGCCCGTCCTTATATCATCGCTACGCTGCTATTGCGCGCGGCTTCAGCAACCGCCATTCGATACGTGCTCGCAGACGCGCAGGGCGAAAGCGGCGAGAATGATGAACTCAGGGTTGGACTCATCGTCTCCGACAAGATTCGCAAGAGCTATAGCCGCGGCTATCTTCATACCATCGTTTATGTCGCTCGCACGCACGTCCAGAGCGCCGCGGAAAATCCTCGGGAAGGACAGAACATTGTTGGTCTGGTTGTAGAAGTTGCGGTGTCCCATACCGATGAACCGCGCCGGCCTCAATCGCGAGCGCCAGCATGCTCTCTGGCGTCGGGGTCACCATAGTAAAGAGGATGGGCTTTGATGCCATAGTACGTATCATATCCTACGCGACGGCGCCAGAGGCGGACACGCCGATAAATACGTCCTCAGACAATAAAAAGTGGCTCCGTTGAAACTTCAGAGCCACTCAAGTTATAATTTGTGCAATATCTTAGTAGCGATTGACTTTCTGCCTGTGTATAAAGCAGATATCGCTTTTCATTGCGCAAAGAATGGGTCGTGCATTTTGTTATAATACACAAGCCACCTTTTGTCTAAAATATTTTTTATAAATTATACTTCTCACTGTGATATATCGCGTATATGCTTTCCAATTAGCAAATTGTCTTCTGTTCCTGCTTAATTTTCCAAACGAACTCGTCTGTATGACTCATAGTATCTTTCTGTAGACGATAGATATTATCAATAGTCACATCTGCAGATTCATGAACTATGCCTTCTGTCGGACCGGTAGCAATCCCCTGTTCTGCCAGCAACATAGCGTGGAGAGTTGCAAATAATCCGGTATATGCGCGGAATGCGCAGCTCGGTTTGGCGCCGTCACATATAATCCCAGCCTGATTCCCCAGGCTAGTACGGACGATGTCATTCAGAACATCAGCAGAATCGCCTCTTAAGTACGCAACGCCGCAGGCAGCGGCCGCAGGCGCTACTCCTCCGCAATAGCACTCCGGAGAGAGGTGCGCATATTCGTTAGAACGATAATCCAAATAGATATTCATCAGATTGGATAGTGTCACCGCTCGAATAATCTTCTCTTCGGACTCTTTTCTCCATTCGCCTGCCGCCATAGGAGCCATGGTGCAAATGATACCTTGGTTACCGCTGCCTGTATTGCTCATAGCCGTATAGCTTGTGCCTCCCATACGAGCATCTAAGCCGGCGATAGTCCAAGCCAATGTGTAATTGAATTCGTCTTTCGCCACCAGTCCCTTTTCCATATTCTGCATTAAAACACGTCCGCACTGCATCCCAAGAGGATTGTCCATGCCATCCTGACAGATATCCTTCGTCAGTTTCATCGCATAGCGGATATGGCCTAATTGCTCTAAATCCACAGTATTACAAAATTCTACAATTTTAGGAATTGTGAGAATGGATTTATCTACATTGTTCTTTTCTAAGGCTTCAGTGACTGGGTTTATATCCCTAGTATCTAAAATAACCTTTCCATCTGCCTCAATATAGCAAATCCCGTTATGTTCGTTCTGCAAAATAACTGTAGCGTTATGCTCATCTGTGACTATGTTAGTAGAAAGGTAAATCGACGGGACATCAACTTCCAACTCTTGGGTGAACGTACCTGCCGCCTGCAGCCGCTGCGATAGTTCCTCTGCTTTCTCCAGATCAGCGTCTGTGATCTTGGTCAAAACCTCCATATCGTCGTCTGGGTTCCCGGCGACTACACCCATGGCTGTTGAGATAAATCCGCCATGACGGCCATGAGAATTAGGAATAAGTACGGCTTGGACACCGGTCACCATCAAACCGGATCCTTTTAGATGAATTTCTTTAATTTCGCCAGGGGCGTATCTGCGAGCAAGAGCCGCCGCTAAAGCGAATGCCATTGGCTCAGTACAACCGCATGCCGGAATCAGTTCTTTTTCCAATAACTGCAGATAGATATCTTTTTTCATTTGGAAAGTCTCCCTTCTTCAACTTAAATTCTCGTGCGCGCGTTAATCATAAAAATGCTATGAGGCAATAATGCCTCTTATCGTTATATCCACCATATAACGACTTTGTTCGCGATAACGGACGCTTGATATGTAAAATACTCCTGCTCTTTCCCTCGCTTTCACAATAACATCTTGAGCGTAGGATGTCAACAAAAATATTTATTCAAAGTTATCTTTACAGCGATCAACTTATAATCCAATGGACGTCGAAAGTTTGTGGCAAACCGACATCAACGCAGCGGCAATATACAACTTTTTTAAGTGAGACTATATAAAAAATTAAAGAAGGAGCGTTTCGATAACATATTATGAAGAGAAACAAAAATAGGTTTCTAAATCTTTAAATTACAAAATCAGTGTTAATTATAACTAACAAGTGAACAAGATATTACTGTTGTCTCTCCATTATTAATATAACGGTGAGGCATCACAGCCTCAATTGAGATCGCACTGCCTTCCGGAATGCGATAAGAATTTGTCCCTATTACAATTTCTAGCTCACCCTGAAACACAAATACAAGTTCAGATTGGCTATTACGATGTCCATCAGAAATATAATTGCATCCAGGACGAAAAATACAATAGAAAAACTCGTAACCACTCTTGGGAGAAAATGGCGCCATACAATAAATCTCAGCTAAATGAGACTTATCCCGCAATGGCACCATGTCGTGGATCGAACGAATATCGCACAACCTAGCCGCACTTGTATCTAATAGCGTATCGAACTTTATTTTTAAGCCGTTAGCAATTTTCCAAACAGTCGATATTGTTGGAGTAGACTCATTGCGCTCAATTTGGCTCAGCATTGTTTTACTAACGTTGGTGAGGCGAGATACCTCACTGAGACTCAGATTCATCTGTTTTCTCAATTGCTTCAGGTTATCGCCAATACCTGTAAATTCGTCCATAAGTACAGCTCTTTTCTCTTCCAGTGAAATAGTAAGCGTAGATTAAAGTAACGTTAATGCGTAATTATTCAGCATATATGACCGCCCGGTGTACTATACTATATTTCGACAAAGTAATCAATAACATAAGTTGATTGACAAAAAATAATTTGTATTTTATACTTCGTTTTGTACACTATAACGGATGAAAGTACGATATTAAGAATATTTTCTGCTCTTTTCCTCCACATGTAGGTTCTTTCCCTCAAAGACCTAAATTAATTTGGAGGCGATGTTTGATGGAAAGCTGTAAAAAAATGGGCTTTGCGCTGATTGTTAATACTACAGGTGCCATTTTAGCCTACTTAATAGGCGCTGGCTTTGCAAGCGGCCAAGAGATTATGCAGTATTTCTCTAACTGGGGTTCGATCTTTGGTGTTTTTGAAATAGGGATCATATTCATAGTTTTTCTCACAATGACCTACATCAGCGTTGGCTATATTGGACGAACGCGAGAAGCCAGTAATGTTAATGAACTCTACGAGATTATCGGCGGAAAATACCTAGGAAAGCTTTTTAGCTTTTTCGTTTGGGCTTATAACCTGGGTTGTTACTTCTTCATGATTTCTGGTTTCGGCAATACACTTAACCAGCAGTTCGGTATTTCAATTCCTCTTGGTAGCGCGATCGCAGTCATAATTTCAGTCGGCACTGCTCTTCTTGGCCTGAGGAAAATGGTAGATATCATAGGAAAAATTGGACCCGTTGTTGTCGGTTTCTCCTTAATTTTAGGCGTTATATCAGCGTTTTTAACTTTCCCACACCTTAAAGAAGGGGTTGAACTCATGCAAAGCGGTGCGGTGGAAGTAAATCGTGCGGGACATAGCATACTTCTTTCAGCCATCTCTTATACTGGTACGTGCATTTTGCTGCCAATGGCTTATGTCGCGCACTTGGGACACGACCTTCGCGACTACCGATATAAAGATACAAAGAGTATATTTATGGCTGGTGCCGTTCTATATACAGCTTGCTGTATTATTCTGGCACTAAATTACATCGGCAAGATTGAGGAATGCGCTATAGCAGCTATACCCAATTTAGTTCTTGCCAACCAGTTCATTTCCGGCATGGCCGTTGTGTTCTCAATTATAATTATGCTATCCATTTATTCTACGATGTGCCCAATTCTTTGGACTTGCGCTTCCACAATCTGGTCTGATGAAAAATCAATGCCTTACAGGCTGTTTATCGTAATATGTGGTGTCGCAGTCTACTTCATTACACTGTTTGTGCCATACGAGATGCTCATCAATTACATCATGACATACTTTGGGTACGCAGGAGCATTCAGCGGGCTAGTTACAATCATCCGCTTTTTCATGCTCTGGAGTCAGGATCGCAAAGCGGTGCAAGCTTAATCTCATTTTTCATTAAATAATCATTTTTTGCTCAATCTTTCATGGGCTGTCAGATACATACCATAGCCTGTTTATTTTTCGAAGGAGGTAATTTATATGTCTATTATTGCTGTGATTGGTGCCGGAAATGGGGCTCATGCGTTGGCCGCTGATTGTAAATTAGGTGGCGCTGAGGTAAGAATGTACGAATTCACAAAATTCAATAATAAGGTCAAAGGTATCCAGAAAAGCAAGCGCATCCGACTCGAAGGCCTTGAAATGAACTACAAGAATTTCAAGAGAAACGGTACGGCAGTGTTGGATATGGTAACTTATGATATGGCGCAGGCAGTTCACGGTGCAAATCATATTTTGATTTCGGTTCAGGCTCAGGGGTTCCCCAGCGTATTTGAGGAACTAGCACCTTTACTCGAAGACGGACAGACAGTCAGCATTTTTCCTGATAACTTTGGTAGTTTAATTCTCAGACGTATCATGCGAGATAAGGGCATTACCACAAAGGTGATCATTGCCGGTTATGATTCCTTAGTATATGGAGCGCGGCTGGTAGACTTCAATAATTTAGAAACAGAAACTGACGTGGTAAACATTACCTATAGGGAAAATGAAATACGAGTTGATACCTTCCCATCTAGTGACTACGAAGAATATCTGCGTGTATCTAAAGAGATTCCAGCTTTAGACGCAACAGAATTGATTCATGGTGACACTGTCCTGGACATCAGCATTTCTAACGTAAACCCGTTACTTCATATTCCGGCTGTAGTAATGAACGCCGGAACGATTGAAAATTGGGGCGTAATTCCCAACCTGGGCGACAAAGATATCTACTATGACATTTATGCATTTGGGTGTTCCCCAGCCGTAGGTGAAGTGCAATATGCCTATTACGAGGACCTAGTCAACATCACAAAGGCATTCGGCGTTGGAATTTGCCCTGTAGAAAAAGATGCTTTAACATCGTCCAGAATGGGATTGATCGGGCAGTTCTTCTATGGTCCGGATTTCAGGTATCCTTTCGACCAGCCACTTGACCTTAATACATGGCTTCCTGCTCCTAAAGGAACGCGCTTTGAATTAAATTCACGCTATATTACCGAAGATGTACCTGTGGGATGTGTAACTGCAATCAACTTTGCAAAAGTCCTGAATGTTGACACGCCTGTTCTTCACGCAATGACAAACTTGAGCAACGTCATGATGAAAACAAACTACTATGCAGCAGGTTATACACTCTCCGATCTCGGACTGGATAACATGACGGCAGAAGAAATAGTAACCTTTATGCGCAGCGGGAAAAATGTTAATCTTATAAACTGACAGTTTGTTACAGGCACCGAAAACTACATTTGTTCCTTGATGATAACAACTTTGCCCAAATTGTTTTCGGTGCTTGCTTTCTTCAAGATCAAGGATCAAACGTTTATAGTTCCTAGATAGCAAAAATCCCCACATAACGTACAATATAACGAAAATTTGAACATTTAGCTTCTTAAACAAAAAATAGAAAGAAGGACGACAAATATGGAGAGGACGAGAGAATATATTCCGCCAGATGAATTAATGTATGGATTTGACCATGGCATCAATTGTGCCATGTACGTCTTTGGGACCTTAGCCCCAAAACTCGGCTTTGATACAGCACAGGCTCGTCGAATCGCGGCTTTGATAGGAGGTGGCATGGGACGATCAGCAACTTGTGGATGCGTTACGGGGGCATATATGGCTTTAGGATATAAATTTGCTAACGATCAATTAGGTGATGTAGAGCGTCTGAATCATGCCAAAAGTATACGTCAAGAATTTAATCAACGTTTCATTGAGAAATTCGGCAGCTTAGACTGTAGTGACATATTGAACGGGCTGAAAAATTGCGATTCGAATGACCTAGCAGAAATTCAGAAGCGAGACTTATACAGAACAACATGTACAAGAGCTATTAATTTCGCCTGCACTCTCACAGACGAACTAATACAAAAATATCAATAAACGATATACTAATTAGCCGTCCCTGAAAAACAGCCGTTTCAGTTACCCAATATCACATGAGCCTAACAATCCGCAGCCCCCTTTTTTCTGCGGATTGTCTGTATAAGACAAAATATAAACAAAAAGATCTCAGGTAGTTCAGGAGCTTTTTGAGGTTGTACGGTGGGGGACGGAACGGACCTCTCGAGATTCTTTTCACGGCAACAAGCCAAAAAGGGCTCCCGGCGCAGGGGGGAGATTCCTGTAGATATAAATATAATATAAAGCGAGAGAATAAAGCGAGAGAGGGACGGCCTAAGGCCGTCCCTCTCTCATTCAACTAATTCCGGCG